>CAJKFS010000043.1 GCA_905199225.1 uncultured Collinsella sp. | reverse complement strand
CTGCGGGAACGTCCTATCCGCTCAATGTGTTCGGCTGAGATCGGAAATCAACCGGCTAGGATTTCCGAGCCCTGGATTTATCTCAGGTGATTACTACCCCATCATCCCGTTTATCTTTATGTATCTTGCAGGATACTTCGCCGCACACATAGCGCAGGGAATCGGTAAGACCGCCCCAAGCTGGGCCTACGCCAACCCCCTGCCGGCGCTCGCCAGCCTTGGACGTCATTCACTCCCCTTTTATCTGCTACATCAGCCCATCATACTGGGCATTTTGGAGCTCGCCTACTCGGTGCGATAACGCTCGAGCCGCGGTGCAATACGAGCCGGCAGTTTCGCCACAATACGAACGCCATCCTCAAGATATTCCTCGTGCAAAAGGGTCCCCTGCTCATGCACGACTGTGATGAGTGCACCTTCACGATATGGAATGTCGGCGGAAAGCAGCACATCGGTGGCGGCCGCCTCGCGAGCAATGCGATCGACGAGATCGTCGAGCCCCTCGCCCGTTTGGGCCGAGAACAGAACAGCTTCCGGATAACGACGACGGAAACTCAATCGATCGACGCTATCGAGAAGATCGATTTTATTGAACACCGTAAGCGTTAAACGCTCTCCGGCGCCGATCTCATCAAGCACGCGGTCGACAGCCTCAAGCTGTCGCTCATAGTCCTCATCAGACGCATCCACGACTTTGAGAATTAAATCGGCACCCAACACCTCGGACAACGTCGATTTAAAGGCATCGACCAGACCATGCGGCAGCTTTTGAATAAAGCCGACGGTATCGGTAATCGTCATGCCGCGACCGCCAGGCAGGCGATATGAACGCGTCGTCGGGTCGAGCGTAGCAAACAGCTTGTCCTGCGAAAGTACCGTAGAACCGGTCAGACGATTGAGCAACGTCGATTTACCGGCATTGGTATAACCGGCTAACGCGACGCGAAACGCCGGTGACTCAATACGACTCTTGGATTGAACATCACGACGCTGTTCAACCTGCTTGATCTCACGTCGAAGCGCAGCGATCTTATTACGAATGAGGCGACGGTCGACCTCGAGCTGACTTTCGCCCTGACCAAAGCGTGAGCCGATGCCGCCGCGCGTCTGTTCCTTGGCGAGATGGCTCCACATGCCGCGCAGACGAGGCAACAGATATTGAAGCTGCGCCAGCTGTACCTGTAGGCGTCCCTCACGCGTCTGAGCATGCAGGCCAAAGATATCCAAGATCAGTGCCGTACGATCGATAATCTTTACCGGCTCGCCCACGGCTTTCTCCAAATAGGATTGCTGCGAGGGCGTCAGGTCGTCGTCAAAAATAACGACATCGGCATCCATGCGATGTACCAGACCGCACAGCTCCTCTACCTTACCGGAACCGATAAATGATTTGGGATACGGCTTTACCAAACGCTGAGACAAGCGAGCCACGCACTGGGCACCAGCCGTGTGGGCAAGGCGCTCAAGCTCATCGAGCGATCGATCGAGTGGCCATGCATTGTCGCGCCACTCAACACCAACCAAAATGGCACGCTCGGGCTCGGGTGCCGTGGGAACAAGGGGGAAACGAGCCATTAGGCAGCCTCAATACGATGCAGGATATCAGCAACGACCTCATCGATCGTACATTCATCCATATCAAACCACGCGATACGGTCATCGCGCTTAAACCACGAAAGCTGACGTTTGGCATAGCGACGCGAACGCATCTTAATGAGTTCGCGAGCCTCATCCATGCTCGTCACGCCATTGAAAGCATCGATGATCTCTTTATAGCCAATTGCCTGCATCGAAGTCAGGGCATCTCCCAGCCCCTGGTCCATAAGACCGCGAACCTCATCAACAAGACCCTGCTCAAACATCAAATCGACGCGAAGATTAATACGCTCGTAAAGCGCCTCACGATTACGCATCAAACCAAACCACAGAGCGTGATAATGCTCGCGCGGAACACTAAACTGCGACTTTTGCTGCGCGTAGGACACACCATCATCGTGCATTTCGAGCGCGCGAATCACGCGACGAACATTATGGGGGTGGATGACCGCAGCGGACTCGGGGTCACACTCGGCAAGCAGCGCGTGCAGCGCTTCCTCGCCAATGCGCTCGGCAAGCTCCTGATACTCCGCGCGGCGATCGTCCTCAAGCTCGCCCGAGGGAAAATCCATCTCATCTAGGGCGGCCTTGAGATACAAGCCTGTGCCCCCGCAAAACACCGGTAGGCGGCCCTCGCCCAGCAAGCGTTCAACATGCGCGCGAGCGTCAGCCTGATAAAGCGCAGCAGAATATGCCACACCCGGCTCTACAATGTCGACGAGACGCAGCGGCGCCGTACACTCATCGAGCGCCATCTTTGCGGTACCGATGTCCATGCCGCGATAGATTTGCATCGCATCGCACGACAGCACTTCGGACGAAAGACGAGCGGCCAAACGGTCGGCAACATCACTCTTACCAACCGCCGTCGGACCGACGATCGCAACGGCGGAAAGACCTGCCCCGGGAGAAACCATTAGCGCGGCTCGCCCACAACGGAGCCGGACAAATACCAGGTCATGGCAACGTCAACGTCAACATCAACGATCTTGCCAACAAACTGATCGATGCTATAGCCCTCGGGGATGGGCGCATGAACGGTCTGATTCTTAGGACTCTTGCCCAGCAGGACCGCGTCGTTCTTTTTACTCGTTCCCTCAATGAGCGCCGGAACCACAGTATGAAGCTCACCCTGGTTATACTCGTGTGCCGTGGTCTCGATAACCTTAACCAGGCGGTTGAAACGCTCGAGAATAACCTCATGCGGCGTAGGATCGTCAATCTCGGCGGCCGGGGTACCGGCGCGCTTGGAATAGATGAAGGTATAGGCCTGGGCATAGCGGACCGTCTCGGCAAGTGAAAGCGTCTGCTCAAAGTCTTCTTCAGTCTCGCCCGGGAAGCCAACGATAATGTCGGTCGAGAGCGCGATATCGGGCATACGGTTGCGAATGCGATCGACCAAGCCCAAATAGTCCTCGCGTGTATAACGGCGATTCATCTCTTTGAGGATCCGCGTCGAACCTGACTGGACGGCCAAGTGCAGCTGCGGCATAACGGCAGGCGTTTCGGCCATGGCGTCGATGGTCTCGGGCAGCAGATCCTTGGGATGCGAAGACGTAAAGAAGATGCGCTCCACACCCGTATCGCCCACGGCACGCAGCAGATCGGCAAAACGCGGCTTACCAAACAGATCGCGACCATATGAGTTAACGTTTTGGCCCAGCAGCGTAATCTCACGCACGCCCTGGCACACCAAACCAGTCACCTCGTCGACAATCTCCTCGAAGGGGCGGCTCTTTTCGCGACCGCGCACGTACGGAACGATGCAATAGGTACAGAAATTATTGCAGCCCGTCATGATGGGCACCCAAGCGTGATACTGGGTCTCGCGATGCCACGGCATGCTCATGGCATCCGTATCCTCATGCTCATTGGTGCGGATATGACGCTTACCATCAAGGAACGCCTCGGCAATGAGCTCGGCCACATGCGCGATGGAATGCGTGCCAAAGATAACATTGACGTTATCGACGTTGGTGAGCAGGCCCTCGCCATCACGCTGCGCAATGCAGCCGCCCACGGCAACCACACGCTTGCCCGAAGGCGAAGGCGGCAGGCTTTTGCAGGAATTGCACTGACCGTACAGGCGAGTATCGGCGGCCTCACGCACACAGCATGTCATGAAGACAACGATATCGGCATGCTCGGGATCGAGCGCCATGAGGCAACCATACGAATCGAGCAGACCGCTCACGCGCTCGGAATCGTGCTGATTCATCTGGCAGCCAAAGGTGCGGATAAAGTAGGTTTTACCGGCAAGAATATCGCGTACGGAACGCTGGTCCATGTGCATAAGTCCTAACGATGGAAGGGAGGCGAATCGAGGCAAGCAGAAGCTATGCCACAGGCTTAACATCATCCATGACGACGTTATCCATAGCAGCTCGATTGATCTGGTGAACGTAGATAGAAAGGCGGATGGCCGTGCGCGACTCCCCGTTAATGAGGATGTCGGAGAACACGGGCGCGCAGGAAATATCAAAACCGGTTGGAATCAAAAAACCGCGCGCGATAGCCACGGCCTTAATGGCCTGGTTGACCGCACCGGCGCCGACACACTGGATGTTGACGGGTACACCATCCTTGACCATGCCGGCGATGGCGCCGGCAACGGACGCGGGCGATGATTTGCTTGATACCTTCAGGCAATCCATGAAGAAACTCCTGCGTTTAAAAGTACGTTTTAACTGCAATAACTGTATCGTACCGAGTGGACTCGGTAAAGGCACTATTCCTCTTTGGCAAGATCGAAGGTCACGGTGATTCGATCACGCGAAACACGAATCTTTGGGTCGCCGCAAAGGTTGAGATAGTACCGGGCGGCAAGGTCATTAAAGTCGCGCTCCACAGCACGCGAAAACTGTGCCATGTCATCCTTGGCAATACGTAGCCCGCGACGATCCTTCGCGAGATCGACAGGAGCCGGCGCATGCGAGGACGAATCACGCTCGCGCAGCAGACGCGCAGTCACACCGCGAACGGGCTTAATCTGCCCTGCCAAAATGCGATGGGCCGTGCGCTCAGACATCTCAAGACCCAAACCCGAACAGATACGGATAAAGTCCTCGGCATCAGAGGCAAGGCCTAAACGGTCGACAACCGGAAGCTCGCTCTCGTCATCAATAAACAGGAGACGCGACGTATCGAGCCGACTTGACGCCTGAGCATAAAGGGTCGCGGCAATCTCAGACGGAGAACCAAGATAGACATCGCAACCACGCAACTCCTCGAGCGCAAACTCACAAGCAGCGCGAATAATATTATGCGGGCCGCGAGCACAGGCATAACGTCCGTCCTCATCCTTGACGGCCTGGGGCCAGCTGGACTGATCGGCACGCTCACTGAGGCGGTCGGCCGCAACGCTCACCTTAAAGGCCGAGCCAAGGTCGACACCAGACGTGACCACACGGGCCTCGTCGGTGTTCTGCTTGATCGAAAACAATGCCATGCCACGACCGTGAACGCCCCAACGGTCCATCTTCATGCTCTCGAGCTTGGAGGTAACGCGGGCATCGAAGATTCGCTCTTGCATATCCTGCGGAACACCCGAACCGTTATCCAGAAAGACAAGCGTGCGGACGCCATCTTCCTTGGTCGTAGCGAGATAGACCTTGTCGGCGCCGGCATCGCGAGCATTACGGAGCATTTCGATGACGATATCCTCGACATGCTGAATGTCGTGCTTTGCCTGGCGCCGCTCGGCTTCCGAAACGCGGAGGCGGACATACCCCTCGCCAAGGTTCTCCTCGACGCGAAGGTTGCCCTCCCCCGACATCGACGCGATAAATGAGATGAGCTCGTTCGCGTCGCTCATGTTATTTAGCGATATCGACAGCGCGGCTCTCGCGAATCACGACGACGCGCACCTGACCGGGATACTCCATCTCTTCCTCGATCTGATGGGCGATATCGTGAGCTAGGACCGTGGACTGGGCATCGGAGATCTTGTCCGGCTGAACCATGACGTGGACCTCGCGACCAGCCTGCATGGCATAGGTACGCTCGACGCCTTCATGGGAGTTGGCGATCTCCTCGAGCTTCTCAAGACGCTTGATGTAGCTCTCGGCAGACTCGCGACGGGCACCGGGGCGAGAAGCAGAGACAGCATCAGCGGCCTGTACCAGGACATCGAGCACCGTGTTGGGGTCGACATCGGCATGGTGAGCCTCGATAGCATGAACGATAACAGGCTTCTCGCCATAACGGCGGGCAAGCTCGGCGCCGATGACGGCATGCGGGCCCTCGACGTCGTGGTCAATTGCCTTGCCCAGGTCGTGCAGCAGGCCGGCGCGCTTGGCGGTCACAACGTCCAGGCCAAGCTCGGAAGCCATCACGCCGCACAGGTCAGAGACTTCGAGGGAGTGCTGAAGCACGTTCTGACCAAACGAAGTACGGTAGCGCAGGGCACCAAGGGTCTTGACGATCTCGGGGTGCAGGTCGTGAATGCCGGTATCGAAGGCAGCCTGCTCGCCAGCCTCGCGCACGCGCTGCTGAACCAGGTCGGCAGCCTTGTGATACATCTCCTCGATGCGGGCGGGGTGAATGCGGCCGTCGGCGATGAGGTTCTCGAGGGCGACACGGGCGGTCTCGCGACGGACCGGGTCGAAGCTCGAAAGAACGACGGTCTCGGGCGTATCGTCGATCACGAGGTTGACACCGGAAACCTGCTCGAAGGTCCGGATGTTGCGACCCTCGCGACCGATGATACGGCCCTTGAGGTCATCAGAGGGAATGTGCACGGAGGTAACGGTGACCTCGGCAGTGTGGTCGGCAGCGCAGCGCTGAATCGCCAGGGAAAGAATCTCCTGGGCGGTCTTGTGGCACTCGGCGCGAACCTGCTGCTCGGACTCGCGAATGATCGTGGCGGCCTCGTGGGTGACCTCGCCGCGAACCTTATCGAGGAGCTCCTTGTGGGCATCCTCGCGGGTAAGGTCGGCGATACGCTCGAGCTCGGAGGTCTGCTTTGCGCAGAGTTCCTCGAGCTCACGGGAGCGCTTCTCGACCTGACCGGCCTGACTGGACAGCTGATGCTCGCGCTTGTCGAGAGCGTCGTTGCGGCGATCGAGGGATTCCTCGCGCTGCATCACGCGGTTCTCGAGCGTACGAATCTCGCTCTTACGCTGCTTGTCCTCGGCCTCGGCGGCCTGCTTGTTCTTGATGATCTCCTCTTTAGCCTCGAGCAGAGCCTCTTTTTTGAGGGTCTCGGCCTGACGCTTTGCATCACCGATCAGGGACTCAGCCTGTGCGTGTGCCGACTGGATCTTTTCGTCGGCCTCGTGAAGACTACCCTGCTTGGCGGTGCGCATGTAGGCAATGGCGGCGATGGCACCCAAAACGATGCCAACGAGCGCTGCGATGATAGGCATGCTCACTCCTTTTTATGGATTCGTTACACAACAAAGCGAACCGTCCTTATGAACGGCTCGCGACATTTGAGTAATATGGGCGCAGCTTATGCGGGTCGGATACAGATAAACATATAAACAAACTCATCACAGATGAGCACATATCACAAAGCAAATGACACTAATTATCGTACGTTGAACCGCAACAACTGTCAAATAAATGGCCCCAACACGGCGGCTAAAACGCCGTGAACGGCAGGGCGGAATAGCACATGCGCCTAAACTGCACATTCCTCTTTTTCGGCATCAAGGCGCGCCTTTACGGCATCGGCCGCGATCTGATACGAAAAGCCCTTGCCCATCAAAAATCGAACGAGCTTTTCGAACCCTCGCGCCTCGGAAACGCGGCGTTTGGCGAGCAAAGCAGACGCCCGTGCCAAATCATCGTCGACGGCAAAAAAGTCCTCGGGATAGCCGGGGATATCATCAAGAACAACATGACGGCGTTTAAGCTCGGTCTCGATCTTGCGCTGCCCCCAACCGCGCCGTTTGCGTTCCTCGATAAAGTACGAGCAAAAGCGATTCTCGTCTAAAAAGCGATACTCGGTGGCGCGCTCGACGGCAAAATCGATAGCAGCCGTGCGAAAGCCATAACGAGCGAGCTTGTCACGAACTTCGCCCGTTGCGTGATCACGTCGCGAAAGCATCTCGGTCACCATGGTAAGTGCACATTTACGCTCGATGAGCTGCACCGCCTCACGAAAGTTGTCCCAATCACAGGGAAGATCGGGGCGGTTTTTGACATACAGGCGCGCGACCCGCATGGGAATCCAAATGGACCGCTCAAAACCGTCCTCAAGCTCACAATCGATATGTGCGCAAGGCTTTTTGGACGCATACCCGCTCGAAAACGAGGAGGCCGCCTTCTTATCGGGAAAGACGACCGTGGCCTCGGTCACCGTATACGACATGAGCGTAACCGCTACTCGTCGTCATCATCGAGCATAGCGGAACCATCGATGGCGTAAAGCTCATCAAACTCCTCAGGCGCAGGCTGATCGGTCAGCTCGACCTCGGACGGAGCATCGTCATCAAACTCAAGTCCGCAGGCAAGGCGAACCTTATGCTCAATCTCGTCGGCGCAATCGGGGTGTTCGCGCAGGAAAGCCTTGGCGGCCTCGCGACCGTTGCCGAGCTTGTCCTCGCCATAGGCAAACCAGGAGCCCATCTTCTTGCAGATGCCGCACTCGACAGCCATGTCCAGAATCGAGCCCTCCTTAGAGATGCCCGTACCGTACATGATGTCGAACTCAGCAGAACGGAACGGAGCTGCCACCTTGTTCTTAACGACCTTGGCGCGCACGCGGTTACCGATAACCTCGTCCTTAAGCTTAATGCTGTCGATGCGGCGAATGTCGATACGCACCGAAGAGAAGAACTTAAGGGCGCGACCGCCCGTCGTGGTCTCGGGGTTGCCGAACATGACGCCGATCTTCTCACGCAGCTGGTTAATGAAGATGCACGTCGTGTTGGACTTAGACAGCGAGCCGGCGAGCTTGCGGAGCGCCTGGCTCATCAGGCGAGCCTGAAGACCGACCGTAGTGTCGCCGATTTCTCCCTCGATCTCGGCACGCGGGGTCAGCGCGGCGACGGAGTCGACAACGATGGCATCGATGGCACCTGAACGCACAAGCATGTCAACGATCTCGAGCGCCTGCTCACCCGTATCGGGCTGGGAAATGAGCACCTCGTCGATATCCACGCCGATGCGCGCGGCATACGTGGGATCGAGCGCGTGCTCGGCATCGATAAATGCCACAACGCCACCCATTGCCTGGGCCTCGGCCAAGATCTCGAGCGAAAGCGTCGTCTTACCGGAGGACTCGGGACCGTAGATCTCGACGATTCGGCCGCGCGGCACACCGCCGATACCCAGAGCGGCATCGAGTGCCAGAGCGCCCGTAGGGATGGCCTCGACCTCGAGCTCGGGGCCACCGTCGCCGTACCTCATGATGGAACCCTGGCCGAATTTCTTCTCGATCTCGGCCTTGGTGGTGGCGATCATCTCATCGCGCTCTTTACCCGTCGTGCGAGCATGAACGGTACGTACGGGACCTGAATTCTTGGCCATGAATAGCCCTCCTCTTAACAACCTGCATCGATCATAAACGAACGGCTGTTCGTGGTCAACCGTTCAGATAAATCATATGCAGCGGGCCTTTCCAAAACCCAACCAATCGCCGACCAAACACTGACCAAATACTTGACCGCAGGGAGCCCAAATAAGGCACAACAAATAGAGATACGGCAAATACCAGCGAAAACGACAAATCCGCCAGAGGTCCCCATCTCCACAATTAAGGGGCCCGGAGGCCCCTTAAAACACGTCTATTCCATAGAATCGAGCACGCAGACAATGCGACCCAATGCCTCCGTGACCGCATGGGCACGAACACACGAACGGTCGCCCTCATAGTGGCAGCGCACAGAGTCCACGACCGGCACTCCCCCATCGGCGGAACGATGTGCCCAGCCAATATAGAAAGTGCCAGCAGGATCGTCCTCAGTACCACCGCCGGGGCCGGCATAACCCGTTGCGCTCACTGCAATATCGCTCTGGTACAGCTCCAGCGAACCCGACGCCATCTCGCGCGCAGTTTGAAGCGACACCGCGGTGTAGCGGTCGAGCGTCTCCTGCTCAACACCCAGCACGCGATGCTTAATCTCATCGCAGTAGGTCACCGCACCGCCACGCAGCACCGCCGAGGCGCCTGGGATATCGGCAATCGTCGAGGCGATCATACCCGCCGTCAGAGACTCAGCCGTCGAAACCGTCACGCCCCGAGCGCTCGCGCGCTCGACGATATCGCGCGCCAGCTCCTCGTTATGTGCGAAAATCTGCTCAAAAGAGTCCGTCATACCCACCAGGACCTAGACCGAAAAGACGATCTTGCGGCAGTTCCAGAAGTACTGGGCGCCCGAGATAACGGTCAAGACAACGGCAACGGCATACAGGAAGCGCGACACCGAGTAGATGCCGAGCGTCAGCGCCACCGGGCCAAGGTGCAAGCCGGCCATAGCAAAAACGCACAGGTAACCGCAGATGGAGACCATCGTGGTTGCCGTCTTGTACTTGCCGAGCTTATCGGCCGCAACGACCACACCGGCCGCACTCGCGACCATGCGAAGGGCGCTCACCAGAAGCTCACGGAACAGGATAATGAACACGGACCACACGGTCACCGCACCAAAATCCAAGAACAGCAGCAGGGCCGAGAACACGAGCAGCTTATCGGCGATGGGGTCCAAGAATTTACCGAAGTCGGTGATCTCGTTGCGCGAACGCGCCAGATAACCGTCGACCTTATCGGTGCACGACAGGATCACATACAGAATGAAGGCAGCGGCGGCGAGCGGGCCGTCGAAGATGCTCCAATCCGTACCAGCAACACTCGTGTGAGAAAGCGCCGACACGATCATGAACACCGGGATAAAGACGATGCGAACGCACGTCACGATGTTGGCGGGCGTCCAAACACTCGTCAGTTCCTTATTGCTCTCGTTTGCCACGATGCTCTCCTACTCCACAACATGACCGATAAGCTCATAGCAGAAGCTATCGGTAAACTCGACCGTCAGAATATCGCCCACGGACGCCTCGCTGGCGTCCAAGTGCACCGCGCCATCGGAATCGGGCGCCTGGAACCAGGCATGGCCGATCAGCTCGGCGCCGTCCTCGGTTTCTTCGATACCGTCGACGATTACCTGGGCGCGCTCGCCCACATGCGCGGCAGTTGCAGCAAAACCGAGCGATTCGGCCAGGTCCATGGCCTCCTGGGCGCGCTCGAGCTTGACCTCCTCATCGACCTGACCCTCCATCTTGGCGGCCAGGCTGCCCTCCTCACGCGAGTAGGCAAAGACACTCGTGTAGTCGAAGCCGACGGTGTCCATAAAGTCGATGAGGTCGCGGAACTCGTCGTCGGTCTCGGTCGGGAAGCCGACCATGGCCGTGGAACGGATCACGATGCCGGGGATACGCTCACGCAGATCGCGGAACAGGTCCTCGAGCTCCTGGCGCGAACCGGAGCGACGCATGGCCTTGAGGATGCGCGCGTCGCAGTGCTGCACGGGGATATCGATATAGGGCAGCACCTCGGGCGTATCGCGAATCGTCTCGATGAGTTCGTCAGTCATGCCCTCGGGCTGCAGGTAGAGCACGCGAACCCAGACGTTGTGCGGGCGCACGGCCTCGGCGACGGCACGCAGCAGCTGCGCCAGATTGCGCGGCGAGCCATCGGCGACGTCCTCGTCGGCAAAGTCGGTACCCCAGATGCCCGTGTCCTGGCCGATCAGCACGATCTCGCGCACACCGCCGGCAACCAGGTCGCGCACCTCGGAGATGATGCTCTCGGCATTGCGCGAATGATAGCGGCCGCGGATGTAGGGAATCATGCAGAAGCTGCAGAAGCGGTTGCAGCCATCGGAAATCTTGACGTAGGCGACAGCACCCTCGACGGTACGTTTGACCTGCGGGATATAGGCTGCAATCTCACGCTCGACACCCAGCACGCCATCGATGACCGCCACGATGCCGTCTTCCTCGTCGGCCTTCACAAAGGCAGCGACCTCGGGCAGCTCGTCAGGCAGGTCATCGCCATAGCGCGACGGCACGCAGCCGCACATGACGATGGGGCAAGAACGAACGCCGTCCTGAACCTCGTTGGCGAGCTCGAGCGTGGTCTCGATGCTCTCGGACGTTGCGGAGGCGAGGAACGAACATGTATTGACGATGGCGATATCGGCATCCTGCGGGTCGAATGCCTCCTCGTAGCCCGCGGCGGTCAAAAGAGAACGCATGCGGTCGGTGTCAACCTCGTTCTTAGCGCACCCGAGGGTGATGTAGAGCACGGAGCCCAACGGTGTATCCATGTTGGAGAGCGGTCCTTTCGATTGATATTAGCGGTAGTTGGTGAACTGCAGCGGCTGGCCGTAGTCCTGGTCGCGCAGGAACTGGATCACGGTCTGCAACGCGTCCTTCGAAGCAGAGGAAACACGCAGTTTGTCGGCCTCGATGGTCACCTTGACCTTGAGCTTTTGGTCCTTGATGTCCTTGTTGATCTTCTTGGCGGTCGCCTGGTCGATACCCTCGACGATATGGCCGAGCACGCGCACGGTGCCGCCCGACGCCGCCTGCGGAGCATCCCACGAGACAGCCTTGAGGTCGATGCCGCGCTTGATGAGCTTGGAGCTCAACACGTCGATAATCTGTTTGGAGACAAAGTCGGCCGGGGCGTTGATCGTAAAGAGCTTGTCGCCCTTCGAAAGCTCGATCGTGGCGCCAGAATCCTTAAGGTCATAGCGCTGGGAAATCTCGCGCGTGGTCTGCTGGAAGGCGTTGTCGACCTCTTGCATGTTGACCTCGGACACGACGTCGAAGCTGGAATCTTTAGCCATGATGTTTCCTTTCGCGTACGAGCGGCTTAGTAGCTATCGTACGAATAGTCGGTAGAATCGGTGGGCGTCTGACCGTCAGTTGCGGTATCGGCGCCATCCGTGGACTGGGCATCGGTACCGTCGGTGGTATCGGTACCATCGGTGGTGTCGGTACCATCAGAACTTTCACCATTCTCGGAATCAGTCGTCTCCTTCTTGGGAACGGTGATCGTCACACGCGCCACGCCCGAGGTCTTGGTATCGTAACGAACCTTTTCACCGTTCTTGGTAACGGTGACATCGGAAGGCTTGGACGTGGTGATCTCGATCGAGGACTCGGGCGTGTACTCCTGCTCAAAGGGGCCAGTCGCCTGGGCGCCATAGACCGACTTGCCGTCGACCTTGACCTCAATCCACGCGGTCTTTCCCTTGGCAACGGAGACCTTGACCTTCGTTACCTCGTTCTCTTCCTTTTTAGCCGTCGTCTTGGTGGCGTCCGAATCGGTCGACTCATCCGTCGCCTCATCGGTGTCTTCGTCCTCGTCAACCGTTTCGGTCTTCTTAGAAGACTTCTTGGTCGTCGTCTTGGTAGCAGCGGGCGTCTCGGGCGTGGTCTCGGGCGTCGAAGATGCGCAGCCACGCAGAAGCACCACGATGAGCACAATCAACAGCAGCGCAACGGCACCGATGCCGGCGTAGATGATACGCGGATCGAGCCCGTTGTTTTGAGGAGTACGTGACCCGCCGCGTCCACGACCGGAACTGCTGCGGCCGCCTCCCTGAGGCATACGACCGCGATTGCTATCGGGACGGCCGCGATAGCCGCCCTGGCCCTGAAGGCTGCGTTGACCCGAGCGCGGAGCGAGATCGCCACGACCCTGATAGCTGCGCTGGCCCGAACGAGGAGCAGATGAGCGCTGCCCATAGGGCTGCGACTGCGAGCGAAGACGCGGCGTTACCTGCGTGGTATCGGCATCCGCATAGCCGCCGCGAGAGCGACCCGAGGAAACACCACGGTAGCCGCGATCGGCATAGCCGCCATCGCCGTATCCAGCGCGAGGGTCACGTGCCACCCCGCGGGCAGCGGGAAGCGCACGGTCTTCGGGCATCGGCGTGCTACGGAACCGATCACGTTGAGAGCGAATCTCCTCGCCCGAACCCGTCTCGGTAATATAGCCGGCCTGCTGAGGACGCTGGCCATAACGAGTAGAGCGACCGCCCTGAACCATCAGGAAGCGCCCGTTGTCGACAGAGGAGCGCGAGTTGACGTAGCCGGCGGCGTCCTGAAAACGCCCACCCTGCTGCGATGTCTCACGCTCATACGCCATAAGGTCGTCAAAATAGGCATTGACGACCTCACGCGGATTGAGGCCCAAAAAGCGTGCATAGCTCGAAATCATGCCCTGCGCATAGCCGCGCGGGGGCATCGATGCAAAATTGCCATTCTCGAAAAACTCGATGATCTGCGGCCTGATTTTGATGGTGTTGGCGACCTGCTGAATGGAAAGGCCCATTCGGCGACGCTGTTCGAGCAGCATGTCACCAAAGCGTGCAGCCATCAGAATCCTCCAAACTCACGATCTTCACGTGCCATCTCGGCGTCGACAGATTCCAATGCGGCAAGGCCTTCTTCGTCCAACAGGACCTCGCGCGGCTTGGATCCGTCAGGCGGTCCAACGACACCTTTTTCTTCCAGCATGTCCATAATACGCCCGGCGCGCGCGTAGCCAACCTTCAGACGGCGTTGCAGGCCAGATGTGGAGCCAAGCTGCGATTCCACCACAATATGGGCAGCTTCCCAAATGAGCGGATCGTCGTCTTGCGGCTCGGCGACACCCGTGCGGACAATGCCGCCGCCACCCGCCATGGACATGGAGGCGGGGGCCACAGCCGACAGAATCTCCTCGTGATAGTCCGGTTCGCTCTGCGATTTGACGAACTCGACGATCTCGTTAATCTCGTCGTCCGAGACAAAGCAGCCCTGGATACGACGGGGCTTGCCCCAGTCAACCTTGGAGAACAGCATGTCGCCCAGGCCGGTAAGCTTTTCGGCACCCATCTGGTCGATGATGACGCGGGAGTCGATACCCGTAGCGACGTTAAAGGCGATACGATTGGTGATGTTGGCCTTGATGAGGCCCGTCACCACGTTGGAGCTCGGACGCTGCGTAGCCACGATAAGGTGAATACCGGCGGCACGGCCCAGCTGGGCAATACGCACAATCGAAGCCTCGACATCCTTGCCGGCAACCATCATCAGGTCCGAGAGCTCGTCGATGATGATGACCAGGTAGGGCATCTTTTGCGGCGGGTTATCGTAATGCTCAAACTCGCCAGCGGCCTGCTTTTCGTTGTAGGTCGAGATCTTACGCACGTTAAGACGCTCGAAGACCTTCAGGCGACGCTCCATCTCGGACACGGCCCATTGCAGGGCGCTCGCGGCCTGTTTGGGCTCGGTCACCACTGGCACGTAGAGATGCGGCAAGCCGTTGTAGCCCGCGAGCTCAACACGCTTGGGGTCGACCATGATCAGGCGAACGTCCTCGGGAAGCGCGCGCATGAGCAGGGTTGTGATAATGGAGTTAATCATGACTGACTTACCGGAACCGGTGGTACCGGCGATCAGCAGGTGGGGCATCTTGGCAAGATCGGCGACGACCGGCGTACCCTCGGCATCACGTCCGATGGCAAGCTCGAGCGAGCCGCCCTTCACGTAGGGCAGCACGTCGCCCAGGTTGACGTTTTGGCGCTTGCGGTTGGGGATCTCGATACCCACAAGCGAAGTGCCGGGAATCGGCGCAAAGATACGCACCGACTGGGCGGCAAGTGACAGTGCGATATCGTCCTCAAGGCTCGAAATCTTGCTCACGCGCTCGCCCTCGCCGGGCTGCAGCTTAAAGGTCGTCACCGTAGGGCCGGCAATCCAGCCGACGACGCGGGCGCTGCGGCCAAACTCAAGCAGGGTCGACTGCAGCGACTCGGCAGTCTGCTCCAGCTCCTTGTCCGAAGACGCAGCAGAAGCGGACTGCGGGTTGGCATGGAGAATCTCGAGCGGCGGAAGCTTGAGGCCGTCCTCTTCTTCAACCTCGTTATCTGCGGAGGCGCTGTCCGCTCCCCCATCGCTAGCAGCAGACGCCTCGATGGCGCTCGCGACAGACGCATCGGCGACCTTGGGATGCTTCAGGAAGTCGGGAATCTGCGGTGCTGCCGAAACAGGGTTCACGGCAAACGGAGGCTCGGACTCGTCAATCTTGGCCGGATCATCTTCCATCGAAAGCTGGCCGGCCACCTGACCGCGCTTGGTATGGCGGCGAGGCAGCAAGGTCGTCTTGGCACTCTCAATCGGAGTCTCATCGTCCTCGTCATCGTCCTCGGTAAGCTCAATCTCGCTCTCGGACCACGACGGATCGGGTTCACTTGTGTTGAGTTTGGGCGCAGCCTTGCCCTTCTTGGCGTGGCGACGCGGCAGCAGCGTTGTCTTGGCGCGTTCGGCTTCTACAGCATCGGATACATCGACAAACGGGTCCTCATCCTCGTCCTCATCGTCCAGAATCGGATCGACCTCGCTGCCCATAACCGTAGTCACGGCAGCATCAGAGCCCTTTTGACGCAGAATGCTCAGGTGAGGGCGGGCGATACCGGGAACCGAAAGTGCCTCATCGTCACCCCAGGGGCTCTCGTTGACATCGGCACGACGGCGCTCGGCAAAATCGGCCGCACGGTCGCGGGCAGAGCGCAAGACGCCGCCCACCGAAAAGCCGATGATGACAAAGCCAACGACCGCCAAGCCCAACAGGACCACCATAGCAATGGGCTTACCCAAGGCATTCTGCAACGCACTCGCAATAAACGCACCAATGTAGCCACCCGAGGCGGACAGGTTTTGCGGCGTGAACATAAGGTCACACGAGTCACTGGTACCCGGCACCATAAGCGACAAGATAGAGACAACGGCAACAAAGACCACAGCGCCGCCCGCAACAGAGCGCACGTTGAGCGGCGAATCATCGCCCAAAAAGAGCGTGGCGGCAAATAGCAAAATAACGATCGGCAGCACGTAGGCACCCAGACCAAAGCCCAGGTGATAGAAACCGGCAACCGCAGCCGTCACAGGTGCGGTCGCCGGCGAAATCACGGCGATGAAGGACGCAATCGCCAAAACAGCGATGACCACGCCGGCGATATCTCGGTTGGCCGAAGGCTCGACCAGAGGCTCAAAATCGTCGAACTCAGCCTCGTGGCCCTTATTGGCACGAAGATGGGAACCGGCACCCTTAGCAGATGCCGGCTGGTTTTTGGCTTTATTGCCTTTGGCGTTTTGTGCAGATCCGCGCGCCAAACTAAACCTCCATGACGACCGGGATGATCATCGGACGGGTGCGCGTACGGCTCCAGATAAAGTTGGAAAGCGAGTCGCGCACGGCCTTGCGAATGGCATCGGAGCCGCTGCTCGTAAAGCTGAACTTGCCCTTCTCGATCGTCTTCATGATGGACGCGGAGGCATCCTCGGAGAACTGATCGTCGATGGCAAACGAGACACCGCGGCCCGAGAACTCGATGGCCTCGATCTTCTTGTGCTTAAGAGAGACGATAGCGACAGCCGTGACCATACCGTCGTTGGCGAGCTTCTGGCGATCGCGCAAGACAATGGGGTCGGTATCGCCGATACGCAGGCCGTCGACGTAGACGACGCCAGACTCAACGGGCGTACCACGCTTGACGATACCGCCACGCATCTCGAGCGTGTCGCCGTTGTCGAGGATAAAGATGTGGTCGTCCTTGAGCCCCATCTTGCGCGCCAGCTGGGCATGAGCGCGCAGGTGAACGGCCTCGCCGTGGACCGGCATAAAGTACGTGGGCTTAGCCATGGCCATCAGGAGCTTGAGCTCCTCCTGGCTGCCGTGGCCCGAGACGTGGACGAGGGCACGGTTCTTATCCCACACGTCGCAGCCAAGCTTAGCCAAGCTGTTGACGACCTGCTGGACGGCCTTCTCGTTGCCGGGAACAGGAGTTGCCGAGAGGATAACGGTATCGCCCTCGTGAATGGAGAGCGTCTTGTGCTCGCCATTGGCCATGCGGGACAGGGCCGACAGCGGCTCGCCCTGCGAACCGGTGCACATGACGACAATCTTATCGTCGGGCAGGTTATCAATATCGAAGGCATCGATGATATCGGCGTCATCGATGTTGAGGTAGCCCAGCTCACGCGCCACGCGGGTGTTGGTGAGCATGGAGCGACCGGTCACGACGACCTTGCGGCCGCACTTGCGCGCGGCGTCGCAGATCTGTTGCAGACGATGGATGTGGCTCGAGAACGACGCGACGAACACACGGCCCGGGGCATTCTTGATGGCGTGCAGCAGATTGGGACCAACCTCGGCCTCAGACTTGGTAAAGCCGGGAACCGTAGCGTTGGTGGAGTCGGAAAGCAGCAGGTCGATGCCCTGCTTGGCAAAGCGACTGATAGCGGCATAGTCGGGCGTGACGCCGTCGATGGGCGTCTGGTCGAGCTTAAAGTCGCCGGTGTGCATGACGGTACCCTGGTTGGTGCGGATGAACACGCCCAGAGCACCCGGAATGGAGTGCGTCATCGAGAAGAAATCGAGCGAGATGCCGCCAAGATTGACATGGCTGCCGCCCTTGACCTCGCGGAACTTGGGTGCGCGGATGCGGAACTCAGAAAGCTTGCCCTCGATAAAGCCAAGCGTCAGCTTGCTCGAAAAGATGGGCACCTTATTGTTGAGGTCCTGCAGCAGGTACGGAAGCGAACCGGTGTGGTCCTCGTGGCCGTGGGTGACGACGATACCGCGGAGCTTCTCCTCGTTCTCCAGAACATAGGTGTAGTCGGGAAGCACCAGGTCGATACCGGGCTGGGAGTCATCCGGGAACATGAGACCGGCGTCGACGAGCACCATGTCGTCGCCGCACTCGAAGACCGTCATGTTCTTGCCGATGCCGTCAAGACCGCCGAGCGGGATGATCTTCAAGGGAGATGATTTTTTAGCTGCCATAGGTTAGTCTGGTTTCCTTTCTTCGAAACGGGTCTGGAACAACCGACGGGGCGCTTCTGGCAAACCGACCGCCGGGAACGTACAAACATGCATCACAGAGTCGACGCAGTAACCACAGTATGATACCCATTTGCCCACCAACAGACCACCCATGCATCAAAGCCCCATCTGAACTGGTCCATCCCGCCGGTCTGGGGCCATCGGGGGCCGGGGCGGGTTAAGTTTGCTGCTCTACAGTCCTGCGCAAGACGGAAAGCACATTAAGTGCTTTCCT
>CAJKFS010000042.1 GCA_905199225.1 uncultured Collinsella sp. | reverse complement strand
CCGTACATGTACGGATGAATATGGGAGGTGTTCGGATGAAGTTGATATTCAAGGCTTTTGAAAAGATAGTCAAAAATTACTTTGTGATTTCAAAAACTATAAACTAGTTTATAATTAGGACGGCTGAAAGAGGTCGGCCCATGCAACCTCCTACCTTTCGGGAAATTATTGCCCTGCTCAAACACGATGGATTCGTGAAAGTCGCGCAGGTCGGCAGCCATGCTAAGTATGTTTCTGGTGATCGCGTTGTGACCGTAAATGGCTCTGGTGGCAATCGGCCGAAGAAGGGAACATGGGCAAGCATTCGCCGGCAAGCTGGTTGGTAGCCGAAGGGGTCATAATGAAACAACGATTTACCTATGACTGCGTTCTCATAAAAGAAGACGACGGTTACTGTGCCAGCTTCCCGCAGGTCCCCGGGGCCTTTGCCGATGGCGATACGCGCGAAGAAGCAATAGCTCATGCCATCGAGGCGCTGATGGCGTTTTTGGCCGACGATCTTAACAATGGT
Organism: uncultured Collinsella sp.; assembly: GCA_905199225.1. Classification (GTDB taxonomy): domain Bacteria; phylum Actinomycetota; class Coriobacteriia; order Coriobacteriales; family Coriobacteriaceae; genus Collinsella. Next base: position 18,813 of record CAJKFS010000042.1, on the reverse strand, counting down.
CGGGCTCCGGCTGGGTACGAGCGTTCGGCCGAGGTCGTGGCCCTTTCAGTCGAAATCGACCACGAGGACGCTCGGGAAGCGGCGTGTCGAACGTTTAAGGACGCGGCGGCGGACCTCAGGGTTTCCGCACCGCGAATCACTGCGCTGGTCAAAGCCGGCAAACTCGATGTTGAGCTTGTCGACGGCCGTCGGATGATTACGATCGACAGCATCGAGCGTTACGCCGCTCAGGAACGCCATGCCGGCAGGCCAAAGAAGTTCGTCGCAGTCCAATAACCCCTCGTTGCCTACTGATCTCGGGCTTCACTTCTGCAAAAAAGACCCTTCGAGCCTATTTCCGCTCTTGCAATATACCGTAAAACTTCTACTATAGAAGGAGAAAGGTATGTCAAATCAGCCGCATCGATACCGCATTGTGCTCGATTACATCGAGCCTTGGCTCGATGAGCAGGATGAGTCTACGTTGCGACAGATTTACGCAGACCTTTTGGTACTTGAGAAAGAAGGTCCTAGCCTTGGTCGTCCGCTGGTTGACCGCGTGAAGGGCTCGAAATTGCATCATTTAAAGGAACTAAGGGTGACGTCGTGCGGACCGTCGGTGATTCGTATCCTTTTTGCCTTTGACCCCAAACGTCAGGCAGTGTTGCTGTTGGCGGGAGATAAGTCGCAGGCGGAGTCGTCGAAGGCAAAGTGGAACGGCTGGTATGCGATCAGCATTCCCAGGGCGGAACAAATATACCGTCGCCATGTAAGGAGGCTCGATCAAGATGGAGCTGCATGAGTATATGGAATCACGCGGGATAGCGCGTGAATCTATTGCCGCCGAGCAGGAGAAAACTCGTGAACGTATCGAAGCCTATAAGCTCGCTCAAATTCGCAAACTAAAGGATCTGACGCAGGCCTCGGTGGCCCAGTCGATGGGTGTTTCTCAAAAACGCATATCGGAGCTCGAGCGCGGGGAGCTGGGATCAATGAGGCTCGACACGCTGAGCAGGTACGCAGAAAGTCTCGGCGGAAAGCTTGTCGCAAGCATTGAGTTTCCCGATCGTACCGTTACGCTTGCTCGCTAAAAATCTGCAATAACCCCCTCACTTTCACCGACTACTACGGCCGCTCACCAAACCAACATGCGCTCTGGGCAAATAGATTGAACGTTTCGTGCGAGAATGCCCCACAGTAAACAAACTTGCACCAGAGCGTAAGGGGCTGGCATACACATGCAGACGGTCTATCGGGTATACGAGGGAGCGCGCGAGCCGCATCGGCTTGCCGTCGAGCGTACGGCCGAGGTGCTCGGTCGCGGCGGCCTGGCACTGATCCCGACCGAGACCGTCTATGGCGTCGCCGTGGCAGTCAATGCCTTCTCCGATGCCGTCCCCCAAGATACAAGCGAGTTCCCGTCGTGGTCATGCGACCCGCAAGCCACCGTCAACGGCGCCGCAGTCCCTGCGCTCGGCACCGGCTATCGCCGTATCTTCACTCTCAAGCAACGTGAACTCACGCAAACCGTTGCTTGGCTGGTCGATGGCGTCGAAGCACTCGACCGCTATGGCGTGGATATCCCTAACGAGGCCCGCGTACTCGCGCGACGATGCTGGCCGGGAGCCCTGACTATCGTGATTAAGGCAGCCCCCTGCGTGCCGACCTTTATGCGCGCCGCCGATGACACGGTGGCTCTTCGCGCGTCGGCCTCGCCTGTGGTCCAAGCGCTCATCCGCGCCTGCGGCAGTCCCCTTGCCTGTACGAGCGCCAACACGCACGGCGCACCCTCGCCGGCAAGCTTTGCCGCCGTCGAGGGCCGCATCCTGGAGGGGGTCGATGTTGCCGTCGACGCCGGTGAGACCCCGTGTCGCGACGCCTCGACCATCGTGTCGTTCCAGCACGGCGGGCTCCAGATCCTGCGCCAAGGCGCACTTCCCGCATCAGAGATCGAGCGGGTCCTGTCCGACCCGATGCAATAGAAAGGTGTAAGCGATGTCGTTGAATCTGGGCAGCCTGGGCATGGAAGATGCCTCGTTTGACTTTGGCGGTTCCTACATCATGGCGCTCGACTGCGGCACCACCTCGGTACTTGCGACCATCGTCGACGAGTACGGATGCATCGTCGCGCAGGCACGTCGCAGCGTCAAAACCAGCTTCCCACGTCCCGGTTGGGTAGAGCAAGACCCCATGACGGTCCTTGCCAGCCAGATCGCCGTCATGATGGAAGTCCAGTTTAAGAGCGGTATCCACTCCGACCGCATTGCCGCCATCGGCATCTCCAACCAGCGCGAGACCACGGTGGTCTGGGACCGCGTGAGCGGCCAGCCCATCTATAACGCCATCGTATGGCAGTGCCGCCGTACCGCGCCGGCGATCGACGCGTTGGTTGAACAGGGTTGCGAGGAGCTGGTGCGCTCCCGCACGGGACTCACGCTTGACCCGTATTTCTCGGCCTCCAAGGTGCAGTGGATTCTCGATAACGTCGACGGTGCGCGTGAGAGCGCGGCGGCGGGCGACCTCATGTTCGGCACCATCGACACCTGGCTCATCTACAACCTCACCGGCGGTCAGGTCTTTGCCACCGACTACACCAATGCCAGCCGCACCGCGCTCTTTAATATCCATGCGCTCGATTGGGACGACGATCTGCTGGCACTTTTCGACATCCCGCGTTCCATGATGCCCGAGGTTCGTTGGAGCTCGGGCGACTACGGCCGCGTCGCGAGCGACATCATGACCAACATGCCACCCATCATGGGCGTGGCGGGCGATCAGCAGGCGTCGCTGTTCGGCCACTGCTGCTTCCATCCCGGCCAGACCAAAAACACCTATGGCACGGGCTGCTTTATGCTCATGAACACCGGCGACGAGATCGTCGAATCCAAGAATGGCCTGGTCTCCACCATCGGTATCGCTGCGGACGGCAAAGTCAGCTATGCGCTCGAGGGCTCTATTTTTGCCGCCGGCTCAACGATGAACTGGCTTCGCAACAACATGGGTATCATCTCGAGCGTGAGCGAGTCGGCACAACTCGCCGCTTCGATTAGCGACAACGAGGGCTGCTACTTCGTTCCCGCCTTTGCGGGTTTGGGTGCTCCCTGGTGGGACCCGCATGCTCGCGGTATCGTGTGCGGTCTGACCGGCGCCTCGAGCCGTGCGACTGTCGTACGTGCCGCCTGCGAATCCATGGCATATCAGAGCTACGACGTGCTGCGCGCCATGGAGCAGGACGTGGGGCTTTCGATTGAGCGCCTGTCTGTCGATGGCGGTGCCTCGCGCAACGAGTTCATCATGCAATTCCAGGCCGATCTGCTGGATATCCCCGTGCTGCAGTGCGAGACGGTGGAGACCACGGCGATCGGTGCCGCGTACTTGGCGGGCCTTGCCGTCGGCTATTGGGAGGACCTGGAGGAGCTGGAGCAAAACGCTCAGATCGTTAAGACCTTCCTTCCCCATATGTCCGCCGAGCGCCGTGAGAGCAATCTCGCTGGTTGGCGTGATGCCGTCAAGCGCTCGCTCAGTGCTGCACAGTAGGGCTGCGATGGGCTGCTCGATACAACAAACCGTTAAACTTATGCACGGCGCGCGGCAACAACATCGCCATGCGCCTTGTCAGCAAGGCCATCTTCCGGCCGCAACGAAAGGGGCAATCAACCCATGACCGTCACCTACGATACGTCCCGTGTGACCCTTGTCGATCACCCGCTCGTCCAGCATAAGCTGTCGATTCTGCGCGACAAAAACACCGGCACCAACCAGTTTCGCCAGCTCGTGCGCGAACTCGCACTTTTTGACGGCTACGAGGCCATGCGCGACCTGCCCATGGAAGACGTCGAAGTCGAGACCCCCATCACCACCGCAACGTTTAAGCAGCTCGCCGGCAAAAAGCTCGCCATCGTTCCCATTCTGCGTGCAGGCCTTGGCATGGTCGATGGCATCCTCGACTTGGTACCCTCCGCTCGCGTGGGCCACATCGGTATGGAGCGCGACGAGGTTACCCACGAGCCGCATGAGTATTACTGCAAGATGCCCAAGGATATCGACCAGCGCATCTGCCTGGTCGTCGACCCCATGCTCGCCACGGGCGGTTCGGCCGAGATGGCCATCAGCTACCTGCGCGAGCGCGGTGTCAAGGACATCCGCATGCTGTGCATCGTCGCGGCCCCCGAGGGCCTCAAGTCGCTGACTGAGAAGGACCCCGATGTGCATATCTATACCTGCGCCATCGACGACCATCTCAACGAGGCCGCCTACATCGTTCCCGGCCTGGGCGACGCCGGCGACCGCATCTACGGCACGCTGTAATCTCTGGGCCATACCGGCCAACGTCGAAAATACGAAGAAATGGTGCGCGCGGGCGAGCAAAAGACGTCCACGCGCACTCCTGTTAACGGACGTTTTGCCCTGCAGGGTTCGAGAAAAACGTATTACCGTACCTGCGGCATAAAGAAGGTCTTAAGAAAACGAACAGGTGCGTATTAACCGATGCTTTTTCGGTTGTACTTTAGCGATTGGCTCGTACAATAGTCACCAATGTTTGGCGGGAACTGTCCTGTGAGGCGTTAAAAAGGAAAGTGAGGACGCCAGTGTTTCAGATAGCCGATCTGCTCGCTATCGTTGCAGGCGCCATCGCGGGCGCAATTGCCTTCCTTCCCTTTGTCTTTACGCTCAAGCCGGTTCTTGACGATAAACAGAATGCGGACATGCTCAAGGGTATGGTGAGTCTGGCGGTCTCGGCAATCGCGTTGCTTGTCTTTACCTTGGTTGTGTTTGTGTTGTTCGGAGAGGCATTTCGCATGTTCCTCCTGGGCGAGGCGATCGGCTTCGTGGCCTTTATGGCCGCCTGCGCGGTTCGCGTCGCCAAGGCGCTGCGAGATCCTCATGAGGTCGAAAGGTAAGTCGTGGAAATTTTTGAAAAGCTGCCTGATGAGATTAATCATCTGGTCAGCGAGTTCAGCTCCACCCCTGTCGTGGGCGATCTGAGCTGCGGCATCACGCAGTACTCGTTTTGGCTGATCGTCTCCACGATCGTGCTCCTGATCGTCCTGGCCGTGTTCAAGAAGAAGCAGACTTTGGTTCCCAAGGGCTTCTTCGTCAACGGTTTCGAGTACATCATCGAGTACGTCGAGAACGATATCGGCAAGGGCGTCGTGGGTGAGAACTGGAAGAAGCACTTCCCGTTCCTGTGCTCGCTTTTCCTGTTCATCCTGATCAACAACATGATCGGCCTGATTCCGGGAATGAAGCCCGGCACCGGCGCAATCGGCTCCACCGCCGCGCTCGCCATCTTCGCCTTCGTGTACTTCATCTACTACGGATGCAAGGCTCACGGCGTGATCGGCTACATCAAGAGCCTCGCTCCGCAGGGCGTGAGCTTCCCGATGAACGTGCTCGTGTGGGTCGTCGAGCTTTTCTCGACCTTCCTGCGCCTCATCACGCTCGCCGTCCGTCTGTTCTGCAACATGTTCGCAGGACACGTGGTCATGGGCTCGTTCGCCATCATGGCGAGCATGTTCATGCAGCCGCTGCTTCAGCAGGTTTCCGCGGCCCACGCCGTCGGCGCCCTGCCTTCGCTGGCCTGGCTTGCCATTCTCATCCTGATCTATGCGATCGAGCTTGTGGTCGGCGCCATCCAGGCTTACGTCTTCACGGTCCTTACCGCCGTGTATGTCTCCGAGGCAGAGGAGGTCGCGGAGGAGGAGTAGTCTTCCGTTCGCGCCTTAAAGGTAAGGCAATTCGTTAAACCGCCGGTGCCCGTACCCATGGAGCCCGGCAGTTATAAAAAGGTTATCCTGCGTGAAATAAGACACGCACGACAAAGGAGGAATCGTGGGAGTTATCGGTTACGGTCTCGGTGTTATCGGCGCTGGTCTTGCTATCGGCCTGTCTGCTCTGGGTGCTACGGGTGCTATGGCCCGTCAGCCTGAGGTCCAGGGCCGCGTGTTCACCGTCTTCATCATGGGCTCCGCTTTCGGCGAGGCTCTGGCTCTGATCGGCTTCGTTGTCGCGCTGATCGTTAAATAGCACGGAGCGTCAAGTATGAATCTTTCATCCCAGAAGAGCGCGATCGCACTCTCCGCGTCCGCGGCCGCGCTGCTCATGCCGGTTTCCGCGTTCGCCGAGGACGGCGCCGCCGGTGCGGACATCCTCATCCCTAAGATGGCGGAGTTCATCCCGGCGCTTATCGCCTTCCTGATTATCTGGATCGTGCTGGCCAAGGTCGCCCTGCCGGGCATCATGAAAACCATGGAGGAGCGCGGCAAGAAGATCGAGGAGAGCCTCGACGAGGCCGAGAAGACCAAGCAGGAGGCTATCGCCAAGCGCGCTGAGTCCGACTCGATCGTCACCGACGCCCGTCGTCAGGCTGCCGACATCGTTCTCGAGGCCCGTAAGGACGCCGAGTCCGAGCGCGCCCGTATCATCGAGGCTGCTCACAAGGAGGCCGAGGAGATCATCGCCAAGGCCCATACGACCGTCGAGGACGAGCGCAAGTCCATCTACGCCGGTGCCGCGAACTCCATCGCCGACCTGTCCGTTGCCGTCGCCACCAAGATCGTGGGCGAGGCACTCGAGAACGAGGCCGAGCAGAAGAAGCTCATCGAGCGCTACATCCAGGAAGCAGGTAGCCTGAATGCCGACTAGCCGCTATCAGGACAAAGTGCTCGAGACCTACGCGCGCTCCCTTCTGGAAGCCGCCAAGGCCGAGAACCATGTGTTCGAGGACCTCGAGATGATCGAGCGCTTGGCTTCTGCCAACCCCGAGATCATCGCCGTGCTCGACACCATGTCCAAGCGCGACCAGCTCGACCTTCTTCCCAAGGTGGCAGCTGCCTTTAAGTATGTTGCCGAGGAAGACGAGGATGTAGTGGGCGTGACCGTCACCACGGCGATCCCGCTCGACGACGAGCTGCGTCAAACCATCACTAAGAAATGCGAGCAGGACTTCGGCCGCAAAGTATTCCTTATCGAGCAGGTCGACCCGTCTATCGTGGGCGGCCTGGTGCTCGAGGCCCGCGGCGAGCGTCGTGACATTACCGTCAAGACGCAGCTGCGCATCGCGCAGGAGACCCTCGCAAACTCTGCTAATTCGTACGGAGGTGAAGCCTAATGTCCGAAACCCTCAATGCCCAGGATATCGCCAAGAAACTGCAGGAGCAGCTCACGAGCCTCTCCGCGACGGTCGATACGCATGAGGTTTCAACGGTCGACGAGGTAGGCGACGGCATCGCGCGCGTCTCCGGCCTCAAGAGCGCCATGGCAGGCGAGCTTCTGGAGTTCAAGAGCTCCGATACCGGTGAGACCGTCTTCGGCCTTGCCCAGAACCTTGACCGTGACGAGGTCGGCGCCGTTCTGTTTGGTGCCGTCGACTCCATCAAGGAAGGCGACGAGTGCCGCACCACTGGCCGCATTATGGATATCCCTGTGAGCCGCGCCATGCTCGGCCGCGTCGTCAATCCGCTCGGCCAGCCCATCGACGGCCTGGGCGACATCGTCGCCACGCACCGTCGTCCCATTGAGTTCAAGGCCCCCGGCGTCATCGACCGTACCCCGGTGTGCGAGCCGGTTCAGACCGGCCTGTTGGCCATCGACTCCATGGTGCCTATTGGTCGCGGTCAGCGAGAGCTCATCATCGGCGACCGTAAGACCGGTAAGACCGCCATTGCCATCGACGCTATCCTCAACCAGCGCGGCAAGGGCATGGTCTGCATCTATGTCGCCATCGGCCAGAAGGCCTCCACGGTTGCCAACATCCGCGAGACCCTCGCTCAGCACGGTGCGCTCGACTACACCATCATCGTTTCGGCCACCGCTGCCGATTCCGCCCCTATGCAGTACATCGCGCCTATGGCCGGTGCCGCTATCGGCGAGTTCTTCATGTACAACGGCGAGGACGGCAAGCCCGCCAGCGAGACCAACCCCGGCGGTCACGTGCTCGTCATCTACGATGACCTGTCCAAGCAGGCTGTGGCCTACCGTCAGATGTCGCTGACGCTGCATCGTCCGCCCGGACGCGAGGCCTATCCTGGTGACATCTTCTACCTGCACTCTCGTCTGCTCGAGCGTGCTGTCAAGATGTCCAAGAAGAACGGTTACGGCTCCATGACAGCTCTGCCGATCATCGAGACCCAGGACGGCGACGTCTCGGCCTACATTCCGACCAACGTCATTTCCATTACCGATGGTCAGATCTACCTGCAGTCCGAGCTCTTCTTCCAGGGCCAGCGCCCGGCAGTCGACGTGGGCATTTCCGTGTCCCGCGTCGGTGGCGATGCGCAGACCAAGGCCATGAAGCAGGTCGCCGGCAACCTCCGTCTGGACCTCGCTTCCTATCAGGAGCTCGCTGGCTTTACGCAGTTTGGCTCCGACCTTGACGAGGCTACTCAGAAGCAGCTGACCCATGGTGCCCGCATGACCGAGCTCCTTAAGCAGCCGCGCTACAAGCCGTTTGAGGTTGGCGAGCAGATCGTTACGCTGTTCGCTGGCAACGAGGGCTTCCTGGATGACCTGGAGATTGCCGACGTGCTGCCTTTCCGTGCCGAGCTCATCGAGTACATGGACAATGGCTTTGGCTCGCTGCTCGACAAGGTTCGCGCCAAGAAGATCGATGATGACACCAAGGCTGAGCTCTTGCGCGTCATCGGCGACTTCAAGCAGCAGTTCATGGCCAAGCACCATTCGGATGTTTCTGGATCAGAGGAGAACTAAGCCCCATGGCCAACCTTCGCGACATTAAGAAGCGAATCTCCTCGGTTACCACGACCAAGCAGATCACGCGCACGATGGAGATGGTCTCTACGGCCAAGATCCGTCGTGCTCTCGATCGCTCCAAGCAGGCCGAGCCCTATAAGGAGGCGCTGACCGACGTCATGTTGACGGTCGCCGGCGACGCCTCCTGTTCGGGCACCGATCCCATGCTGCAGAAGCATGAGAGCGTCAAGCATGGCCTGATTGTCGTTATTGCCTCGGACCGCGGCCTTGCCGGCGGTTTCAATACGACGGTGGAGCGCACGGCCGAAAAGCTCGCCGCTTCTTGGGCGAACGACGGCATCGAGTGCGAGATCATCGCGTGTGGGCGCAAACCGGCCACGTATTTCCGTGACCGCGAAAACGTCGTCATGCACTTTGAGGGCAACTCCTCTGAGCCCGATTTCAATCAGGCCCGCATGATCTCCTCTCATATCTGCGATGCGTATCGTGCCGGTGAGCTTGACCGTGTCGAGCTTGTCTACCACCACGCCAAGAACCGCGTGGATCAGGAGCTTCGCGTCGAGCATCTGTTGCCGCTCGACCCCGAGATGATCGCTATGGCCCACGGTCCGCGTAAGAACGAGACCGACGCCCCTAAGCGCATCTCGTCCACGTTCGAGTTCGTGCCCTCTCCCGAGCATGTTCTCGGCAAGCTTGTGCCGTCTTATATCCTGACGGTCATCTACCAGGCCCTGATCGATTCGGCGGCTGCCGAGCAGGGTGCACGCCGCAAGGCCATGCACTCCGCGACGGAAAACGCCACCGCGATCATCTCGACCCTTACCCGCACGTATAGTCGCGTGCGCCAGGCTTCGATCACGACCGAGATTAACGAGATCGTCGGCGGAGCCTCAGCATTGGAGGAACAGTAATGGCTAATAACACCGTAAAGCTTGCGGTCGAGGAAGCCACCAAGAAGACGACTGCCGGTGATGGTCGCATCGTGCGAATCATCGGTCCTGTCGTCGACGTCAAGTTTGACGGTGCGGTGCCCCCGATCTACAACGCGCTCACGGTCGAGGCCGAGACCCCGATCGGTCATCTGAGCACGATCCTCGAGGTCGAGAGCCAGCTTCCGGGCGGCGTCGTCCGCACGGTCGCCATGTCCTCGACCGACGGCCTGCAGCGCGGCCTCATCGCCACCGATACCGGTGAGCCCATGAAGATGCCCGTTGGCCCCAAGACGCTCGGCCGTATTTGGAACGTCATGGGCAAGCCCGTCGACGGCAAGCCCATGCCCGAGGTGGAGGAGTTCTACCCCATCCACCATGCAGCGCCCCGTTTCGACGAGCTCACCACCAAGACCGAGATCTTCGAGACCGGCATCAAGGCCGTCGACCTGCTCGAGCCCTACATCCGTGGCGGCAAGACAGGCCTGTTCGGCGGCGCCGGCGTCGGCAAGACCGTTCTGATTCAGGAGCTCATCAACAACCTCGCCCAGGAGCACGGCGGCACCTCGGTGTTCACCGGCGTCGGCGAGCGTACCCGCGAGGGCACCGACCTGTTCCTCGAGATGAGCGAGTCTGGCGTTATCGACAAGACCTGCTTGGTCTATGGTCAGATGAACGAGCCGCCCGGAGCGCGTCTGCGCATCGGTCTGGCCGGCCTTACCACCGCTGAGTATTTCCGTGATCGTGGCCAGGACGTTCTGCTGTTCATCGACAACATCTTCCGCTTCTCCCAGGCAGGTTCCGAGGTTTCCGCACTGCTGGGCCGTATGCCGTCCGCCGTTGGTTACCAGCCCACGCTGGCAACCGAGATGGGCGACCTCCAGGAGCGCATTACCTCGACCAAGACGGGCTCCATTACCTCCGTCCAGGCTGTCTACGTCCCCGCAGACGACCTGACCGACCCGGCGCCTGCCACGACGTTTACGCACCTCGATGCCACCACGGTTCTTTCGCGTAGTATTTCGTCGCTCGGCCTGTTCCCGGCTATCGACCCGCTCGCGTCTTCCTCCGACGCTCTCGATCCCTCGATCGTCGGCGAGGAGCACTACCGTGTCGCCGTCAAGGTCCAGGAGCTCCTGCAGGAGTACTCCGACCTTCAGGACATCATCGCCATCCTGGGTATGGACGAGCTGTCCGAGGAGCAGCGCCTTACGGTCAACCGTGCCCGTAAGATCCAGCAGTTCCTCTCGCAGTCCTTCCACGTCGCCGAGAAGTTCACCGGCAACCCCGGTGTCTACGTCCGCGTCGAGGATACCGTCCGCTCCTTCGCCGAGATTGTCGACGGCAAGGCCGATGACCTGCCCGAGCAGGCTTTCCGCTATGCTTCCACGATTGAGGACGTGCGCGAGCGCGCCCGCAAGATGGGGGAGAAGTAGGTTATGCGTATCCGCATCGTGTACCCCGTGAGCTGCGCCTATGAGGGCGACGCTGCGTTTGTGTCGATTCCGTCCACGGATGGCGAGTTTGGCGTTCTGCCTGCTCACTCCAGCGAGATCTGCACGATCGACCGCGGTTACGTTCGCGTTTCCGATAAGGCCATGGGCACTGTCGACCACACGTTTGCCGTGGCCGGCGGCTATGCCCAGGTTGCGGACGATGTCGTGACCGTTCTCGCCGAGCGCGCTTGCGATTTGGCGACCGTCGATGCCGACAAGCTTAAAGCTGATATTCAAGGTTTTGAAGAGAAGCTGGGTAATTTGTCGGAGGATGATGCACGCCGCGCCTACCTCTATAATGAAATCGCATGGTGTAAGCTCAAGCTTGCCCAATAGTCAAACGATTTAGCGTTCGACCATTTGCGAACACATCATGCCCGGGATGGCCCAGCCATCCCGGGCATGCTTTTTGAAAGGGTAGACCTTGGATATTATCCGCGTTGAGGGTGGCCACGCCATCGGAGGCTCTGTGCCCGTTTCGGGCGCCAAGAACTCCGCGCTCAAACTCATGGCGGCAACGCTTCTGGCGCCGGGCAAGACGACGCTGCAGAACGTGCCCGATATTTCCGATGTCCACGTGATGGGCAAGGTGCTCAAGGGTATGGGCGCCACAATCGATGTCCTTGACGAGCACACGCTCGAGATTGATACCTCTCAGGTCGATTCTTGGGAGGCCCCCTACGAGCTCGTTGCCAAGATGCGTGCTTCCACCGCCGTGATGGGACCCCTGCTGGGTCGCTTCCATCGCGCCAAGATCGCCATGCCGGGCGGCTGCAACCTGGGTGCTCGCAAGATCGATATGCACATTCTTGGTCTTGAGGCCCTGGGCGTTGAGTTCGATACCGCCCACGGCTACATCAACGCTAATGCGCCCCAAGGTCTGCGCGGTACCACCGTCACGCTCGAGTTCGCCAGCGTCGGTGCGACCGAGAACCTCATCATGGCATCCGTGCGCGCGCAGGGCACCACGGTTATCGACAATGCCGCCCGCGAGCCCGAGATCGTCGATCTCGCCAACATGCTCAACGAGATGGGCGCCAAGATTGTCGGCGCGGGTACGCCCGTCGTGACCATCGAGGGCGTGGAAGAGCTGCATCCCGTTACCCATCGCGTGGTGGGCGACCGCATCGAGGCCGGTACCTTTATCGTTGCCGGTGCGTTGATGGCCGACGATCGCGGTGTCGATGTCACGGGCTTTTGCCCCATTCACTTGGGCATGGTGCTCAAGAAGATGGAGCTCATGGGTATCGACTGCGAGCGCGTCGAGGATGGCGTCCATGTAAACCGTGCCGAGCGTATCAAGCCGGTCGACATCCAGACGCTTCCGTTCCCCGGCTTCCCGACGGACATGCAGGCGCAGATTATGGTGCTCTCCGCCCTTGCCGACGGCAGTTCCGTTATTACCGAGAACATCTTCGAGAATCGCTTTATGTTTGCCTCTGAGCTGGTGCGCATGGGTGCCGACATTCGTATCGAGAGCCATCATGCCATGATTCATGGCGTCAAGGGCTTCTCGGGTGCACAGGTTACCTCGCCCGATCTGCGTGGCGGAGCGGCCCTCGTCGTAGCGGGCTTGATCGCCGACGGGACGACCGAGGTTTCGGCCATCCATCACATCAAGCGCGGCTACGAGCAGTTTGTCGAAAAGCTGCAGGCGCTCGGCGCGCATGTCGAGCATGCTTCCGTCCCCGATCCCGTCATCTACTAATACAGGTTGCCTATGTTTAATAAAAAGCCCCTCGCGGATACCACCGCCCGAAGACCCTCAACTGGTGCGCAGGCCAAGATCTACAGTCGCGATAACGTGGCTCGCTATTCCGAGCGCGCTCGTCAACGTCGTCGTAGCCACACGATTCGTCACGTCGCGCTCATTGTCGTGCTTGGTGTGCTGCTGAGTGCCACTACCGCTGCCGGCCTGTGGTTTGCTACCATTATGGGCAAGCTCGGCGATTCTAATGTCATTACCGATAATCTGCGTCGGGTTCTGGTTGACACCGATGAGGCAAAGGATCCGTTCTACGTGCTGCTTCTTGGCACCGACGGCCGTCCGGGCGAGGATACGTATCGTGCCGACTCGATTATCCTGGCACGCATCGACCCCACGCAAAAGCAGGCGACGCTCATTTCCGTTCCGCGCGACACCAAGGTCGAGTACAAGGGCGAGACCATGAAGATCAACGCCTGCCATACCGTTGGCGGCGCCGAGGCCATGGTCGAGGCGGTCAACGAGCTGTGCGGTGTTCAGATTTCCCACTATGCCGAGGTCAGCTTCGACGGTATGCAGGCGCTGATTGATTCGGTTGGCGGTATCGACATTAACGCAACCGATGATGTTGACGACCCCGAGCACCTGGATATTAAGATTACCGCTGGCCAGCAGCATATGGACGGTGCCACCGCCCTTACCTATGCCCGCTGCCGCTACACCTATGCCGACGGCGATTACACGCGCATGCGCCACCAGCGTCAGGTGCTTGGCGCCCTTGCCAACCAGATTCTCAATAACTTCGATGCCACGAAGATTTTTGGCCTGGTTAATTCGCTGTCCGATATGCTCGTAACCGATATGAGCGTTCAGGATATCGTGGCTACGGTCAACGCCATGCGCGGTATGGATGTCGACGGTATCTACTCGGCCAACCTGCCCTCGTACGCCGACGACAGCACCATGATCGACGGTGTGAGCTACGTCTTTGTCTACGAGGACGAGCTCAAGGAAATGATGGAGCGCGTCGATGCCGGCAAGGATCCCAAGGGTCCCAACACCATGGGTCTTTCCGACGGTTCCAGTTCTACGATCGGCGACCTGAACAACAACACGTCTGACGACTACGCAAACGGTACCGCAACTTCATCGGTCAGCTCTGACGATTCCGATGACTCAGGCGATTCGAGCGATTCGGACTACTACGAAGAGCCCACCGGCGACGGTAACGGCTACGAGGCCAACTACTAGTTACGCGGTTTTACCAAACCGCGTAACGGCTCGACGCTGCGCGCCGCCCAGAGCGACAATTTGTCATTCAAAAGGCAAGGCATGACCAGAAGGTCTATGCCTTGCCTTTTTCATGCCAACTTGTTCGCTCTGAACGTCGCTCGCTGACGTTGGCTCAACCTGCGATGCTGACTACTCCCTTTGCACCAAAAATCGCCTCGTTCTCGGTTTTGAGAACGGGGCGATTTTATTGAACTGGATTGTTCGAGTTCTTTACGCGAAGCGGGCGACGAGCTCCTGGAGGACGTCGGTCATCTTGACGAGCGAACTAACCGGGACGAACTCGTTGACGCCGTGGTAGCAATAGCCGCCGGTGGAAAGGTTGGGGCAGGGCAGACCGCGGAACGACAGCTGGGCGCCGTCGGTGCCGCCGCGAATTGGCAGCACTTGGGGCTCAACGCCGCAGGCAAGGTAGGCTTCCTTGGCAACATCAATAAGCTCGGGATAGTCACGAACGATCTCGGCCATATTTCGATACTGCTGCTTAATCTCGACCGTCACGCGCTCCTCACCCAGACGCTGGTTGAGCATCGAGGCAGCGGCATCAATAAGGTCGAGTTTCTGCTGGAACTTGGCGGCGTCATGGTCGCGGACGATATAGCGCGCTGTGGCGTGATCGACGGTCGCAGATACACCCTCAAGGTGATAAAAGCCCTCGTAGCCTTCCGTATACTCCGGGCGCTGTACGTAGGGGAGCAACGCGTTGAAGTCGCAGAACAGATTGCCTGCGTTGACCATACGGCCCTTAGCGTCGCCCGGGTGGATGGACTGGCCCTCAAAGCAGACGGTCGCCTCGGCGGCGTTAAAGCATTCCCACTCCAGTTCGCCGATGGGGCCGCCGTCGACCGTGTAGGCGTACTTGCAGCCAAAGGTATCGATATCCAACAGCTCGGCTCCGTGGCCGATCTCCTCGTCAGGGCAGAAGCAAATGCCGAGTGCGGGATGGGGCAGAGAAGGGTCCTGAGCGATACGCGCGACAAGCGACATGATCTCGGCGACGCCTGCCTTGTCGTCCGCGCCCAGCAGCGTGGTGCCATCGCTGCAGACCAGGTCCTCACCTGCGAGGTCGTTCAGGGCGGGAAGCTTGGCGGTACTCATGGCAACGGGCTTACCGTCAACCGTGCCGCAGACCAGGTCGCCGCCTTCGTAGTGTACGATGTGCGGTTTCACGCCGGCACCCGGTGCAACTTCGGTGGTGTCGAGATGGGCGATCAGGCCCAGGGCGGGCTTGTCCTCAGCGCCCGCACTTGCGGGGATATGCGCGCAGACATAGGCGTGCTCGGTCACGTGGGCATCTTCCGCACCAAGCTCGCGCAGCTCTTCAGCCAGCACGTTGGCAAGGTCAAACTGAACGGCGCTCGAGGGTACCTGGTCGCAGTTTGCATCCTCGGACTGCGTGTTGATCTGGACGTAGCGCAAAAAGCGCTCGAGGACATCGGGGTTCGTGGTGGTGTTTTCCATAAAGACCGCTCCAATCTTGGTCGTCGTGTGCAACAAGAACTCTAGCACGGTATGCCACGGCATACCGCGACGCTTGGATGGGGTAGAATCAGCCATTGAATGCAGAAGGGACGGAAGATCATGGATACGACAAATAGCTCGCGCGAACTACATCTGACGGTGGCGAACGAAGACTACTTGGAGTGCATGGTTCGCATTGAAAGCGAAGAGGGGGAAACCAACGGCGTTCGATCGGTCGACATCGCGCAGCGCCTTGGCGTCTCCAAGGCATCGGTCAATAAAGCGGTTTCGGCTCTCAAGGCATCCGAGCTTGTCGAGCAATCGCACTACGGCAAGGTGATCCTGACCGATCGCGGCCGCGAGGTTGGCACGGCTATCTGGTACCGTCATCGCCTCATCCGCACGTTTTTGGTTCAGGAGCTCGGTGTCGAATTTGAGCGAGCCGATTCCGAGGCCTGCATGATGGAGCATGCGCTATCCGAGGACACGATGAGCCGCTGGCTCGCCTATCTCGAAAAGCAGGGAATCAGCGTCGAGGAATAGCGGGATATATATGGATACGAGTTATTACAACCGCTTTGGTGCCGAGGAACTTACGCGCCGCTTGTCGAGCGAGACCTTGTTGGCGCAGGGCCCCATGGGCAGTGTTTTGTTGAGTGAGTACGATGCCGCCGACATTCCACCGGCGTTTTGGAATCTGGCAGAGCCGCAGACCGTTTCTCGTATCCATCGCTTGTATGTCGCCGCCGGCGCGCAGGTGCTCATTACCAATACCTTTCAGGCATCGAGCTATGCCCTCAAGCACGACCAGATTGCGCCGTTCGTGGCGGAGGTCAATCGCGGGGCCGTCGACGATGCCCGCCAGGCGCACCCTCAGCTACTGCTGGGCTCGATGGGCCCGATCGGTATTGAGTGGTTTGCCGAGGACTCTGTCGAGTATCGTGAAATCCGCGGCATTGCGCGCGAACAGGCGCACGCCTTGCTCAATGCTGGTGTTGACGGTCTGCTGATCGAGACGGTGACGTCTATCCGTAATCTGCAGCCCATGCTTGCCGGCGCCCGAGATGCCGCCGACGGCATGCCTGTTCTGGTGAGTTTTGTCGTTGACGATAAAGGCGACCTGCTGGGCGATGGCCTCAACATCGAGGCAGCCGTTTTGTACGCTGAAAAACACGGCGCAAACTCGGTTGGTGTTAATTGCTGTTCGCTTGCGGCCGCGAATGCGGCGGTGCCCAGGATGGTTGCATCGGCGACTACTCCCGTTACGGTGCGTCCCAACGTAGGCGATCCGGTCCAGACTCAGGATGGCCCCGTATGGCACGAGAATCCCGAAGCTTTCGCGCGCGCATGCATCGAATGGAGACATGCCGGCGCCGCAATGGTGGGCAGTTGCTGTGGAACCACGGCAATCACTACGGCAGCGATGGCCGAGGCGCTCGATATATAAAGGGCAAAACCGCTCCATACGGGGCGGTTTTTTTATTGCTTGCATGTCCTCGGCAGCATTTGCCCAAATGGTGAATGCTGGTGCCGGCAGGTTGCTGAGTGCGTGTTGCGGGTATACCTCACGCGTACCATGATCCAAACACTGTGAGGTGTCTGCGCGTGTGCGCGATAATTCATTTTGGAACTGACGGTTGGCGCGCTCGCGTCGATGAGGACTTCACTGCCGATAACGTTGCCCGTATCGCCGATGCCGTCGGCGAGTTGTGGCAAAAGACCAATCCGGGCAAAACGGTATATATAGGGTTCGACACCCGGCCCCTGGCGAGCGAGTTCGCTGAGCTTGCGGCGGGCGTGCTAGCAGCGCACGGGCTGGACGCCGTGCTCGCTTCGCGACCTGTTCCGACCCCTGCCCTTACGTGGGCGGCGGCTTATGACGGTGAGGCGTGCGGCGCGCTCATGGTGACGGGGTCCCATCATCCGCAGGGTTATCTGTGCCTCAAGATTCGCATGGGTGACGGCTCGACCGCCAACCAGGATGTCATCGAAGAGCTCGAAGAGACCATGGCTCCCGAGCCAATGGGGATCGAGGGGCAATATCGCACCGCGGATATCATTCCTGACTATATGCAGGCGGTGGCATCGTTTGTCGATGCCGAAGCCATCCGCGGCGCGCACCTGCGCGTGGTTGTCGATCCCATGGGCGGCGCAGCCCAGGGTTATCTAGCCGACTTGCTGCGCGAGCTTGGCGTTGAGGTGCACGAGATTCACGCCGGGCAGGCGTCTGACCAAGAAGATATCTGCCCCGACCCCGTTGAGCCTTGGGTGGACGCTTGCGAGCGCACGGTTATCGATGACGGAGCTTGCGCTGGTCTGGTGACCGACGGCGACGCCGACCGTATCGGTGCGGTTGACGAGCGCGGCAGATATATACATCCGCATCAGATCATGGCGCTCGTTTTGGGCGACTTGGTTCAATTTCGTAATTTGGAGGGGCGCGTCGTCGTCAATCTTTCATGCTCGACGCTCGTGCGTCGCATTGCCGAGGCGCTTGGCTGCCGCGTGACCGTCAAACCAGTCGGTTTCAAATATATAGCGGCGGAGATGAAGAAGGGCGGCGTCCTCATAGGCGGTGAAGAAGCCGGTGGTATCGGCATCGCCGCGCATATGCCCGAGCGCGATGGAATCCTCGCCTGTCTGATTCTGTGTGAGCTTATGGCTAAGACGGACGCGCCTTTGGGCGTTCTGGTCGACCAACTCGAGGACAGTTTTGGTAAGACGAGTTACGGTCGACGGGATTTGCGCCTTGAGGCCGAAGATGCCGAAACGTTACGAACCCTGCTGCCGGGCGTAAACCCCAAGTCGATTTGTGGCAAGGTGCCGCAAAACGTTAGTCATATGGATGGCTTGCGTTTGGCATTCGAGGATGACACGTGGCTGCTGGTTCGTCCTAGCGGGACCGAACCAGTGGTGCGCGTCTACGCCGAGGGGTTCTCGGTGGAAGAACGTGATGAGTTGCTCGATGCTGGCTGTGCTTTAGCTAGGGGGACGTATCCGCTTTAACCATGAGACTGCCTTATATAAAGAGATGCTCGGCGAGCGGTAGGTAACGGCTGGCAAACGTTAGTCGGATCCCAAGATGTGTAGGAAATGTGTACGCCCAGATTCCCGCCCCCGGGGCCCCTCCGGTCTGGCAATATATCTCCTTGCCGCGCGGCCCGGTGGAACCGGATCAGCCGCGGGGCGTGCACCTTGAGAACCGGATACTGCGAGGATGGACACATTCAGTGTCGCATCC
>CAJKFS010000041.1 GCA_905199225.1 uncultured Collinsella sp. | reverse complement strand
AAGACGGAAAGCACATTAAGTGCTTTCCTTTGCGTGCGGAACTCGCGACAAACTTCATGCCCTCCGGTCCGCCCCGGGAGCCAGGTTGACTAATTCGGGCCCGGCATTCGGAAAAGTCAGTGCAGCAAAATGGCGATGCGGATAGCGACATGGGCATGGTTTTCGCCGCTCGCACGGGTCCCCTGGGGAGCAGCGTGCATTTTTGGGAGTTTTCAGCAGGCCAGGACGGCTGCATACGCGCCGGACACACCATATTGGTCCCAAGAACGCCTTTGACCGGCGATTTGGGTCGACGGGCAAACCCCGTCAGGACAAAAAGGCGTGCCTCGCGCCGCACCGGACCCCAAAATGACGTCGATCTCCGCAATGCCACCCGACTGCAGCGGCACCGGCAGAGCTCACGGTGCTGAATACTCCATTTTTTGCACGGCCCAGGCGGGGGTACATCAGGACCGGAAAGAACATCTCAACTTTTTATGCAATCTGCAACTGGAAGTATGCAAAACGCTAAGAGAAAGCATCGCTGATGTCCCAATTGAGCGCGCGGAGCAGCAGCGCTTCCACCCTGCGCCCAAATCCAGCAGAGAGGGGACGCTCCTAACGAACCCCCATCGGCAAACAAACGCGGCTCGAGCGCCATCCCAAAATAGGCTGCCCGAGCCGCGTTTAACGGTACGGCATGAATATTAGCGCTCGTAGATTAAGTTGCCTGCCAGGTAGGTGGCTTGAACCTTGGTAGCCTGGAGCTCTTGGGGGTCGATGGTGAGCGGGTTTTGGTCCAGGACTACCAGGTCGGCGTATTTGCCGGGCTCCAGGCTGCCGAGGTTTTGCTCGTCGCCCGCTGCGTACGCGCTGCCAAGCGTGTAGTTGCGCAGAGCTGTAGCCGCGTCGATGCGCTCGCTGGGGAGCCAGCCGCCTTCAGGCCAGTGGCTGCGGGGGTCTTGGCGCGTGATAGCCGTGTAGAGCACGTTCATGCTAGTAACGGCTGTGATGGGGCTATCGGTGCCGAAGGCCTGGCGGATGCCGCGCTGCTTATAGGTCGCAAACGGCCACATGATGCGGCTGCGCTCCAGGCCCAGGTCGCGCTCCGGGCCACCCGGGTCGAGCGTGATGTGGCAAGGCTGGCTCGAGGCAATGACGTTGAGCTTGCGCAGACGATCGATGTCACCGGGCAGCAAATTCTCCAGATGCTCGAGCGTGTTATGACCGTGCGGGGGCAGACCGTAGAGCTCTGCCGCCTCCTCAAAGATATCGAGCGCAGCATGAATGGCGCCGTCGCCGATAACGTGGATGCGCACGGCGTGCCCACGCTCGGCTGCCGCCAGAACCAGCTTGCGCATGCGCTCGACGGGAACCGTCAGACGACCCTGGTCGCCCGGAAAGCGCGGGTTGGTATAGGGCTCAGTGAGGTATGCGGTATGCTCGCTCGACACGCCGTCGAAGAACTGTTTAAAGCCTGGCGCCGAGAGCAGCACGTTGTTCGCGTAGCGGGTCTGGAGTTCTTCCAAGCGCGATTGGTCATCCAGCAGCGTGGGAAACAGATGGGCGCGGATGCCCAGTTTGCCGGCGGCTTGCAGCTTGTCGTAAACATCGTCGCGAATAAAGTCGCAGCCCGGCATGGGCATGAGCGACATATCGCAGATCGAGGTGATGCCTTGCTCGGCCATACGCTTCATCTGGTCGGCGTAAGCGCTCGCGATGCGGTCCTCGCCCAGCCACTCCAGGCAGCGCGGCAGCAGCTGCATGGCAGCCGCCTCGTGAGCGATACCCGTAAGCTCACCGTTTGAGTCTTTGTCGTAACTGCCACCCGCCGGAGGCTCGCTGTCGCGCGTCACGCCGAGGGCTTCGAGTGCGCGGCTGTTGAGCCACAGCGTATGCCCGTCGCCCGAGTACATAACACAGGGGCGATCAGGGAAGGCGGCGTCGAGGGAGGCCTTGGTAGGGTGCTCGGGCGGATCCCAGCGGTAATCGCGCCAGCCCTGCGTCACGACCCAGGCGTCGTCGGGCAGGCCCTGGGAAAACTCGAGTGCGTCCTGCACCAGCGCCGCCTCGGACGTGCCCATATCCATGAGCATGTACGGCGAGGAGCCAACCGAAGTATGGAAGAAATGCAGGTGCGCATCGTGGAAACCGGGGCAGATGAATTGCTCGCCGTAGTCGACCACCGGCGTGGCGGCAGGTGCGGCGGCAATCACGTCATCGGGCGCTCCGACTGCGACGATGCGATCACCCGCGATGGCGATCGCCAACTCGCGGGCGGTATCGATACCGTCTTGCGCGGTAAAAATGTTCTTGGAGCGGATAATCCGATCGATATGTTGCATGGGCATCCCCATCTCTGGCAGGCAATTCAACACCCCCGAGTGTACTCCCCCGCCCTTGCAACAAAACCCCAAGCGGCAAACGGCAACTTTACCAGCCCTAGCGGCAGGTGGCATACTGGAGAGAGCCTGTACGATTTTGCGATCGAGCCAGCAAGGAGCAAATCGACCATGACGAAGACCAAGGCACAGCAGATTATGGCGGCAACCGAGGTTCGCGCGGCAGACGACGTTACCGCGGCCATCCAGGATATCGCCGCCGAGTTTGAGCCCTACATCATCAAGCAGCGCCGGCACTTCCATAAGCATCCGGAGCTGAGCCTTGCCGAGGAGCGCACGACTTCCGACATCGCCAACCAGCTCGACGCCATGAATATCCCCTACGAGCGTCCGCTCAAGACGGGCCTGGTGGCGACGCTCCGCGGTACCGCGCCCGATGCCTACCGCGAGGACGGCACGCCGCGCCGCCGCATCCTGCTGCGCGCCGACATCGACGCCCTGCCTGTCACCGAGCAGACCGGCGAGGAGTTCGCCAGCGTCAACGAGGGCTGCATGCATGCCTGCGGCCACGACTGCCATATCGCCATGATGCTCGGCACATTGCAGATTCTGCGCCACATGACCGATGACATCCACGGCGAGATTCGCATCGTATTCCAGCCCAGCGAGGAAAACGGCCAGGGCGCCAAGCTCATGATCGGTACGGGCGTACTCGACGGCGTCGACGGCGCCTACGCCGCGCACATCTGGAGCGAGGTCGATGCCGGCACCGTAAGCTGCGAGCCCGGCCCGCGCATGGCAAACACCGACTGGTTCCGCATCGACGTCCGCGGCACCTCGTGCCATGGCGCCATGCCCCAGCGCGGCCACGACGCCGTTATGGTTGCCGCCGAGATCGTCAACGCCCTGCAGACCATCGTCTCGCGCGAGATTAGCCCCTACGAACCTGCCGTCATCACTGTCGGCGAGCTGCATGGCGGCACCGCGCGCAACGTTATCGCCGGCACGGCGTACCTCGCCGGCACGGTGCGCACCTATGGCGACAAGACGCATGAGGAGATGCCCGAGCTTATGCGCCGCATCGTGGAGCACACCGCGGCTGCTCTGGGCGCCGAGGCCGAGCTCACCGACTACACCATCGCCAACTACAAGGTCGAAAACGATGCCGCCTCCAGCGAGCGCTGCCGCCAAGCTGTGCTCAAGTGCCTGGGTCCCGCGGGCGAGGACCATTACCGCGGCACGCTTTCGGGCGAAGACTTCTCGGAGTACCTGCGCCGTGTGCCGGGCGTGCTCGCCTTTGTTGGCACGCGCAACCCCCAGATTGGCGCCACCTATGCCCAGCACTCCTGCTTCTACAAGATCGACGAGAGCGTACTCGCCAAGGGCTCCATGGTAGCCGCTCAGTATGCCATCGACTTTTTGGCCGAGCCCACGCAAGAAGAGCTCGACGGCCCCACGATCGCCGCAGTTGCCGAGACCAATCCCGACCTGGCAGCCAAGCTGCGCTCTGCCAAGGCAACGGCCGCCGAGGCCCGCGACGCCGTGCACGACGCCCGCACCGCCCGCCATGCCGCCATCAAGGGCATCCACGATGCCCGTACCGCTGCTCGCCACGAAGAGAAGCACAGCGAGTAATCGTCGCGCATCCACAACCATCTGGCTATAACAAAGTGGGGGCGAACGTTATCTCAACGTTCGCCCCCGCTTATGTGTCGACCGCTTTTCTAGCGCGTCCTCCGTCACGACAGGTAAGAGTGAAGAATGGTGAGCCAGCGTGGGGTTTCGAAGTGGATGATATCGGTGGGAACTCCGGCGGGAGCGTGCCCACCAAAAAGCAGGCCCGCGTCTACCGGGTTGATAAGGCGCACGATCCAAACGACGACGACCAGCACGCACAGGACTGCGATTGCGATATCGATGCCGTGCTTTGCCTTGCCCGACGTCGCCTCCTCGCGCACAAACGCGAGTACAAACGCAATCGGCACCACCCAAAACAGCGGATGATAAGCGAAGGCAGCCGCAAAATCGAGGCGCAGCGCCGCCAGCCAAGCCCTCGTCATGCCGCATCCCGGACAGGGAATGCCCGTCATCAGGCGAAAGACGCAGCCGATGTCGAGCAGGTAGAGCGCAAGCCAGGCGATAAAGAGGACGCCGATGCAAGAAAAGGCGCGGCGAATAAGCTCCGCCGCGCCCTTATGTTCCCGAGGGTTGCTCACGATGCCTTAATCGTTAGGCACGCACGCCGAGACGGGTGTTGTAGACCGTAGCCATGGCGTTGGTGTTCTTGATGATGATATTCATGGCAAAGATGGGACCAAGGCCGCACAGGAGCGCACCGACAATCTGCCACATAAGAATGGTGGTGCCGTTCTCCTGGAACACCAGGCCATAGCGAGGAGCGTTGGCCTGCAGGCGGTTACCGATCTTATAGTACCAGTAGAGGGCATAGAAACCGCAGGTCACAAACGACAGCAAGATGAATTCGGCAATACCCGGCGTGAAATCGCCATCCTCCTGGCACATGGTATTGATGTCGCGAGCCAGGCAGTAGAGGAAGTAATACGAATAGATGCCGCAGGTCACGATAGAAAGCAGGAGCCAGCCAATCAAGCTACGGTCGCTCTTTACAGGTCCATAGCCCATCGGAGCTGCAGCAGGCTGCTGGGCGTACTGACCGGTGTACTGCTGCTGATTCGCGTACTGCTGGGGCTGCGGCTGAGGCTGAACAGCCTGAACCGGAGTGGGCTGAATCTGCGTGGGCTGAGGCGCGGGCTGCGGCTGAGGCGCAGGCTGAGGAGCAGCGGGAGCAGCACCAATAGGAGATCCGCAAACCGGGCAGAACTTGGCATCGTCCGAAAGGGGCGATCCGCAACTAGGACAAAACATAAGCCTCTCCTTTTCCCAAGGCGTTACACGCCTTCAAACCTTACACGTCTATGTTCTCAACAATAGCCGCGACGTTGTTGCGCAACATTGACCAATTTCCGAGAAATTTTGCTGCAACCGTTTTCCCAGGCATTTTCTTGCTTTCGCAGTAGAAAAAGACACCCCGGGCTCAGTTGCCCAGGGCGCCTCGACCGACTATTCGGTTTGATTGTTTTCGGCAGCAGGATTATCGCCCGGCTCATCCGCCGGCGTGGCAACGGCATTCCAATCGGGCTCCGCAGGCGTCGCCTCGGGCTCCGGTGCGGGTTCAGGGGCAGGTGCCGGAGCAGGTGCAGGAGCAGGGGTAGGCGCGGGTGCCGGGGCAGGTGCAGCACCAGTGGCGGCCGTGGGATTGAATCCCGCAGGAGCAGGCTTCTTCTCACCCGGAAGCACAAACGTCAGAACATCGTCGGCATCCTCATCGGCCCACTCGCTGGCATGACGTGCCGCCCAATAGCCAACGGCGCGATACTTGAGCATCTTGCCAAACACAGTCAGGAACACCGTGACAAAGGCAACGATCATCAAGAACAGGATGAGCGTAATGCCGCCGCCCTCGATGATTGCCTCAAGACCCGTGGGGCGATAGTAATAGCTATACATACCAAACGTAGCAATGGCGCCAAAGATGGCGGTGAAGATCCACGTGATGATGTGCGACACGATGCCCGTCAAAAACTCGGGAAGAATCGAGGCGCAGAATAGCTTGCCCAGGTTGGCCTTATAAGACTTCCAGACCTTCTCGAGCGAAAACGCGCTTTCCACGCGCCCCGCGACGGCAAAGTGCATCACGGCGGCATCACCAAACATCTTAAAGAAGATGCCCAGTACCACCGACACGATCATGGCAAAGACGAGCAGGCCCATCGAGCCGAAGAGTGCGGCCTCGAGACCGCTCGAACCGGAGTAATAGTACGAGCCGACGGCACCGATCACGACGCTCTCGATAGCCGAGAAGATCACGCCGATCACTGGGATAATGGCAACGAACTCGAGCACACCGGTAATGACGGACGAGAAGATACCCAGGCCAAACGAGGTCGAGCGCAGCAGCGGACGCTCCATGCCGTTATCATCCTTGAGCGACAGGTCACGACCCCACTCGATGGCAAAGCCCGCGCCGCACACGCTTGCCACGTACGCGAGCAAAAAGCCAATGGCCGCTGCGATGCCGCCGATAACGGGGATAAACAGCACCAGCACCGAGACAACACAGATCAGCGCCGGCAAAAAGGCGATTTGGCATACGCGAACCAAGGCGCCGGGGACCTTGAGCATGTCGTTGAAGGCCTGAGCCATGCAACCCTTGGGCGCGTTCATAGCCGGCTGGGGCGCAACGAACGGCTGCGGCTGGGCAAACGGCTGACCCTGCGGCTGAGGTTGAGCTTGCGGAGCGGGGCCGGCGGCCTTGACCTCGGTATTAGGGGCACCGCACACGCCGCAGAACTTGTCGTTATCGCCCATGGGGGCGCCACACTGCGAACAGAACATCGAAATCATCCCTTCGTATCTAGAGCGAATCACCTGGATCGCAAACGGTGTCTTTGGCATCATTATCGCCCAATGTGAGGACAAATACCCCAAGATGACCGATTTGCAACGTAGGCGGCTTTATTCAATGATTCGAAGCGCGCACCAGGGCTAGTTCGTGCCGCGGAAGCCCTTGCCGACGATTTCGGAGCTATCGACGATGGTGATGAAGGCGCCAGGGTCAATCTCGCGGGTATAGCGGCGCAGTTGCACTGCCTCGCGACGGCTCAGCACGCTCATAATCACCGTGACGCACTTGCCCGAGAAAGCGCCGTAGCCACGGCTGATCGTTGCCGTGCGGTTGAGATGCTTGACGATAAACTCCTCGACTTTAAGGGGCTCGGAGCAAATGATCGTGCAGACCTTACGAAGGTGAATGCTCTCGATAGCCTTGTCGACCACAAGCGTCTTGGCAAACAGACCGAGCACGCAGTACAGACCGACGCGCGGGCCATACAGGAAAGCCGCGATGGTCACGATGCCGATATCGACCAGCAACAGGGCACGGCCGATCTCAAGCGTCGTGCGGCGTTTGAGAATCATGGCAAGGATGTCGGTGCCGCCCGTCGAGGCGCCAATGTCAAAGACAATGGCACTGCCCAGCGCCGGCAAGATGACGGCAAAACACAGGTCGAGCCACATATCGCCCGTCATCGAAACATCCGTCGGAATGAAGAGCTCAAACAGCGAGACGTAGGCCGAAAGCGCAAACGAGGCAAAGACACTCCAAAGGATTGCCTTGCGCTCCAAAAAGATAAAACCCAGGATGACCAGGACCGCGTTGATAATCCACATAAAGACGCCGACGGGCAGAGTCGGGAACAGCGTGGAAAGAATGACCGACACGCCCGAGGTGCCGCCGAAGGCAAAGTGATTGGGGGTTTTAAAGGCCACAATGGCGAACGCCGTGAGGATCAGGCCCAGATTGAGCTCGGCAAAAAAGCGCGGAAAGCCTGGCTCCTGGCTGCGCTTGCGGCCGGCGCGCTCGCCACGTTCGATATCCTCGCGACCGACAACGCGCTCCATCGGCACCACCGGAGGACGATGCATCTCCTCGGCGGCACGCGACGCCGCCTCTGCCGCAGCGGCTTCAATCGCCCATGCCTTGCTTTCGGTCTCGTGTTCGTCGGCCATTACGGCAACCCCTCGTTAACAATTTGGAAACAATGCGCCCATTAGGGTAACGCGGAACGCGAAGATTGCAACCCTTAGTTAGACGAGCGGTATGCCTGCATCGGGGGCATATAGAAAACGGTCGACCGCACTTTTGCTTGCGCGGTCGACCGTTTAGCGTTTTCGCAGGTAAAACCTGCCAAAATAAACATCCCTTTTTGGTAGGTTACTCGTGCTGGCTGGTGCGGTGCTCGTACTCCTCGGGGGTGATGACATCCTCGATGCGCAGGTTGACGCCTGCCACCTCAAGGCCGGTCATCGCGGCCAGACGCTCGGTGACGCGCGCCTTAACGTCGTCAAAGATCGCAGGCGCATAGGCGCCGTACTCGATGATGACCGAGATGTTGACGACCACGCGGTTGTCATCGGTGACCTCAACCGTCACGCCCTTGGTCAGGTTCTCGGCACCAAACTGCTCCTGCACAAAGTGCATGAGGTTGCCCTTCATGCCCAGGACGTGCGGCACCTCGCGGGTGGCCATGGCGACGATCTTCTCGATCACGCCGTTGGAATAGGTCAGCGAGTCCTCGGACTCGTCCGCCTCCTCGTCGTCCTCGTCCGCCTCGTCTTCGGACTCGGCCTCGACGAGCGTCTCGTCCTCGAACGTTACATCCTCCGCATCGGCGGCGACGGTCTCGTCTGCCTCGAGCTCGGTATCGGCTACATCGACCTTCGTGTTAAAAGCCATGGTTCCTCCTTATGCCTGCCGCGGATGCGACAGTCGAATTCATATTAGCGGCCGCTAAACAGACGGCCGAAGAAGTTGACGATACCGTTCTCGCCGTCGCGAATCTGGCCGATCACGGCGCCGATCAGCACAAAGAATGCGATGACGAGCGTGTCCCACAGGCCCAACGTAAGTACCAGCACGGCAAGGATAAAGCCTGCCACGGCGCCGAGCGTAGTGTTGGGATGGCGCACGGCGTAGCTCCAGATAGCAGCGCCCGTACCTTTGATGAGACCCATGGCCTCGTCAAAGTCGTTGGCGGCGCTGTCGTGCTGCTCGCCGGCCTCGGGCTTGGTGTCGGCGGACTCGCCTGCCAGCGTAGCGTTCTGGTCGATCGTCAGGCGCGGCGTGCGGGCGGTCTTGTCTTGATTGGTATCACTCACCGGAAACCTCCACGGTCTGGACGGTAGTCTTGGATGGCAAAAAACGGACGCGCGCGGTCGTGCCCGGCGTGCCGAGCATGGTGTCGCAGGCCTTCTCGATGCGCTGCTGCATCGAGGTGGCAAGAGCGGCAACGTCCTTGTCATCGAGCGCGATGGCCTCGACCTTAAAACGAACGCGCGACTCGTCGGAGCCTTGAACGCGTGCCTCGACATGCTCAACCATCACGCGATCATCGCGCTCTGCCGCGGCACGGGCGCACGAGGAAAGCGCTGCGAGCGTGACCTCGATATTGCGCTCCCCCGCCGGATGCACGCAGGACGGCTCGCGACGCGCGAACATCAGGCGGAAAAAACCGATGAGCACGCCAAGCGCCACGATAGCGGCACACACCGTAACGACGACGCGAGGCATGGCGTCACGCAGCAGCAGCATAAAGCGATACGTATACGGTCCCCAGAACTGGCAGACAAGCGTACCCAGCGCCACGATGGCGGCGGCAAGATACACGATCGCTAGGGCTCGTTTGAGTACGCGCACGCGCGCTCCCTTCAGGTTTCGGTCCACAGAATGCAAAACGATTCGCATCATTATAAAAGAGCCGGGTCCGGTGCCATACGCACGCGGATCCGGCTCATCTATTCCACGAGGCTTGCATGCTCGCTTCATTATGCCCAGATATGCACGGCTTAACCCGTGCGGGCGCTACTCCTCCTCGAGGGCAGCGATGACCTCGTCGGTCATGTCCATGGTGCTGTAAACATCCTGGACGTCGTCGAGCTCCTCAAGACGGTCGATGAGGCGCTGAACCTTCTTGGCGTCGGCGCCGGAGACCTCGGTCGGGGTGGTCGGGACCATGGTGGTCTCGGAGCCCTTGACCTGGACGCCCTGCTCCTCGAGCGCCTTGGAGACAGCCATGACCTCGTTGGCAGTAGTCCAGACGATCCACTCCTCGCCGGCGTCCTCGTAGTCCTCGCCGCCGGCCTCGGCGATGGCCATCATGAACTCATCCTCGTCACCGGCAGCACCGTTGGCGATCATGGTCTCCTTCTTGGCGTTCTCGTCCAGGATCTCCTTGGCGACGACGATCTGGCCCTTGCGCTCAAACTGGAAGGCGACGGAGCCGGAGGTGCCCAGGTTGCCACCAGCGTGGGAGAAGGCGGAACGGACATCAGCAGCGGTACGGTTGCGGTTGTCGGTCAGGCAGTCGACGTAGACGGCGACACCGGCGGGACCGTAGCCCTCGTACACGATGTTCTCGTAGACGGCGGCGTCAGCACCCGAACCAAAAGCCTTGTCGATAGCGGACTTGATCTTGTCCTTAGGCATGGACTGAGCCTTGGCCTTGGCAACGGCAGCGGCGAGGCTGGCGTTGTTCTCGGGCAGCGGGTCGCCGCCGAGACGGGCAGCAACGGTAATGTTGCGGCTGAGCTTGGAGAAGAGGGCGGAACGCTTGGCGTCCTGCGCGCCCTTACGATGCTTGGTTGTGGCCCACTTAGAGTGTCCGGACATACGTGTCTCCTATCGGTTTCGACCTAAAGCCCAGCGCAGATGCTCGGGCAATATAAACAAACGTCGTTATGATATACCTACTGGCCTGCGAGATAAACCCCAAAATGAAGGCGTCGTGATGATGCCCCCCCTTTGGTGCAAAGAAACCTGACCCCAATGCACCAAGTTAGGACCAGAGGAGATCGCTGCGGGTGATGGTGGCGCCGATGGCAAAGGGCATGCAGGCGATGACCGGATACAGATAGCGCATGTAGGTCGAGCCGTTGCAGGGACCGATCAGGCACACGGCGAGCACGCCCAGCAGCGGCACCCAGATCGCCAGCGCACGCCACGAATGACGACGTAGCAGATAGACCACCACGGCGATCATGATCCACACATAGGTGGCCGAGCTCATGGTGAGCGAAATAAACGGGATGCGCTGCACCGCCACACGGTACAGATTGATCAGGTGGTCGCACCAGCGCACTACGTTGCTATCGACCGGATGGAAGTCGAAGTACTTGAGGTTGTCGGGACGCGCCATGATCTCGGCACTACGCGCCGTGCTGTAGACCCAGGCATCGCGCGCGCTCGGATAAAAATAACCATAGTAGTTATTGATAAGCGCCGAAATATAGCACTCGGGATCCTTCTTAAACATCTGAGCCCATACCTCAAAATAGGCATCGATGTCCTCCTGCGAGGCGTACTCGTTAAAGCAGTTCTTGACGGCATCGGACTTGTCGGGGTTGTAGCGGCGGCCCAGGTTCTCGTACTTGAGTACACGATCGATCACGGCACGCTCTTCGTCGGTCACCGAACCGTCGCAAGGAGCTTCCACGATGGTGCCGTCCTCCTTAACCGTAGGGTTGACGCCCGAGTTAAGGCCGTCGTGCTTTTGGACGAAACGAGCCGTCTGTTGGAACGGAATCGAAAGGATTTCGCGCTTGGAACCAGGCGTGATGTCGTGCGCTGGCATAAAGACCTTGGTGAAGTACATATTAGAGGCAAGGCAGAGTGCAAGCACCGCAAGAACTCCCACCCAGCGGAAACGCGGGATGCCGCCCGAAGGCGCAGCACCAGCCTGCTTGGCTGCACGATGAGCCACATGCGCGTCCCATGCGCAAAACGCCGCCGCGATTACGCATGCCGCCAGGGGAAACACCAGGCCGCCGTTGCGCAGAAACGTGGAACCCATGGCGCCCAGAGTGAGCAGCAGCCAGTCATGTCGCGCAAAGAGCACGGGGGCTTTCTCGCCCGCTCGCTCGACATTGGCATCACGACGGGGCAAGCCACATGCCACGAGCTTGACGGTCTGTACCAGCAGCACCAAGAACGCGTCGGCAAAGAGCACGTCTTTGGTGAGCAACGCCGCGTAGTTGGAGAACATGGGCATAAACGCAAAGAACAGCAGGATCGCACCGCGAACCGGCAGGCTCACGCCCAGTTTGCGCAGCGACGAAATGGAATAGACCATGCAGGCGGCCGTAATGACGAACTGAGCACAGGTGTAGATGGCAAGACCTGCGTTGGCGCTGTTGAACAGTGAAAGCCCCAGCTGGACGCACGAACCGATGATAGCCGTGTGCACCACGGGGTGATGTCCGTTGAGCAACACATTGGGATTGAGCAGACGCAGGTAGTCACTCGTGCCGTTGGGGTAGTTGAACCACTGGCGAATCTGCGCACCCGTATCTCCCATAAAAAGGCCGGGCAGCGAAGCGATAAGCGTGGGCGCCCAGGCGATCATAAGCACCAGGAAGGGGCCGGCAAAGGGATGGACCGAGAGCACGGCGTGAGTCACACGCCATACGCGGCCAAAGTGCGCTTCGGAAAACGGAATGCGCCGAGAGCTCAGCCAATCCAGGCACTCAAAAGCCAAATAGAAGGCCACGATCGCTAAGAGCATCCAGCCCGCGCCGCCAATCCAGGCGCAGACGATGCGGGCTTTGTCGCCAAGGACAATCTCGGCCGAGTCGGTGAGGTCGTAGCTGCGGCCGAACACCATGCAGATGGCGAAGAACAGCGACGGCAGAATGATCGATGGACGCCAGGTGTCGCCACGGCCAAAGAACACGTAGCGAAACGGCAAGGTGAGCAGGCAGGCAAGTGCAAGCAGCATGACCGCGTCGGTATGGCCGGCAAACGAAAGGAGCACCTCGTAGCACACGTACAGCATGCCCGAGGCTTTGGGGTCAATCGCCAAGACTGCGTTGCTCGACACCGGGGCGGGATCGATGGAAAACGCCGTGGTCGCCAACAGCGCGAGCAAAAATGCGATGAGCGTCTGCTTGGCGGGGTAGCGCTTAAACCAGACGATGCGGGCAGCGTCGCGCGCAGCCGTTGTGGAGAGGTCGGAATCCTTCACAGTCCGAAAGCCTTTCTAGAAACCTATCAAACTCGGCAAGACCACCACAAAGGTGCCTGTCCCCTTTGTGGTAGTTAGGCGTCGAGGTAGATGCGCTGGGGCCGGTTGCGGCGACGAGCAAAGATGATGAGCGCCAGGCCCGCGATTACGAGCGGCAGGCTCAGCAACTGGCCCATGGTGATAACGCCACCCAGCAGATAGCCCAGCTGCGCATCGGGCACGCGCACAAACTCAATGAGGAAGCGAACGATGCCGTAACCCATCACAAAGACGCCCATAAACGTGCCTTGGGGCAGTAGCGGCTTTTTGCGGCTGAGCACCTGCAGAATGCAAAAGAGCACAATACCCTCGAGGAATGCCTCGTAGAGCTGGGAGGGATGGCGCGGCATATCGCCCGCGGTGCCACCGAAGACCACGCCCCAGGGCAGATCGGTCGGCTTGCCCCACAGCTCACCGTTGACAAAGTTGGCACAACGGCCCAAGCACAAGGCCAGCGGCGCGCCTATGACGGCAAGGTCTGCCAAAGTCCAGGCATCGAGCTTATACATGCGGCACACGAGCACGCCGCCGATGATGCCGCCCACCAGGCCGCCATGGAAACTCATGCCGCCCTCGTTGGTGGCAAAGATCTCGAGCGGATGCGCCCAGTAGTAGCCGTCGCCGTAAAAGATGACATAGAACAGGCGGGCGCCAATGATAAGGCCAAAGACCACGCCGACCACGACACTCGTCAGGTCGTCGACCGTAATGTCAAAACCCCAACGGCGCTGCGTGCGGTACATGACGACCGCCGTGAGCAGGGCGCCGACCACGTAGGCCAGGCCGTACCAGTAGATGGTGATGGGGCCCGCCGAGATCGCGACAGGATCAAGCATATGGTAGAAGTCGTTGAGCATGTCGACCCTCCTACTCCCTACATACAAATGCGGCCGCGGGCCTTACGCTCGCAGCCGCATATTTGAGCGTAACGTCTATGCGGAGTATGCCGTCCGCAGCTTTCGCATCTTAGAACGGCGCGTACTCGTCGTACAGATCCTCGGCCTCGCCGGAAGCATTGACCTGCTCAACGCGGGTAACGCCGGGCACATGCTCCTTCAGGATACGCTCAATGCCCATGGACAGGGTCAGCGAGCTCATGGGGCAGCCGGCGCAGGCGCCCTGCAGTTCCAGTTTGACGACGCCCTCGTCGTCAACGCCCACATACTCCATATCGCCGCCATCGGCCTGCAGGTTGGGGCGAATCTCTTCAAGAACCTTCTTAAGCAGCTCTTCGTTAACAGCCACAGGGGCTCCTTTCTCACAATAACGCGGGCGCGCCCGCGGACAGAAGCTATGTTACTACAGCCATGTACCCGCTCACGAGCCGTCCATGCGCGCAGACGCGACTTTCACGAGTAGTCAATTTGGGACGGGGCTCTTTGAGCTGCGTTCGTCGTCAGATAGCGACAACGCATATTACTGTCGAGCCTGTCCCCCGGTACCAATCTGAACATCGACGATGACCTGGCGGTAGCTGATGCCGCAAGAGTCGAGAATGCGGCGGCTGATACGGCCATCATCGGTGTCGGCGTACTTGTTGTCCAGGTAGACAACCTCGCCCACGCCCACCTGCGCCAAAATCTTGGCGCAGTCGTGGCACGGAAACAGCGTGACGTAGACCGTGGAACCCTCGAGGTCCTTGAGCGAACCACGGTAGTTGAGCACGGCGTTGGCCTCGGCGTGGACCACGTAGTTGTGCTTGTCCTGCAGCGGGTCGTCGCTCGTACCCCACGGGAAAAAGTCGTCGTTGAGCGCCGAGGGCGTACCGTTGTAGCCCACCGAAAGGATGCGGTGGTTGGTGTTGGCGATGCACGCGCCCACCTGCGTGTTGGGGTCCTTACTGCGGCGCTGCGCGGCAATGGCCACGCTCATAAAGAACTCATCCCAGCTAATAACGTCGCGGCGCTTGCCCGACGCGGTTTGATGAAGATCGTCCGACATGGCAGACACCTCCGAAATCGCAATAGTTTGACCCATTGTAGCAGGTGGAAGGTGGAGACGTTTTTGTCCTACCAGCCCCTCGCCCTACGCGCGGCGAGGCTTTTGGTTGATGTGGTAGAGCTCGGCGAGACCCCGCAGCGTCAACGCGTCATCGACCGTCAGGCTATGGCCGACCAGCGCCGCAAGCGCCTTGGCATCGTCGCCGGTAATGACGATGGGCACATCGCCCTCCCCCGCCGCCTTGGTCGCTCGCATCTCGGCGAGCACCATGTCGAGCATGCCGTCGATGCGAGCCACCTCGCCCAAAACCACGCCCGAGCGCATGGCCTCGCGCGTGTTGCGGCCGATCACGTGTGTCGGCGCCGAGGGCTCAACCTGGGGTAGACGCGCTGCCGCCGCCGAAAGCGAGCGGGCGCCAAGTGCCAGACCCGGCGCGATAACGCCGCCGACAAAGGTGCCGTGCGCGTCGATGACCTCGATATTGGTCGTCGTGCCCAGGTCAATCACGATGCAGGGCGAGCCGTAGACGGCGCGGGCCGCCACGGCGTCGGCGATGCGGTCGGGACCGATCTCGGCCGGATCGTCGTAGTGCACGGGCATGCCGGTCTTAAGTCCCGGCCCCACGGTGAGCACGCGCCCCGTGCAGGTACGGGAAAGCGCTACCTTCCACGGGCGCTCGAGCGCCGGGACCACGCAGCTCAACACAGCAGCCGTGGGCACAAGCGCGCCCGGCATGCCCGCATCGGCCGCCAGTGCGGCCATGACCTGCACGAGACGCATGCGCGCCTCGTCTGCTGTGATGCTCGATGGCGTGGTGATCTCGCACGTCGCAAGCGGACATTCCTGCGCCGCGGCCGAATCCTCGGCAAACAGGCCAAAGCGAATGAACGTGTTGCCCACGTCGACCGTCAATATATATGCGCACCCATTAAGCATCGTCGGCGCTCCTTTCGTCTGCCCAGCAGTATATCGCCTACCTAAACCAGTCATCCCAAAATGACTACCTTGCCGCTATACTGGTGCGCGGTCGTTTGCGAGCTCACGCGGCGGCCCTTGGTAACCCGACTTCCCGCGCCGTATCCGTAACGGCGCTCCCGGGGGAAGCGGATATACGCAAAGGAGTTTTATATGAGCAATCCCTCGAACCGCGCTTCGATGCGCGGGCAACTTACGCTGCGCGGCGTCGTCATCGGCGTCCTTGGCTGCGTGATCATCACGGCAAGCTCGGCCTACACCGCCCTCAAGATGGGCGCACTCCCCTGGCCGATCGTCTTCGCTGCCGTCATCTCGCTGTTCTTCCTTAAGCTCATGGGCAACGCCAGCCTCAACGAGGCAAACGTCACCCACACCATCATGTCCGCAGGCGCCATGGTCGCCGGCGGTCTGGCGTTTACCATCCCGGGCGCCTGGATGCTGGGCTATGCCGACCAGATCAGCTGGCTCGACATGTTTATCGTGGCACTCGCCGGCACCATCTTGGGCCTTCTGGCGACAGCACTCATCCACCGTCACTTTATCGTGGACGCCGCGCTTGAGTTCCCCACCGGCAACGCCGCAGCTCAGACCCTGCGCGCCACCGAGGCCGGCGGCAAGACCGGCAAGCAGCTCTTTGGCTCCATGGCCATCGCGGGCATCTACAGCGTGCTTCGCGACGCCCTGGGCATTGTGCCCAGTATGCTGTGCACGCTCAACATCCCCGGCGTGACCTTTGCCATCTACAACTCGCCCATGCTGCTCTCCGTCGGCTTCCTCGTGGGCTTCGCCCCGGTCGCTTTCTGGTTTGCCGGCGCGCTGCTGGGCAATTTTGGCATCATCGTCGGCGGCACCGCTGCCGGTCTGTTTGACGTTATGACCGCACAGGGCATCGTCAAGTCCCTGGGTATGGGCCTCATGATGGGCTTTGGCGTCGCCGTCGTCCTCAAGGACATCCTGCCGCAGGTCGCCGGTATCGTCCGCGGCCTCGCCGCCGACAGCTCCACCGACACCGACGAGCAGTCGCTCATCTCGGGCTCCCTTAAGCTCGACGCCGGCATCATCGGCCTGGGCGCCGCCGCCATCGCCGTGATCGTCGCCATCGCGCTCGACCTTGGTCCCGTTCCAGCCGTCATCGTCACGCTGTTCACCTTTGTCACCACCATCATGAGCGCGCAGAGCTGCGGCCAGACGGGCATCGACCCCATGGAGATCTTCGGCCTCATCGTCATGCTCATCGTTGCCGCCTTCGCACAGCTCGCTCAGGTCAAACTGTTCTTTATCGCCGGCATCGTAGCCGTGGCGTGCGGCCTTGCGGGCGACGTCATGAACGACTTTAAGGCCGGCGCCGTGCTGGGCACCAACCCGCGCGCACAGTGGGTCGGTCAGGCCATCGGCGGCATCGTGGGCGCCCTGGTCGCCGCCGCCGTCATGGTCGCGCTCGTCACCGCCTATGGTCCGGACGCCTTTGGTCCCGACAAGAGCTTCGTTGCCGCGCAGGCAAGTGTGGTCGCCACCATGGTCTCGGGCATCCCGAGCGTACCGTGGTTCGCAGGCGGCTTTATCGCCGGCATCGTCATGTACTGGCTCGGCATTCCGGCCATGATGATCGGTCTAGGCGTGTACCTGCCGTTCTATATGTCGCTCACGGCTTTCCTGGGCTCCTGCGTTAAGCTCGCCTACGACAAGTGGGCCGCTCACCGCGACGCCGCCGCCGGTCTTTCGGACGAGGAGAAGGCCGCCAAGGATGCCGCCTTCCAGGAGCAGGGCCTGGTCGTTGCCAGCGGCCTACTGGGCGGCGAGTCCATCGTCGGCGTTATCCTGGCGTTTGTCTCCGTGGGCTTGAGCCTGCTGGGATAAACCCAACAACAACGTACCCGTACAGAGCGCGGGGTCGGAGACCATCCGGCCCCGCGCTTTTTTGTATCTGCCGAAACCCTCAGCAGCACTCGCATGTGGCCTGTCTTCCTTTGCCTGCTGGCCTAAGTTCCATGTCAAGATGACCGCCCCGCCCGTCACGGTGTAGAGTACATGCTGCGAACGCACCCGCGTTCCTGCGGCAATACGAGGTGGACATGGAACTCGACAAACAACAGCTCAAGCGACTGCGTGAGCGCCATCATCGGCGCCATGGCATCCGCCCCGCTCACAGCGAGGCCATGGAGAACGCAAGCCGCTTTCTAAAGCAGGCATTCAACATTCGCGAGGGACGCGCGCCCTATCACGTGATTCGCAAGCGCTTTGTAAACGGGGCGCGGCTGACTGGCTCGCACTTATGCATCCTGATCATTGCCATGTTGATCGCGAGCATCGGCCTCGATATCGACTCGGATATCGCCATTGTAGGCGCCATGCTCATCTGCCCGCTCATGGGCTCGGTCCTTGCCATGGCATACGGCATCGCCACGCTCGACCGCGAGATTGCCGTCGAGGCCGTCGCCAGCCTCGCGCTTCAGATGGCCTTTTGCCTGGTCACGTCCACGTTGTACTTTAAGCTCTCGCCCCTTGGCACCACCACGGCCGCCATCGTCGACAATTCGACACCGACTGTGTGGGACCTTGCCGTCGCGCTCGCGGGCGGCTTTGCGGGTGGCCTGGGCAACTCGCGCGACCAGGAGCCCGCCACGCTCATCGCCGGCGTGGCCGTGGCGACCGCGCTTATGCCACCCCTGTGCGCGGCGGGCTATGGCATCGCCATCGCAAGCGGGTCGCTGTTTCTCTCGGCGCTTTACGAGTTTGGCATCAACGTGGTCTTTATCGCGCTGGCGGCCGAAGCCGTATTGCTTCTCTTACGTGTACCGCTCAAGCGTGACCTCAACGGCGACGGTATTGTGACTGCTGAAGAAAACGCCGAGGTCGACGAGCTGTCACGCAAGGTGCGCCGCCGCATCATTGTAGGCACGGTAGTCTTTGCCATCCCCTGCATCGTTATGACGGCGGGGTCTATTGGCTCGGCGCAAGCCGGCGTGCAGGACGGCTACGGCGTCACCGAAACCACGCGCGAGCTTGCCGCGGTACTGCCGGGCTTTAAGGATTACACCGTCGCCGTCGAGACCTCGGCCACCGAAGGCGACGAGAGGGGCATCGTCGAGCGCGAGATTGTCGCCCATGTGACGACAAGCGAGGCGCTTGGGGCACACGACCGCCGCGTTGCCCGCAAACTCATCGACCTCAACGTACCCGAACTCGATCGCGTGGAGTTTGACGTGAAGTGATGCGGGGCGGCCCTACAGCTCGTACTTGTACACGCGGTAGATGTACTTTTCGGCTTCCGTCTCGTAGGTGGTGATGGCCAGACCGTACCGATCGTACTCGGTGAAGGTCTTGGCCTGGCCCGATGCCACGAGCATACTGTTTGAATTGCCGACGCGCTGCGCCTTGCTGACGTAGCCCGAGAACGGCACCGCGGTCTGGTCTTCAAGCTCATAGGTGCGCACCGTCTCGTCCACTGTAAAGATGTGCCCAAACGGATGCGTGCCCTTGCTATAGTCGGTCGCCACCGCGGCGCCCAGCTGGCCCCATTCGAACTTGGGATAGCTTTCGGCCGCACCAAAGTTGTTGTCGTACAGCAGTACCTGGTAGCGACCGGTCGTTGCCGCGTCAGAACTCGGCAGATACGTCACACTGTGCTGGCCCGCGTTGAGCGAAAAATCGCCTTGGGCTTGCAGCAGCTTGTCCTCAAAGCCCGAGCCGGCCCATTGCCACTCCTTTCTATTTCTGAGTCCATCTTCTCACTGTTGGCGGCCGAAAATGATCCGTTTACCTCCGTCCCCAAGGGATCATTTTTTAGTACTTGAAGAAGCCCTCGCCCGAGCTTTCGCCCAGCTTGCCTTCGTCGAGCATTTTCTTGAGGACGGAGGCCATGGCCTTAAAGTTGTAGGGCATCATCATCTTTTTGAGCAGCGGGCTCACCAGACCCGGGACCTTCTGATACTGCATAACGATGTTGTAGGCCGTCTGGATGCCCACCGTGTCGAACACGCGGAACGGACCTTTGGGCGCGCCAGTGCCGCGCGTCCATGCGAGGTCGATACTCTTGGGGTCACTCACGCCCGAGACATACAGGTCAAGGCCCGAGAGCAGCCACGGCACCAGCATAGAGTTG
The DNA here is from genome assembly GCA_905199225.1 of uncultured Collinsella sp. Classification (GTDB taxonomy): domain Bacteria; phylum Actinomycetota; class Coriobacteriia; order Coriobacteriales; family Coriobacteriaceae; genus Collinsella. The sequence continues at coordinate 952 of CAJKFS010000041.1, read as the reverse complement.
AGCAGGTAACCGTTCTTTTCCTTGTTGACGGGAAGTGCCAGCATGCGAATGTCGTTGGCGAAGTCGACGAGCTCGTCGAAATAGCGCTTGTCAGTTTGGCTCTGGGCCATGACCTCGGTCATGTTGTTCTTCCAGATGGAGTTGGCAAAGTGCAGCGACAGGTACTTCTCGGGGCGACCAGTGTACTTGGCAAAGGTGCTCGGCAGCAGCGTAGAGGAGTTCGTCACGATGACGGTCTTTTGCGGCAGAACCGGGGCGAGCTTCTTGTAGAAGTCGATCTTTGCCTGGGTGTCCTCGGCCATAGACTCGATGACCAGGTCGGCGTCGGCCACGGCCTTGGCAAGATCTAACTCCAGCTTGAGCGTGGAGTAGGCACGCTCGACGGCGGCGAGTGCCGCCTCCTTGTCGAAGGGCTGGCCGCCATCGGCGATACCGGAGCACCACTCGCCCGTGCCGTCCGCCATGCCCTCGATAGCAGCGATGTACTCCTTGCGCGCGTGATCAATCTTGGGTTGGGTGCGGCTGATGCTGCCCTCGCTGCGCAGCCAAATCGTTACATCAAAGCCGCAGTAGGCAGCCTGAAAGGCAATCTGGCTTCCCAACACGCCGCCGCCGGCAACGCAAACGGTCTTGTAGCTCATAGGAACAGTCCTCTCTTACGTAATTCCATAGATGTGTATTTATTCAACCGTAAGGGGACTGCACGCTGGGGGTGGGTTCTATAAACGGACGGTAATTTGCGGCGAACGGCTACACTTGTTCATTATCTCAGGGTTCCGAGGACGATTTTTTTGTGCCACCGAGACGTCGTTTGCGGAAGTATGCGGCAAATTCCGGAAGCCTTGAGCACACCCCGGTTTTCCGCCAATAAAACCGACGCTCCTATAAGTTGTCAAGAGGCAGTTTGCGGGAGCGCTCCCTTCAATTCGCACAGGAGCTCGTAATACCTCCT
>CAJKFS010000040.1 GCA_905199225.1 uncultured Collinsella sp. | reverse complement strand
CAGACGATGCGGCGCGTCACGCGGCGCCAGCTGCCGTGCGCGAGTCCTATGCGACGGCGAACGTCGGGTTCGGCAACATGGGTTCCGGCGGTAGTGTCATTGCGTTTGGGGGTCGTGAACAAGGCTGCCATGGTTGCTCCCGTTCTCATAGGGCCTATACGACTAGATTCAGCGTATCTGCTGGATGTTGCCGGCGGTAGTGCCGTTTGGAGGGCAAAATGGCCAAAATGGGGGAGAAATAGGCCGCACGCCGGCGCAGGGACCGGCGCTAAAAGAAAAGCGCGGGGCCGCATGGCGACTCCGCGCTTTATTGTTCAGCTTTTGCAGCCTTGCCCTTACGCTACGAAGAAGTAGACGAGGAAGGCAAGGGCCGCGATCCACCCGTCCCGTGCGAAAAAGTGTTTACGAGCGCTTGCGGCTCACCACGGCGCCCGCGGCGATGGCGGCTGTTCCCGCAAGGGCGGCTGCCACGATGGCTGCGCTCGAGGCGTCGCCGGTTGCTGCGAGTTTGCCGGCGATCTTGGCTCCCGTGGCTGCAACTGCAACGGTCTTGGTCGTCTTCGTGCCCTCGGACTTGGAACCCTCGGGCTTGGTCTCGCCTGGCTTCTCCTCGGGTTTGATTTCCTCGGGAGGCGCGATGACCGTGCTCTTGGCGACAGCTTCGTTATAGGGGGAGTCGATCACAGCGTCGCCCGTGCCGATGGTTTGACCCACCACGTAGAAGATGCCGTCATCGAGTTCTTCCTTGTTGCGATAGCCAATGATCTTGCCGCCTGTGGGCGTCTGTATGGGAGCGCCTTCGATCTCGATGGTGCCGATTGTCTCGCCGTCCGCGCTCACGGCAAGGGCGAAGATTGCCGCCGTGTCTCCCTCAGCTGTGACCTTACTGCGGACAATCGAGATGGTCGCGGGCGTGATGCCCTCCTTGGTCCGGGCAAAGATGCCGATGTTCATGCCCCTATGCTCGGGAATGACCGCGCCACTTTGGTCGTTGCTGTAGTGATCGGGGCCGTCGCTACCGGACTCGACATAGCGGGCTATAGCCTTGACAACGGAGTCACTAATGTAGATGTGACCACCCGCTTCGTTGGGGTAGTAGTTTCTGGTGAAGATTGCGGTCGAGAACTGGCCTTCTGCGAACGCATCCACGATCGAGCCGTTCTTGATGACGATGTCGTCCTCGTCGGTGAAGAGGGCGCTGGCTTCATCGTTCCCTGCACTTGCACGGACCGTTACGGTTGCGCCATCGAACGTGATGCCCTTGTAGACATAGATGCCATACCCAACGCCACTTGCGTTGAGGGAAGCGTTCGTGACCGTGAGGCTGTTTTTACCGTCGATGGTGGCGTCTTCCTCGGAGCTTGCCTTGACCTGGCTGCCACCCGAGATCTCGATGTTGCCGTCGGCCCAAATCGCATTGTCTTTGATAGAGCTTGCCTCTACCTTGCCGCCGCCCTTTATGATGAGGTTCTCGTTAGCATCGATACCCTGATCCTCGGTGGCCTTGGCGGTGACGGTTCCGCTGTTGTCGATCGTGATGTTGCCGTCGGCCCTGATGCCATCCGAATCGCCCGTGGCGTTAACGTTTCCCGAGCCCTTGATGGTGACATCGCCCCCGGCATCGATGGCATCGTGCTCGGTGCTCGTGGCGTTGACAGTGCCAGCGCCGTCGATGTTGATGCTGCCGACGGAAGTGATGGCGTCACGAGAAGATGTCACGTTGAGCGTGCTGGACGCGTCGCCCTGAATATTAAGCTCGGCGTTCTCGTTCGCGCCATCCTTAACCTTGATGCCGCGGCCGTCGCCGTTAGTGACGATGTTGTCGCCCTCGTAGCTCACGTTGAGCTTGCCCGCTGCCTCGATCGCGCCGCCGTTATAGCCGTTGAGCTTCATGTCATCGGCGCCGTCCCAGCTCCAGGTGCCGGCGGCGTCTCCCGCGGGCCCCGCGGCCGCTTCGTGGCGGACGCCGCCGACGTCCACCCACTCGGCCGCGAGCGAGACGCTCGGCATGAGCAGCGAGCTCACCGTGAGCGCGCAGGCCAGGCCGCAGACGATGCGGCGCGTCACGCGGCGCCAGCTGCCGTGTGCGAGCAGCGTGCGACGGCACACGTCGGGCTCGACAAAATGGGCTCCAGAGGTTTTGTCATTGCGCTTGGGGGTCGTGAACAAGGCGGCCATGGTTACTCCCATCCTCATAGGGCCTATGCGATTAAGCCCAGCATATCTGCAGGATGTAGCCGGCGGTAGTGCCGTTTGGAGGGCAAAATGTCCAAAACTTGGGAAGCAAAACATCGCGCGTCTGTGCGTTGCCTGGCTTTAAAAGAAAAGCGCGGAGCCGCTCGATGCGACTCCGCGCTTTGGTGTTCTGTTTTAGCAGACTATGCCGTTACGCTACGAAGAAGTAGACGAGGAAGGCGAGAGCTGCGATCCACATGAGCGGCTTGATCTTGGAGGCCTCGCCCTTAAAGAGCGCGACGATCACGTAGGCGATAAAGCCTAGGCCAATGCCGGCAGAGATGGAGTAGGTGAAGGGCACGCCGGCGACAATCATGAACGCCGGGAAACCCTGCGACACGTCGGACCAGTCGATCTCGGAGGCCTCGCTCATCATGAGGTAGCCGACGTAGACCAGAGCACCGCAGGTGGCGGCGCTGGAAACGATGGTGACGATGGGGGAGAAGAACGCGGCGAGAATGAACAGCACGCCGGTGGTGACGGAGGTGAGGCCCGTGCGGCCACCGTCGGCGGCGCCGGAAGTGGACTCGACGAAGGTGGTGATGGAGGAGACACCCATGAAACCGCCCACAGCAGCGGCGGCGGAGTCGACGATCAGGATCTCCTTGATATTCTCGACGTTGCCGTCGTCGGTGAGGAACTCGCCCTGCTTGGCCACGGCCATCGCGGTGCCCATGGTGTCGAAGAAGTCACTCATGAGCAGCGAGAACGAGATGACGAGGAGCGCGGGGTCGGTAAGGACCTTGACGATGGCGGGCACGCCGCCGGCGTCGGCGATGGGGCCACCGATGCTCGAGAAGTCGAGCGGGGCGATGATACCGGTCGGAGCCTGGGTCACACCTAGGGGGATACCGGCGATGACGGCGACGACGATGCCGATGAGCAGCGAGCCGGGGACGTTGCGGCAGGCGAGGGCGACCGTCACCAGGATGGAGATGATGCCGACGATGAAGGTGGGGGAGGTGATGTCGCCCAGACCGACGAGTGTACCGGCGCCAGCGGTGATAATGCCGGCATCGCACAGGCCAATCATGGCGATGAACAGGCCCAGACCCACCGAGATGGCGTGACGCAGGACAACCGGGATGGCGTCCATGATGGCCTCGCGCAGGCCACAAAGCACGAGCAGCAAGATGACGATACCCTCGAGGAAGATGACGCTCATGGCCACGTGCCAGTCACCGCCGCAGACGGTGGTGGCGATTCCAGCGATCATCGCGTTGACGCCTAAGCCCGACGCGCAGGCGAGCGGGCGGTTGGCGAAGATGCCCATGCAGATGGTCATGATGCCGGCGCCCAGGCAGGTGGCGCAGGCGAGCGCTCCCGCATCGATGCCGGCGCCCGAGAGCACCGCGGGGTTGACGGCAATGATGTAGGCCATTGCCAGGAACGTTGTCAGTCCAGCGCGAAGTTCGGTCCCGATTGTGGACTTGCGCTCGCTGACGTGAAATAGTTCGTCCATGCATACCCTTTCCTTGTTCGGCCCCGAGTTTAGGCCGATTGACACGAACTCACCCACTATAGCCCCTTTACGACGCTGTTGTTCCTCGCATGTTGATGTTCGGCGCTTTGTAGCAGACGGACGGTATTTTTCGCATGAAAATGTGTGGGTACCGTATACTTAAGCGGTTACAACGACCCCTATGGAGGAACGTATGATTAAAGAGCTCTGCCACGACGAGGCTATTCTGTCCCAGCGTTGCGAGGTCGCGACCGTCGAAGACGAGTCGGTCGCACAGGACCTGATCGATACCATCAAGTCGCTCGACGATGCCGGCTGCCTTGCCGCCAACCAGATCGGCATCACCAAGAAGGTCTGCGTCTACCTGGACGATGCCGGCGAGTCCCATGTGCTCTACAACCCCCGTCTGGTGTTTGGCCTGGGTGCCAGCAAGATGGAAGAGAGCTGCCTGACGCACGAGGAGATCACCAAGTCCACGCGCTACATCAAGTGCAAGGTTGCTTTTGACCAGATCGTCGACGGCAAGATGCGCGAGCGCAAGCAGGACTTCGTCGGCTTCGAGGCACAGATGATCCAGCATATGATCGACCACTGCCTCGGCAAGTTGGTCTAAGGGGTCAAAGCACCGCACCTTGCCGCTCAATCGTCGCTCGCGTACCTTAAGTACGCTTCGCTCCTCTTTCGTGGCAATCTGCGGCACTTTGACCCCTTAGACGACCTGCGGGGTTAACTTGGTTGAGTTTATCCTGCTTGAATAGCCCGGGCGTGACATTGTTGTCATGTCCGGGCTTTTGTGTTTAGCCCCTTTTTGTTTGGAGACAATAACCTTAGCAAGAACGTAAAGCTAGGAGGCGCCATGTGTACGAGCATTCGATTTACCGATAATTCTGGCCACATGTATCTAGGCCGCAACCTCGACTGGAGCTTTGACTATGGCCAACAGGTTCGCGTGATGCCTCGCGGGTTTCACATTCCGTATTCGTTTATCGACGACGCGACAGCGGCACACGCGGTGATCGGTATGTGCATCGATTACAAGAACTATCCCATGTTCTTCGACTGCGGCAACGATGCGGGCCTCGCCGTGGCGGGTCTCAATTTCCCGGGTTATGCCGAGTATGCCGAGGACCCTGTCGACGGCAAGACCAATATCGCAGCCTATGAGTTTCCCCTGTGGGTGGCAGCGACGTTCTCGACGGTCGATGAGGTCGAGGCCGCGCTGCGCGACACGGTGATTGTCGCCAAATCTGCCGGAGAGGGGCTGGGCGTGTCGCTGCTCCATTGGATTATCGGCGACAGCCAGCGTAGCATCGTGGTCGAGATGATGGCTGACGGCCTGCATGTATACGACGATCCGGTCGACACCCTTGCCAATCAGCCCACCTTCCCGTGGCACATGGAAAACCTGCGCACCTATATCACGGCCACAAGCGATTTTCCGCAGACGGCGACATGGCGTGGCGCCGAGCTCAAGCCCTATGGTGCGGGTGCCGGCATGCGCGGTATTCCGGGTGACTGCTATTCGCCGAGCCGTTTTGTAAAGGCGGCGTACCTCAATGCCAATTACCCGCAAAAGGAGAGCGAGACCGAAAACGTCGTCCGCATGTTCCGCTCGCTCGAGGGCGTGGTGATGATCGAGGGGGCGTCCAGGATGGGCGATGGCAAGTTCGAGAAGACTATCTACACCGGATGCTTTAGCGCGCGCACGGGCAATTATTACTACGCGATGTATGGGGATCCGTCGATTCGCTACGTGAGCCTGATGGATGCCGAGGGCGCAAGCCCCGATAGGCTCGTGGTTCCCGAGCCGCGTCGTTCGTAGCCGTTAGCTTTACTGCAATGCAAAGCGGCCCTGCGTCTCTCGTGAGGTGCAGGGCCGCTGTCGTTGATTTATGACGTCGCTAGAAGTTGGCGTCGTTGAGCTGGGTGCTCTCGAGTCCGTCGAGTTGCTGTTGCTCGGGCGTATCGGCGACGCTCTCGAGCAGCTCGGTGGGATCGACGTTCATGCTCTTGCCGGCCTCGTTGCCGTTGACCAGGTCGTCCGAGAAGATGTCGACTTCCATTTCCTCGGCCTCTTCAATCTGAACCTCGAGCGGCACCTGGGTGCGCACGAGCTTAACGGCCGGGCGCATGCGGGCAAACAACGGCACGTACTCGATGATGATGGCAGAGTTCTCGAGACCGTACCAGCGCGCCGGGCTTCCGCAAGCGCGGCGGACGGCGTACTTGATGGCCATCACGCGGTGGTCATTGCGGTTGATGTCCGTTTCGGGGGCAAGCATCTTGCGCAGCATGCAAAAACGGAAGTCGCCCACGTTGCCGCGTGTCTCGTAGATGGAGTAGGTGTGATGTTGCGGCGGCAACTCACCCGATGCCATCAGGTCGCCAACGATCTGGCGCAGGTAGGCGTTGATGCGCTGATTGACCTTAAAGCCCAGGTCCAAGCGTACGCGGAACAGGAAGTCTGTGCCAAAGGTCTCGACGGAATACTCGTGCGTATAGGGTTCGTCGGTAACGTGCACGTTAATGAACCAATATGCCTTGGCGCGCTTGGGATGCTTATCCAGGATGGAATAGAGCACGTCGCGGTCGAGTGTGAGCGGGTCGGGGCTGTTGGTGAGAAATACCAGATTGTCGGCGAGCACGGGATAGGTCTCGTCGTTGCGCAGGCGGTTGAGCTGGTCGATGTACTTGGAGACGGGCAGCAAAATCGTCTGCGTGCGCTCGATGGCGGTGCCGCGGCGCCACACGTACATAAGGCCAAACAGCAGTGCGGCCAGGAAGATCATGACGTAGCCGCCGTCAAAGAACATGGTGAGGCACGAGGCGAAGAAGCACAGCTCAATGGCACCAAAGAGCAGGGCGAAGACACAGGCACCCAGCCTGTGCTTGAGGATGCCGGCGATGTAGCTCGTCAAAAGCGTCGTGGTCATGAGCATGGTCACGGTAATGGCGAGGCCGTAGGCGCTCTCCATGCGCTCGGAGTTTTGGAACAGCAGCACGATGAAGATGCAGCCGACCCACATGATGTTATTGACGAGCGGAATATAGAGCTGGCCCTTGGTGTCGCTGGGGTAGTGGATGCGCAGATGCGGCATAAGGTTGAGACGCGTTGCCTCGGATACCAGCGAGAACGAGCCGGTGATGAGCGCCTGCGAGGCAATGATGGCCGCCACGGCCGAAAGCACGATGGCAAAGGGGCGCAGGGGCTCGGGGAGCATCATATAGAACGGGTTGACGATATCCATCGCGAGCAACTGGGGATTGGAATTGTTGGCGAGCAGCCAAGCGCCCTGACCCAGGTAGTTAAGGATAAGCGCCGCTTTAACAAACGGCCAGGATGCGTAGATGTTGGCCTTGCCCACGTGGCCCATGTCTGAATAGAGCGCCTCGGCGCCGGTCGTCGACAGGAAGACGAAGCCGAGCACCATGATACCCGAGTGGTTGATGGGCGAGAACAGGAACATGACGCCGCGGATGGGGTTAAGCGCGCGCAAGATGGACAGGTTGCCGAGCATGTTGAATAGACCGGCGCCTGCCAGGAACAGGAACCACAGCGTCATGAGCGGACCGAACAGCTTGCCGATTGACGAGGTGCCAGCGCGCTGCATGGCAAACAGGCCACAGATAATGATGATGGTAATAATGATGACGTTAGTTTGCCCGTCACCCAACAGCGCGTGGCCCCACTCGATGGTGCGCAGACCCTCGATGGCCGTGGTAACCGTGACGGCGGGGGTGAGGATGCCGTCGGCGAGCAGTGCCGCACCGCCGATCATGGCGGGGAGAATCAGCCACGGTGCCACCTTGCGTACCAGGCTAAACAGGGCGAAGATGCCGCCTTCGTTGTGGTTGTCGGCCTTCATGGCGATTACCACGTACTTGACCGTGGTCACGAGCGTCATGGTCCAGATGACGAGCGAAAGCGCGCCCAGGATCATGTCCTCGCTGACGGTACCGATGCCGCCGTTGTTGGCGACGATTGATTTCATGGTGTACATGGGGCTCGTGCCGATGTCGCCATAGACGACGCCGAGCGTTACGAGCAGCATGCCAGCGGAGAGGGGGATGGCTCCGTGCCCGCCTTGACCACGCTGGTCTTGGGGGTTTGCCTCCAGTTTGTTGTGTGCCACGTGGACTCCCTTAGACATCCGGTTGTCTGTCTAGGACAGATAATCTTTATGCCGTCTTTATACATACAAGAGCAGTTTGGCACATCAGGTTATTTTAGACAATAATCCCCAGCTGGGGATTATTTATGTACGTAGGTAGCATTTCAAAACAGGGGCTTTTAAGCACGTGCTGTCTGGGCTATGCCAGCCTTGGCGCTTGCGCGTTTGCCGGCGAGTTCGCAAAAAATCGCGCCGCCGATGATAAGCGCGGCACCCATCAGACGGACCGGTGTTATGGCTTCGCCCAAAAGGACGGCGGAGAACACGACCGCCGAAAGCGGCTCGAGGTAGCCGACAACGGCGACGGTCTGCACAGGCAGTTTGGCGACGGCGCTAAAGTAGAGCAGGCAACCAATGCCGGTGTTGACGACGCCGAGCATGACGACGGCGCGCCAATCGATGCCTGCGGCGACGCCGGCGGACAGGAATGAGGGTGCACCCTGCGTGATGAGCGTGAGGACCAGCGCGGTCACAAAGGCGGCACTCACCTGGAGCGTGGAGTTCTCGAGGCCTTCGATGTGTGGCGCGCCCTTGCTAGCGATGACCATCAGCGCATAGCAAAATGCCGAGGCGATGCCGCAGGCGATACCTGCAATGGGCATATTGCCGCCTAGACCTTGCGCTGCAATGAGAAAAGCACCGCAAGCAACGGCGATAAAGCCGGCGATTTTGCCGCCGGTCAGCTTTTCGCCAAAGATGAGCGGGGAGAGTGCCATGACAATGATGGGGCCGCAGTAGTACAGCAGCGAGGATACGCCGACGCCGATCGTCTGGTAGGCGCGGAACAGAAAAATCCAGCTGGCGCCCAGCGCAGCTCCCGAGAGGAGGAGGGCTGCGGCTTCGCGGGGGCGAGATGGCGCCTGCAACTTATGGCGTTGGGTGATGGCGAGAATGGTGACAAGCGAGAGTGCGCCCAAAAACGTGCGTAGTAGCACGATATCCGAGCTCGGCAGCGCGATGGCGGCGGCGATGATGCCGTTGGAGCCAAACAATAGCAATGCTGCTAAGTACGTAAACAGTCCGTTGTTCATGCGCTTCCGTCCCTTCTATATCCGAGCATGTTCACTATGGGTGAACTGGCTTTAGAAGAAAAGCGAATATAATGCATGGATAACATGACAAAAACTCATGCAAAGGTGGAGGGGTGTCGTGGAAACGAATATTCAAAAGATGCAGGTGCTGCTCGAGACCGTGCGCGCCGGCAGTTTTACGCGCGCCGCCGAGCGCCTGAGCTATTCGCAGTCGGGCGTGAGCCGCATGGTGGCCGATCTTGAGGCCGATTGGGGCTTTAAGGTGCTCGACCGCAGTCGCGAGGGCGTAGTACTTTCTGCCGATGGACGGCAAGTTATGCCTGCGGTTGAGGCGTTATGCGAGGAGTTTGGCCGCCTGCAGCGACGCGTGGATGAGATGCGTGGGCTCATGCGCGGCAAAATCTGCATCGGTACGTTTTCGAGTGTGGCGACCCACATGCTGCCGCCAGTGATTGCGCGCTTTCGCGCCGATCACCCGGACGTCGATTATGAGTTGCTGATGGGCGATTACTCAGAGATTGAACAATGGGTGGCTGAGGGTCGTTGCGACCTGGGCTTTATCCCGCGTGAGCCACGAGAAAACGGCATGGCATCGCGGTCTTTGGTGCGCGACGAGTTGATGGCGGTAGTGCCGGCAGATTCTTTGCTTGCCACGGCGGGGGTCGTCTCTCTTGCCGATTTGGCCAACGAGCAGTTTATTCTGCTAGAACGAGGTACCGATGACGAGATTACGCCGCTGTTCCGTCGGGCGGGGCTGACGGTGCGCTCCAAGCTGTCGACCTGGGATGACTATGCGATTATGGCCATGGTTGAGGACGGCCTGGGCGTGAGCATTCTTCCCGCGCTCATCTTGCGCCGCTGTCAGTTCGATGTTGCCGTGCGCCCACTCGAGGGACATCCTCATCGGCAGATCAACGCCATATATCGAACGGCCGACGTTTCGCTTGCCACTGCTCGATTCCTTGAATACCTCTAAACGCGTGCATGTCATTGTCCGCTTTGGGCAAATCTCGGAGTTCGGTACGTTTTCTTATGAAATTGAACTTTCGAATGAGGCGCGGCGCTATACTGCTTGCTAAATTGAACCCCGGTTCAATTCGTGTTCTATAAATTGAACTTTGCCAGCAAGGAGGTTCCTGTGGCCCAAGAGACGTTTAGCGATCGCCTGCGACAGGCTATGTCCGATTGCGGCGTTCGCCAGTCGAACGTGATCCGCGCATCGGAGATGCTCGGCAAAAAACTCGGCAAGAGTCAGATGAGCCAATATGTGAGCGGCAAGACGATCCCGCGACGCGATGTGGCCGAGCTGCTCGCCCGTATTTTGGAGGTCGATGTTACCTGGCTGCTTGCCGGCGACGCCGATCAAAGCGAGGCATCATCACCCCGCAACGATTCCAAGCCCGAACCCCATCCCTCAGCTCAAATTGCAAGGAGCACCACCATGCGTACTTTTTCTAAATCCACCAAGCTCGATAACGTCCTGTATGACGTGCGCGGTCCCGTCGTCGACGAGGCTGCCCGTATGGAGGACGAGGGCGAGCGCATCCTCAAGCTCAATATCGGCAACCCGGCGCCCTTCGGTTTCCGCACGCCCGATGAGGTCATCAAGGACATGCGCCAGCAGCTGCCCGACTGCGAAGGCTATTCCAACTCGCGTGGCCTGTTCTCCGCGCGCAAGGCGATCATGCAGTATTCGCAGATCAAGGGCCTGCCCAACGTTCAGATGGAGCATATCTACACGGGCAACGGCGTGTCCGAGCTCATTCAGCTTTCGATGAACGCGTTGCTCGACAATGGCGACGAGATTCTGATCCCCAGCCCCGACTATCCGCTCTGGACGGCGTGTGCAACCCTTGCTGGTGGTCATCCCGTACATTATCTGTGTGATGAGCAGGCGGATTGGTATCCCGACCTGGAGGATATGGAGTCCAAGATCACGAGCGCGACCAAAGCCCTCGTCATCATCAACCCTAACAACCCCACGGGTTCCGTCTATCCGCGTGAGGTGCTCGAGGGCATCGTTGAGGTTGCGCGCAGGCACCAGCTCATGATTTTTGCAGACGAGATTTACGACCGCCTGTGCATGGACGGCTATGAGCACGTCTCGATTGCCTCGCTCGCTCCCGATCTGCCCTGTGTCACCTTTAGCGGCCTTTCCAAGTCGCACATGATTGCGGGCTATCGTATTGGCTGGATGGTGCTTTCGGGCAACCAGCGCTGCATGAGCGACTTCATCATGGGTATCAACATGCTCTCCAACATGCGCCTGTGCTCCAACGTGCCGGCTCAGTCGATCGTTCAGACGGCACTCGGTGGTCATCAGTCCGTTAACGACTACATCCGTCCTGGCGGCCGTGTCTACGAGCAGCGCAACTTTGTGTATGAGGCGCTCAACAAGATTGACGGCATCTCGGTGGTTAAGCCGCGCGCGGCGTTCTACATCTTCCCCAAGATGGATGTGAAGAAGTTCAACATCACCGATGACGAGCAGTTCGCCCTTGACCTGCTGCACGAGAAGAAGATTCTGATCACGCGCGGCGGCGGCTTTAACTGGGCCGAGCCCGATCACTTCCGCATCGTGTACCTGCCGCGCATGGAAGTACTCAAAGAGTCCCTTGAAGACCTCGCCGACTTCTTTGACCATTACCGTCAATCATAACGACAGAGATAGTCTGTCATTTAACGGGCGGCCCGTAACAGATTCGGGTCGCCCGTTTTCTGTTAAAGCTCGTGTTGTCAGCGTCTCGATCGTTTGGGCGAGTGGGAATCGCGTGTGAACGGAAAACTATATTCCAAAATGGAATACAGTGTGCTTCAACTGGAATTGATGTCCGTGTGTCCGCTTTTTTAGAATGTTCTCGACAAGATGAAGGGCGGTCCCCACCAATGATTATCGATGCAAATTCCTACTGGTTTGACGAGCGCATCTTCCATGACGAGACACTCTGTGAACAGTTTTTGGCCGAGGTGCCCCGCGCTTACGACACCGAGGGCTACCTGACCGTAAGCCCCACGGGCAAGCGACAGATTGTGATCGAAAAGCCCGCTGGCTTCCCAGGCCTCAACTATATCGAGGGAGACTACACCCTTGAGAAGCGTCTGGCAGACATGGACGAGGCGGGGGTCGATAAAGCGATTCTCAAGCTCCCCGGCTGCCATGAGTGGATGTCGCTCGAGATGTGCCGGCGTTTCAACGACGGTATGGCTGCTGACGCGAAGGCGTCAAGTGGCCGTCTGATTCCGCTTGTCGCCGTGCCGCCCTTTGGCACCAAAGCGAATTTGGAGGAGCTCGACCGCAGGCTCGACGATGGTTTTGCGGGTGTGCAGCTCTGCGCTCACTACGGCAAGCGCTATCTCGACGACCAGGTCTTCTCGAGCTTTTTCGAGCACCTGAACGAACGCCATGTCACCGTTTACGTGCACCATGTTCCCGTGCCGGTCGAGAACGAATCGCTTCTCGCGTACGACAACCTTCGCCGCTCTTATGGCCGCTGCGTCGACCAAACTACGGCGATCGGCCGAGAGATCTTTGGCGATTTCTTTGAACGCTACCCCAATATCAAGATGGTCCACTCCATGCTCGGCGGCGCATACTTTGCGTTTAAGGAGATGCTGCTGCCTCATGGTCCCAAGCGCCCTGATGCTTCTGGCCGTTTTCAGGTCGATACCGAGACCGTTTCCAGGCGCCTCGAGAACAACATCTATTTCGACATGTCCCATGCTCAGCCTTGGGGCAAGACACTCCTTGCCTGCGCGGTTGACGTGCTGGGTGCAGACCATATTGTTTTTGGCACGAGCTATCCCGTTAAACGCGAGTGGCTCACCGAGGGTGTCGCCTGCGTTCGCGCTGCAAATCTGAGCGATACAGACAGCGACCTTGTGCTTGGCGGTACGGCGCAGCAACTGTACGGTGTCGAGTGAGCGGCAATCAGAGGGGAGTATCTGCCATGGACGAAGGAGAGATGAGGGCTGGGGCCGCTCGTGTGGCCATCGATCTTGGGGACGTGTTGCCGTTCGACGGTTTCGACGAACTCCGTCATGAGGTCTTCGCCCGTGCCCTTATCATCGAGGGGACGGGGCGACGCGCCTGCGTCCTTTCGCTTGAGGTCACCTCGATCGCTCCGGCTCTACTCGCCGATCTGCGTGAGGTTGTTGAGGATGCCGCCAATTGCAGCGGTGCTTATTCTTGGGTGGTTCCTACCCACACGTTTTCCATGCCTCACGTCCGCACTCCCGGGCATCTTGCCGACGATGCTACCCGCAATCGCAACGAGCGCTATCGCGCAGCGCTCGTCGCTGCCGCCCGCACGGCTGTCGAGCGCGCTGTTGCGGGCATTCGCTCTGCCACGCTCGCCGCTGTGGAGGGCGAATGCCCCGTGAACGTTAATCGCGACATTGAGACGCCTGCCGGCTGGTGGTTGGGCTCGAATCCCAGGGGGTTTGCCGACCACACGATGCCCGTACTCGCCATAAGGGATGCCGGGGGCGAGTATGTTGCCGTGCTCGCGACGGCGGACGTTCAGTCCTCTGTGCTCGACGGGTCGCGCGACTCCGAGGGGAGGCGCATGGCGAGCGGAGACCTCTTTGGTTTTGCCGCCATGTCACTCGAGCGCGAGCTGGGCGGCGTTGCCCTGTTGCTGCCAGGCGCCGCGGGCGACCAAGGTCCGGCGGAGCGCGCCATGAACGTCATGTTCGATGCGGCCGGCGTTAAGCAGACGGTCGATGCCCATGAGGACGGATACCGCATGCTGCACCAGCAGGGGCAGGCCTTGGGCGATGCTTTGATCGAGGCCGCTCGCATGGCGCGTAAGGATGACGCTACCGGCATCGGTGCCCGCACGGTCGACGTTCTCCTGCCCGCTCAGACACGCGCCGATTTTCACTCTTTGGCTCCGCACCGAACGTATGAGTTTCATGCCGCTGGCGAGCAGCGCACGAGGGTCTATCTACTCCGGCTGGGAAACGTCGAGCTTGTCGGCGTACAACCCGAGGTCTCGAGTGCATTCGGCGCCACTGTGCGCGCCGCTCGGTCCGGCTCTGTGTTCTTTGCCACGCTCGTCAACGGCGGACAGAAGTACCTGCCGGCCCCCGATGCGTACGAGAAAATCACCTATGAGGCCATGAACTCCGGCTTTGCCGCCGGCTCCCATGAGCGCCTCCTCCAAACCATCCTTGCCGCTTTGAACGCGGCGCGACAAAAAGGAGAACTTGCATGAATATCGGACATGCACGCCGCAAGATTACCCCGCAAGGCGACATCTATCTAATCGGATACCGTAACCTCCCCAACCGTCTGGAGCCTGCGACAGGCGTCCATGACGACGTCTTCGCCAACGCGATTCTTTTCCAACAGGACGACCGCGAAGTTTTTCTCTTCAACGCCGATGTTCTCGAGTTTGAGGAGAGCATGGCCGAGGAGGTTAAGACGATGCTCGCCGAGCGCTACGGAATCGACCGTGACTGCATTCTGCTCTCCGCGACGCACGACCACACTTCGATCGTCGCCTACCATCGCAGCTGGTGGACGGGAAAATTCAACGAGGACTACTATCGCTGGTTCCTCGATACCATCTGTCAATGCTTCGAAGAGTGCCGCGCCAACGCGCGACCTGCGACCTGTCGCATGGGCAAAAAAGTCATCACCGGTTTCTACGACAACCGCATCATTCCCGGTGAGCTTGCCGACAATGAGGTTATCGTGGTGTCGTTCTTCGATACCGAAGGCAAGCCATTTGCGGGCTTTGTGAACTGGGCGGTGCATTCCGCTTGCGTCGGACCCGACTGCACAGAGCTCACGAGCGAACTCGCCGGTCTTACCGGCAAAAAGCTCGCTCAGAGTCTTGGTTACTATCCGGCCATGGTCGTCGGTGCTGCTGGCGACTGTAGCGACCGCAATTTTCGCCAGGGACGCGGCATTCCCGAGGTTGAGCGTGTTTCGACCGGTCTTGCCGAGGCGATTTCCCAGATCAAGCTCGATTGCGAGGTCGTTCTTGATCGCATCGAGCCTCAGACGTTCTATCACACCGTTGCCCGTGACGACTTTTCACTCACGCTTAAGTGTGCCGTCATCAGTCTGGGCGGCTTGCATCTCTTTGTGTTCCCGAGTGAACTCGGCAGCGACCTGGGCATTCGCATGAAGCGCGAATGTCCGGTCGAGGGAATAGTCTGCGGTTACACCAACGGCTATTTTGAGTATTTCCTTCCGGCACGCGAGTACGGCCTCTCCTTTGAGACCGAGCGTACTCAGATTCCCCAGGGCGAACCGGAACGTCTGTGTGACAAGTTCTGCCAGACGACGAGACTTCTCGGCGCAGCAGATTCGCGTCTGTAGGCCTGATTGCGTGATATGGGCCAATGAGGCTCATTGCCATGTGATCGGCATCTTTCATCTTCTCTGCCGTTCCCCATCCCGGGCGTACGTGCGTCCGCGGATTTCAAAGGGGGAAGCGGGTTCCTTGCCCTCCCACGTCGACTACGGAGGCATGAAATCGATGCTATACCCCGCTCAGAAAAAGGAGAATTCCATGAAATACCAGAAGCTTTGCGATGAAATCATCACAAAGGTCGGTGGTCGAGACAATGTGTTAGACGTGAGCCACTGCATTACGCGTCTCCGCTTCCACCTCAAGGATGAATCGCTCGCCCAGACCAATGAGCTTAAGGCGACGAAGGGCGTCGTTGACGTCATCCAGGCCGGCGGACAGTATCAGGTCGTGATTGGTGCCACTGTCGAGGCCGTCTACAACGACCTCGTTCAGATTGGCGGGTTCGACTCCAAACCCGCGCTCGATATCGATGAAGGCGACGACGTCAAAAAGAGCGATCCATTCTCGCGTCTGCTTTCCATCATCTCCGAGATTCTGCAACCGGTTCTTGGCGTGCTTATGGCCGGTGGCTTTATCAAGTCGATGCTCGCGCTCTGCACGGTTGCCGGTTGGCTTGCCAAGGACAGCAATACGTATGTGACGCTCTCGGCAATCGGAGATTCGGTCTTCTATTACTTTCCGCTAATCATTGGCTGGACGTCGGCCAAGAAGTTCGGACTTAAGCCCGTTATGGGAATGGCGCTCGGCGGTATCCTCGTCTACCCGACGCTCGTTGCCCTTATGGGCGGAGATCCGCTCTACACGCTCGGCGCCGGTACGGTCTTCGAGTCCAATGTCTACGGTGATATTTTTGGCATCCCGCTGATCATGCAGAATTACTCATCGACGATTCTGCCTGCGATCTTTATCGTCTGGATTGCCTCCAAGGTGCACAAGGCCCTTTCTAACGCGCTGCCCGCGCTTGTGAGCTCGTTCTTCTCCAACATCCTGACGCTCCTCATTTGCGGCATCCTTGGCCTGCTTGTGGTCGGTCCGGTCATGACGGTCCTCTCCAACATCGTTGCCCAGATCATCTTGATGCTCATCAACTTCCAGCCCGCCATCGCCGGCTTCGTCATCGGCACGTTCTGGAGCCTGCTCGTCATGTTCGGCCTGCACTGGGGTATCATCCCGCTGTGGTTCCTCGATGTCGCAACCTACGGCTATGACCTCATTAATCCGCTCGTGTATGCAGGCGGTTGTGCCATCGCCGGTGCTGTGCTTGGCATGATCATCCGAACCAAGGATTCCGAGGAAAATGCTGCCGTCAACATTCCCGCCCTTGTCTCTTCGATTTTCGGTGTCAACGAGCCTGCGCTTTACGCCATCTTGCTGCCGCGTAAGCGCCTTATGTGGGCAACCTTTATTTCCGCTGGTGTAGGCGGCGCCATCGCCGGCCTCATGGGTGCCAAACTCTATGCCTTCGGTGCCTCCGGCCCGCTCGGTTTTCCGAGCTTTATTAACCCTGCCGGCATCGACATGGGCTTTATCGGCCTTGTCATCTCCGGTGTGGTCGCTTTCGTTCTGGCTCTTGTCGCCGCTATGGTGATCGGTACCAGGAAGGACGAGGGCGGTAAGGCGCTCAACATCTCGGTGGACTAGTCTGTCTGCGCACTTTAACTAAATATGCCTCGGACGGCGACGTGCCGCCCGAGGCATATTTGTGTTTTGTGCCGTTGTCAGCGTGTTTGCGGACACAAGTCTGCGGTTGTGGAGCAGCGGGGATTATGACGGTCGTGCCGCGGTGGAAGACGCACGGTCGCCCTGCAGGAGCTGACGGTAGGGGAGGAAGCCGATGAACGAGACGACCGCCTGCGAGTGCGCGGCGTTCCGCTTGAGGTAGAGCCTGACCTCGGAGGTCGTCGCGGGCTCAAGCGGCACCAGGGCTACCTTTCCGCTGGCAAGCGATTCCGCCGGCTTGCGCATGAGGAATGAGACGCCGGCGCCGCGTGCGACAAGAGAGATGATGTTCTCGGCTCGTTTGCCGGTGAACGTAACGCGTGGGCCAAATCCAGCTTCGCGACAAAGGGAAAGGACGAGCTCGCTTACGAACGAGCCTTGGGGAAGCATGAGGAAATTCTCGTCGATAAGGTCGTCTATCTCGACGGTGTCACGTTCGGCGAGCGGATGGTCGAGCGGAAGGACGGCCACGAGCCGGTCGGTCGTAAAGGGAATCTTTTTGAACTCCGGCTCGATGGCGCCACTGTCACGGATGAAGGCCAGGTCAATGTCCTCGTGCAGGAGCATGCGCTTGAGTGTGTCGCCCTCGCCCTCGATGAGCTCGACAGAATATGAGGGGTTCGCCTGCTGAAAATCGATGACGGCGTCCGTGATCCCATAAGGGGCCATAATGGGGATAGAACCTACGGTGAGGTGCTCGAGCGGCTCACCTGCGCCTATTTGAATGGCGGCAAGATAGCGGTGCTGAAGCGTCGCAATTTTTTGCGCATAGGGGAGGAGCGCTTCACCTTGCGCGGTGAGTGTTACGTGGCGCTGGCTTCGATCGATGAGCTTGCAGCCGAGTTCGTGCTCCATTGCCATGATGTGCTTGGAGAGGGTTGATTGCGACATGAAAAGCAGTTCCGCCGCATCAAGAAACGTGCGTGACTGCGCTAAGATGGCGAATTCGCCAAAGCGGCTGATATCCATAGGGAGGCCTCCGGTACCCTCATTTTGGCAGGTGGCCTAAACCACGACGCCATTGCAGTGGTCGATTTCGTGCTGGATGATTTCGGCGGTGTAGCTCGAGAAGTTTTTGATGCGGTGGACGAAGTTCTCGTCTAAATACTCAACCTTAATGCGGCGATAGCGGGTACAGGGACGCTCGCCGATCAGCGAGAGGCATCCTTCGCTCGTCTGATAGGCATTGACCTGCTCAAGAATTTGAGGGTTGTACATCAGGAGTGTCCTGTTGCCGTCCTTTACGCAGATGATGCGCTTGCGCACACCGATCATGTTGGCGGCGAGCCCCACGCACTCGTGCTCATGCTCGTGGAGTGTATCCAGGAGGTCCTGCCCGGTCGCGGCATCGTCGGGTCCCGCGTCTTCGGAAGGCAGGCGCAAAAAGAACTCGGATTTCATGATGGGCTTAATCATGGCGGGCTCCTCATGTCTTATGCTTTCGTGGACTTTTAATAATAGCGCGGAAGGAAAGCTGTGCGTCCGCGTTACAATCTTTCGACGTTGGACCATGTTGCCAGATTCGTCGTGTACGGCGTTTGGCGTAAGTCTAGGGCTCATTTTTCGCCCTGGACTGTTCCTCTGGGGCGATGCGACTGTCGTTCCAAGAGGAAGGAAATGCATGGGGAGCAAATCTCAGCAACAAGTTCAAGTAACGCCATCGGCCACTGCGGCGATTCTCGTCGTTATGTATATTGCAGCCTTTGTTGCCGCGTTTAACGAGAACATCATTAACGTGGCGCTGCACGACATTATGGCAGCCTTTTCGGTGAGTGCCACCACGGCACAGTGGCTCGTCTCGGGCTACATGATCGTGACGTCGATTTTTACGGCCATCATGGCCTTCCTGTCCGGCCGTTTCTCGACGCGCAAACTGCTGTTTTTCGCATGCGGATGCATGGTCGCCGGCGAAGTCCTGTGCCTGGTCGCTCCGTCGTTTAGCGTTTTGCTGCCAAGTCGTATTTTGCAGGCTGCGGGATCGGGCATCTTGTTCCCGCTCATGATGAACGTGGTGTTGTCTTGCGCGCCGCGCGAGAAGCTCGGTCTGTATCTGAGCCTGGGCGGTGCCTGCATTACGCTGGGGCCGGCGTTTGGACCTGTGATCAGCGGTCTTATGTGCACGTTGTTTGGCTGGAGGGCGGTGTTCGTAGTGCCGCTGGTGGGCGGCATTTTGGTCGCTGCGGCGGGCGTAAAGCTTGTTCAGAATGTCGGAGAGCGCTCGAATACCACGCTCGATATTCTGTCGGTAGTTTTGCTCGCCGCCGGTATTACGGCTTTTGTGTATTCCGTAGGCGAGTTCTCGACCAATCTGATTGCCGGTATCGTGACGTTCTTCGCCGCCATTGTGCTGCTCGGCCTATTTGCGGCCCGCCAGCTCAAGCTCGAGCATCCGGTGCTTAACGTGCGTCCCATGGCGAGCGGTCGCTTTTGGCCTGCGTGCCTGCTTGTGGTGGTGTCGATGATGACGACGTTCTCGATGAGCGTTTTGTTGCCGCTCTATTTTGAGGGCGCATACGGCATGACCGCACTTGTTGCGGGCCTGCTCATTTTGCCGGCGATTGCCTGCAACGCCGTGACCTCGATTGTGGGCGGACGCGTGATGGACGCCCGTGGCGCATGGCCGCTGCTGCCGGTCGGCTTTGCCCTGATTGCCGTGGGACAGATTGCAATCTCGATGACGGCGGCAAGCATGAACATCGGCGTTGTCGTGGCGCTGACCGTTGTGGTGTATGCCGGAGTCGGCCTGGTGCTGAGTCCCTCGCAGACGGCCGGCTTGGAGACGCTGCCTGCCGCTGAGCATCCTCACGGAACGGCATTGCTCAACACGTGGAACATGATTGCCGCATCGTTTGGCCCGTCGCTGTTTATCGGCCTGCTCTCGAGTTCTGCCGCGACCGCCGGCGCCGCTGGCGCTGCGTCCGACGTTGCCCAGGCGATTGGATTTGCAGCTGCCGTGCGTGTGGCGGCTGTAATTGCCGTGGTCGGGTTCGTGGCGTCACTGGTGTACGCTCGTCGCGAGTCGCACATGTCGCATTAATGTGTGCACATAGATTCTGCAGCTAGATTGGATGGCGACACCATAAACTAATGGACGTTTTGCCGAGAGGCATGAATGTTTAAAGCGCAAAGAGTGCGCGACGGGCCCCGCGAATGGGGCGATGATGCCCGAGAGGGCCAAGAAGGAGTCTCATGTCCGAGAACGAAGAGATCATGAACGAGACCGAGAACGAGACCGTGGCTGCCGAGGTTGAGGCAGTCGAGACCGTGGAGACCGAAGCTGCCGAGGTTGAGGCTGCTGACGAGGTTTCCCCCGAGGAGGAGGCCGAGGTTGTCGAGGCCGCCGTTGATTACGATGACGAAGAGCTGATGGACAAGATGCAGAAGGCCGCCCGCCTGCTGCGTAGCCGTCGCTTTGCTATTTCCAAGGAGGAGGAGGCCAAGGCCGAGCGCATGGCGAACATCGAGCGCGCCATCAAGCTTCTTGACCTCAAGCCCAAGATGGAGCAGAAGGAAATGTCCGACCTGCTGGGCATGCGCCTTCGTGAGCTCGATGGTCTGATGGCCGAGGCCGAGGCTGCCGATCTGGTTGGCCGCATCGACGACGCCGAGGGCGATATGCGCAAGATCGTTGTCTTCGCTGCCGAGGATGCCGCTGAGGGCCTGGTCGAGCTTGCCAACAAGAAGGAGAAGCTCCTGCCCGAGCTTTCTTACGAGGAGGCCACCGAGCTGATGGCCGCTCTCGATAAGGTCATCGCTCCGCTCGTCGCCATGGGCCTGGACGAGGACCGCGGTCCTCGCGGCGGTCGTGACGATCGCGGTGGCCGTGGCGGCGACCGTGGCGGTCGCGGCGGCTTTGGCGGCAACCGTGGTGGCTATGGCGATCGCGGTGGCAACCGTGGTGGCTTCGGCGGCAACCGTGGTAACGACCGCGGCGGTCGCGGTGGCGATCGTGGCGGCCGCAACGGCGGCGGTTTCCGCGGCAACCGTTTTTAGTTACGGCGTTTTACCAAACGCCGTAACCACTTGACGCTGCGCGCCCACCAGAGCGACAACTTGTCATTCAAAGAGGACGGCATGACCAGAAGGTCTATGC
>CAJKFS010000039.1 GCA_905199225.1 uncultured Collinsella sp. | reverse complement strand
CGGCATGACCAGAAGGTCTATGCCGTCCTCTTTTCATGCCAATTTGTTCGCTCTGGTGCCCGCTCGCTGTCATTGCCGAAACATCGGCGTTGCCATGGCAGTCATTGGGGACGTTCTTAAACGACTACTTTCCGCGCGACAGAATCTATGCAGCCGTGTTGAGCGACAGCCCCGCTACTCGCCCAGAATCAGCGCCGCGAGCTCATCCTGGGTGTCCACCACGTAGTCGGCGCCGGCGGCTTCGAGCTCTGCTCGGCCGCGGAAGCCCCAGGTGACGCCGGCGCTCTTAAGGCCGGCATTGTGGCCGGTCAGAACATCGACATTCGAATCGCCAACGTAGAGCGTGGTCGCCGGGTCGGCGCCCAGCTCCTCCATTACATGCAGCGTGACGGGAGCCTCGGGCTTGGGTGGAAACGCGTCGACACGACCCTGCACTAGCGCAAAACGATCGGGGCCAAAGTACTTTTCGATAAGCGGAGCCGCCGAAATATGGTCCTTGTTGGTGAGCACGGCAAGCTCAACGCCCGCGGCGCGCAGACGGTCGAGCATCTCGACCGTGCCGGCATAGGGGGCGGTGTGGTCCTCCTTGTGCTCGCCGTAATAAGCCCTAAACTCGGCGAGCGTCTGCTCAAACATGCGGCCGTCGCCCGCGTACTCGGCGGGCATAAAGCGCTCGACCAGCTTGAGCATGCCGTTTCCCACCTTGTAGCGGTACTCGTCCACGGCAAACGTGGGCCAGCCGTGCAGCTCGCAGGTATGGTTGCCGGCGGCCGCCAGGTCTTCGAGCGTGTTGAGGATGGTGCCGTCTAGATCAAAAATCACATGGGAAAAAGCTGCTGCCATGAAAGCTCCCGTCATTGGGTTCCAAAACGCACCCCATGATACTGGGCATGCGTGCCGGGCATGTTTGGAATCTGAATATCTTTAATAGCCCTGAGCCTTTGTTGTTAGCAAATTCTCGGCAGCTGCTCTCCTACGAGCATGTCGAGGATGCGAGTCGATCCCCAGCCGGTGCGCACGCGCACGGCGGGACGTGCGCCCCCGGCAAGCGGCAGCACGCGACCGATGATGGCGGCATTCTCGCCGTAGCGGGCGGCGCGCATGGCGGCCAGTGCCGCATCTGCCTGTTCGGTCGGCACCACGGCGACCATCTTGCCCTCGTTTGCCACCTGCAACACATCATAGCCGAGCATCTCGCAGGCTGCCTGCACGTCGGGGCGTACGGGCACGGCATCCTCGTCGACCTCCATGGCAACGCCGCTGGCCTGGGCAAACTCGTTGAGCGTGGACGCCAGGCCACCGCGAGTGGGGTCGCGGAAGCAGCGTGTGTCGGGTGCTGCGGCAAGCACATCGGCAATCAGGTGGTTGAGCGGCGCGGCGTCGCTTTCGATGGTGCTCGAAAACGCCAGACCCTCGCGCTGACTCATGATGGCGATACCGTGGTCGCCGAGTGTACCCGACACCAGGATGACATCGCCAGGCTGGCAGTTGGCGCCGCTGAGCGCCACGCCCTCGGGCACCTCGCCCACGCCGGCGGTATTGATGTAGACGCCGTCGGCCCCGCCGCGCTCGACCACCTTGGTGTCGCCCGTGATGATCGCCACGTCCGCCTCGCGCGCCGTTTCGGCCATGGTCTGCACGATTTGACGCAGCTTGTCCATGGGGTAGCCCTCTTCGAGGATAAAACCGCATGAGAGGTAGCGCACGTTGGCGCCCGAGGTCGCGACGTCGTTAACGGTTCCGCACACGGCGAGTCGGCCGATATTGCCGCCGGGGAAGAACTGCGGCGAGACTACAAAGCTGTCGGTCGACATGGCGATGCGCCCGCTCGCGGGCAGCGCAGCGACGCCGGCATCGTTGCCCTCGAGCAGTTCGGGCGACCCAAAGGCATCCAAAAAGACCTCATCGATGATGCGTTTCATCATCTGGCCGCCAGAGCCGTGGCCCAACAGGACAGTGCTATCGGTGGCAGTACGGGACATATCGAAAACTCCAATCGAGGACGGAATTATATGGGTGAGGTGCAGCGTCGACCGGCCCGCCGTTCGTTAGAGCGGCGGAACCCATTAGCCTCGGTAGCGGAAATATGCTGCACAGCTGCCCTCGGAACTCACCATGCAGGGGCCGACGGGATGCTCGGGTGTACAAGCTTGGCCGAACAGAGGGCAGTCGCTCGGCGTAATGGCCCCGCGCAGCACGTCGCCGCAGCGGCACCCACGCGGCTCGACCGTCGTCTCAACGGGCACGTCAAAGCGAGTGCGGGCATCAAAGCGCGAGAACTCGGGGCGGATGGAAAGGCCCGAGTTGGCAATCGGCCCCAGCCCGCGCCACGTGGTGTTGCATGGCTCAAACACCTGCTCGACCAGCTGGCGCGCAACGGGGTTGCCGTCTGCGTTGACGCCACGGCGGTAGGCGTTGTCAATCGCCGGCCTGTCCTCGACAACCATCTGGACCAGCATGCAGATGCCCTGCAGGATATCGACCGGTTCAAATCCCGTGACCACGCCCGGGGTATTGAATTCGTCGACCAAAAAGCTAAAGGGCGCCAAGCCCGTGATGGTGGCGACGTGGCCCGGCAGGATAAAGCCGTCGATGGTGGTCTCGGGGTCGTTGGCGATGGCGCGCAACGCCGGCGGCGTGGTCTTGTGGGCGCAATAGACCGAGAAGTTCAAAAGCCCGCGCGCCTCGGCCTCCAAGATGGCGGCGGCGATGGTGGGCGTCGTAGTCTCAAAGCCCACGCCCATAAAAATGACCGGGCGATCAGGGTTTTGCTCGGCAATGTCGAGCGCGTCGAGCGGGGAATAGACGATGCGGATATCGCGCCCCGCCGCCTTTTGCGCAGCGAGCGAGGTGGATGATCCGGGCACGCGCATCATGTCGCCAAAGGTGGTGATGATGGCGCCGTCTATGTTGGCGAGCGCGATTGCGTGGTCGATGTCGCGGTTGGCGGTGACGCAGACGGGGCAGCCCGGGCCGCTCAGCAGCTTGAGCCCGGCCGGCATAATGGAGCGAAAGCCATAGCGCCCGATGCTCACGGTATGCGTGCCGCAGACTTCCATAAGGTTGATGGTGCGGTCGCCGACAAGCTCATGAATGCGCTCGATGAGCTCGCGAGCCAGCTTGGGATCGCGGAATGCCGAGAAATCGATACCGGAGCGCGCCGGCTGCTCGGGCGCCACTAGTAAGCCTCCGCCGGGTTGGTGGTCAGCTGGTCTTCTTCGACCAGCTCGGACATGGCATTAACAAGCTCGAGCGTTTCCTGTGCTTCCTGCTCGTCGACAATCTGGATGCCAAAGCCGGCGTGTACGAGAATATAGTCGCCAACCTGCGCCGTCGGCACGAGTCGCAGCGACACGGGGCGCTCGATGCCCATCATGTCGACGGTGGCCTTGAGGTCGTCGTCGCGTTTGACTACTTTACCGGGAACGGCAAGGCACATATTGTTCCCCTTTTATACGCTTTGCGCTGGACGGGCGCTCAATAATCCATCAGTTGATGGTAACGCTCGCGGGCGCTGCGGGCAAACGCGCTACACCTGTGAGACGGCGGCTTGCGGGCTGGCCGAACAGCCTACTGCGATGCAACCTGCGCAAGACGAGCGCTTGCGACTGCCGCCTGACCGTAGGCGATGCAGCCGTCGTTAACGGGTACGGTGTGGGGGACAAGGACAGTAAGGCCTGCGCTTTTGAGCTCGCGGGTGAGGAACTGAAGCAGGAGTCGGTTCATGAACACGCCGCCCGAGAGCACGACGGTGTCGATGCCTTCACGGACGCAGATCTCGCTTGCGATGCGGGCCGACGCGCGTGCGATGGTGACATGGAAGTCGAGCGCGAGCTTGCCGGCGGGCACGCCGGTCCTGATTCCCTCCAAAAGCGCCTCAAAAAGCGGTCTGGAGTTCAGAACATGGCAGTCGTCCGGACGGGATGATTCGGTTACGGAAAAGCTGGCCATATTGCCGGTGGGGCAGGCACTTTCACTGCTGAGCGCGCGCCAGGCGGCGGCTTCGAATTCTATGGCGGGTTCGCCCTCGTAGGTTGCCTTGTCGCAGATGCCCAGAATTGCTGCCGCGGCATCAAAGAGACGCCCCATGCTGCTGGTACGCGGGCTGTTGATGCCGCGCTCGATCATGGTGGCTGTCACGCTGCGCGTTTGCTCGTCGAGGCTGTCCAAAAGCCGAGCGGCGCCTGGGTGCTCGAGCAGGCCGAGCTCACTGAGCAGGGCAAAGGCGTTGCGGCGGGCGTCGCGCACGGAGGCCGCCCCGCCGGGGAGCGCCCAGGTGCGCAAATGCGCGGCGCGCTCAAAGCCGCCAAGGCTGGCAACAAGAAACTCGCCGCCCCAAATGGTCCCATCGGTACCGGCGCCGGTGCCGTCAAAGGCGATGCCAAGGACGCGCGCGTCGGTTGTAAGCTGGCCCGCGGCGATAGCCTCGGCCATTACGCTCGCGATATGCGCATGATGGTGCTGCACCTCGACGAGCGGCAGATTGCATTTTCGCGCCTGCTCGCGCGCCCACTGGCTCGATAGATAGCTGGGATGTACATCGCAGGCTAAGGCGGCGGGCGCCAAGTCAAAGAGATCTTCCAAGCGCGTGCGCGCGGCGTTCCAGGCATCGAAGGTCCCGCCGTTTTCAACATCGCCGATATGCTGCGACACAAAACAGGTTGCCTCGCCGTTCGTCCCTTCACGCGTGAGCGCAATCGTGGCCTTTTGTTGTGGGCCGCAGGCGAGCACGCAGGACGGAGCGCCGTCGAGCGCCGGCAGCGGCAGCGGCTGGGGTGCATATCCGCGAGCGCGGCGCACGGGCATAACGGCGCCGTCGACCACGCGCACTACAGAGTCGTCGTAGCGCGAGAGGATCGCGCGGTCGTTACCGAGCAACGCGTCGGCGATGCCGGCGGCAACGAGGTGTTCCCAGGCAAGATCGTCGTCGGTCTCGATGGGCTCTTCGCTCAGGTTTCCGCTGGTCATGACGAGCGCGTGCATACCGCGGGCTTCTGCCGCGGCAAGCAGCAGATGCTGAAGCGGGGTGTAGGGGAGCATAACGCCGAGCTCGGGCAGGTCGCGCGCGACGGACGGTGCGAGCGCGAGGGCGTCGGGAGAATCACCGCTCTCGCAAACAGCACGTCGGCGCAGCAGCACAATGGGGCGAATGCTGCCGGCCAGCAAGCCGCGCTCAACGTCGCTGATATGGCACAGGCGTTCAGCGTCGGCAAGGCTGCGCACCATAACGGCAAGTGGCTTGTTGCTGCGGCGTTTACGGCGGCGAAGCTCGGCTACCGCCTGCTCGTTGGAGGCGTCACAGGATAGATGGAATCCGCCCAGGCCCTTGATGGCGACGATGCCACCAAGGGCCAGCAGCTCAACGCAGCGGTCGATAATGGCGTCGCTGGTCTCGCGCGTGGTGCCGACGGCCAGCGGCGCGGCGGCTTCGCCCGGCTCATCGCCCACGCTCGCTTCGCGCCACATGATATGCGGCCCGCAATTAAAGCAGGCATCGGGCTGCGCGTGAAAGCGACGGTCGAGCGGATTGGCATACTCCGCGGCACACTCAGGGCACATGGGAAAACGGTCCATCGAGGTAGCCGCTCGGTCATAAGGCAGCGATCGGATGATGGTAAAGCGTGGGCCGCAGTTAGTGCAGTTGATAAAGGGGTAGTGATAGCGTCGGTCGGCGGGATCGAACAGCTCGCGCAGGCAATCGTCGCAGGTGGCGATATCGGGCGAGACGAGCGTCGTGTGCGCGGTCTGGTCCTGCGATGCTACGATGCGAAAACCCTCTTCATTGGCGGCATCCCAACCGTTGGCTGCCAGGTCCACAACCTCGACATGCTCTACGCGGGCTGCCGCAGGCGCATGCTCAGAAAGCGCGGCAACAAAAGCATCGAGCGCACCGGCCAGAGCATGCGCTTCGATATGCACGCCGTCGCCCGCGTTGAGCACCCATCCGCAAATGCCATGCGCCATGGCCTCGCGATACACAAACGGCCGCATGCCAACGCCCTGCACAATGCCCGTTACATGAATATGCACATGCCGCATGCGACACCCCTCATCAAAACCGACCAAATAGGGACAGGTGCGCTACAGCCCCAGGCTCTGCTTGGTGGCGGCGCACGTGAGCTCGCCGTGCTTAACGCCGCGCAGGCCCAGCAGACGGTCGGCTAGTTCGTAGACGCGCTCGCCGCGACCCTTGAGCGCCAGAATCTCCAAGCAGTTGTGGTGATCCAGATGCACGTGCATGGTCGATACGATCTCGTCGGTGTAGTCGTGCTGCACTTCGTCCAGACGGCGCGTCAGGTCGCCGGTATGGTGGTCGTAGATCATGGTGAGCGACCCGATAACATGCTCATCGGGCGTGCGCATCTGCTCCTTGGCGATCGAGGCGCGAATCAGGTCGCGTACGGCCTCGGAGCGGTTGGCCACGTCACCGCGGCGTGCGATCTGCTCGTCAAAGCGGCGCAGCAGATCGTCGGGCGCGGTCACCGAAAAGCGGACCAGCTCGGAGCTGGAGCCGGCGCAACGGCAGCTCGCCTGGTCGGCCGGACCGTGCGGATGCTCGTGCTTGTGGTCGCAGCCGTGCTCGTGCTCGTGCTCGGTCACGCTACACCAGCTTCACGGAGCCGACGGAGTTATGGTCGGCCTCGATGGCGTCCTCGTAGCCCTCGAGCGCGTCATGCGCCTCGTGCAGCGCAGCCATGGCGGCCTCGAGCTTGGCGCCAATACGCTCCATGTCAAAGTTCTCGGTCGCATGCAGCAGCTGATGGCTCCACTCGTGAGCGAGCTCGATGGTGTCGTCGACCTGCTTGACGCTCATGGCAAGCTGGCTCATGTTCATTCCAACATCATGCATGGAAAATCTCCTTTTGTATGGGGCAGTTCAGTGGTTCAGATTTTACTACGCCCGCTCTGTGCGCAGCTGCATAAGAAAACGGGTGCGAGTCTGTGTGACTCGCACCCGTTCACTGGGGGCTGTTTGTAACTACCATACTATCCGTGGTCGTCCGCGCCGCGCCCGGCAGTCCGGCGAGCGGTGCAAAAGCGCTCATGGACGGCGGGTAAGTAACAAGCGTATTACAGAT
Organism: uncultured Collinsella sp.; assembly: GCA_905199225.1. Classification (GTDB taxonomy): domain Bacteria; phylum Actinomycetota; class Coriobacteriia; order Coriobacteriales; family Coriobacteriaceae; genus Collinsella. The sequence continues at coordinate 14,347 of CAJKFS010000039.1, read as the reverse complement.
GCTTCTCCAGCAGCGCCTGCAGCCTCGCCTTGGGCAGAGCGCCAACCGAGCGGTCAATCTCCTCGCCGTTCTTAAACACAATCAGCGTGGGGATGCTCATGACGCCATACTTCATGGCCAGGTCCTGGTTGTCGTCGACGTTGCATTTGGCAACGGCAAGCTTGCCCGCCAGCTTATCGGCAACCTCGTCAACGATGGGCGACAGCGAACGGCAGGGCCCACACCAGGGAGCCCAAAAATCGACCAGCACGGGAAGGCTGCCGTTGACGGTGGCGTCGAAGTTCTCGGGGGTAATCTGCTTAATGTCAGCCATGGTGACCTCCATAATGCGACGCGGCTCGGCCGCGTAAAACTCAGTACGACCGTGCTTATACCCAGCGGCCCGCAAAGCAACCACTCGCGGGCGGCTCTTTTATCAAAAGCGCCGCAAAACCCCTTTCTTCAGATATGGGGATATGGGGATATAAGGCGCATCGGCGTCAGCCGATATACATATACGGCTGCAAGTGGTATACTATTTTCATGGATAGATACAGGAGCAACGACAACATAGTCTGGGACTGCGACTACCATGTGGTCTTCTGCCCGAAATACCGCAGGAAGGTGCTCGTGGACGGCATCGGCTCCCGCTTCGAGGAGATCGCGCACGAGGTCGCGGAGGAACTCGATTTCGAGATAAGGGAAATCAAGGTCATGCCCGACCGCGTGCACATGCTCGTCTCAGTCGACCCCCAGTTCGGCATCCACCGGGCCGTGAAGCGCATCAAGGGCAGGACCAGCCACGACCTGCGCGCCGAGTTCCCGCAGCTGAAGCGCAAGCTGCCGACGCTCTGGACGAACAGCTACTTCGTCTCGACCGTCGGCGGGGCGACGCCCGAGGCCGTCAGGCAGTATATCGAGGACCAGAGGAACGCGTGAGGGCCATGGACAAGACCTTCGAGTACCGCATATACCCGAGCGCCGAGCAGGAGGCCCTCCTGCAGAAGACCTTCGGCTGCTGCCGCTGGGTCTACAACAGGGTGCTGGCGATGAGGCGGGACGAGTACGCGTGGACGGGCAAATCGAGGCACATCAACTCCTACATCACCCAGATCCCCGCCTGGAAGAGGGCGGACGCGCCGTGGCTCTCCGAGGTGGACTCCATGGCACTGCAGCAGTCCCTGCGCGACCTGGACAAGGCATTTAAGAACTTCTTCCGCGCACCAGGCAAGGTGGGCTTTCCGAAGTTCAAGTCCAAACGCGCGGGGAGGAAGAGCTACCGCACGAACGGCGTCGGGATAATCGACGCCAGGCACGTGAGGCTGCCAAAGCTGGGGACCGTCAGGGCGCGGGTGAGCCGTCCCGTGGAGGGGCGCGTCCTGTCCGCGACGGTCAAGCAGGTGCCGAGCGGCAAGTACTACGTGGCGATATGCTGCGCGGACGTCCCCGCCACGGACGCGCCGGCCCCGACCGTCGGGTTCCTGGGAGTCGATGCGGGAATACACGACATAGCCACCTGCTCCACGGGGGAGCGCCTGCCCAACCCCAAAAACCTGCAAAGGAGCGAGAGGAGGCTGGCGCGGGAGCAGCGGCGGCTCTCGCGCAAGCGGAAGGGCTCCGCAAATCGCGCCAGGCAGCGTGTCAGGGTCGCGCGGGCGCACGAGAAGGTTGCCAACCGGCGGAAGGACGCCCTGCACAAGTTCACGACGCATGCGGTGGGAGAAAGCCAAAACATCGCGGTCGAGGACCTGAACGTCAGGGGCATGCAGAGGAACCGCCGCCTCGCCAAGGCCGTGGGCGATGCCGCCATGTCGGAGCTGGCGCGCCAGCTCGAGTACAAATGCGCATGGTCGGGGCGCGGCTTCGTAAGGGTGGGCAGGTTCTATCCGTCCAGCAAGACGTGTTCCGCATGCGGTTACGTCTACAGGGGACTGACGCTGGCCGAACGGGTATGGGACTGCCCCGCGTGCGGCATGCGTCACGACCGCGACCTGAACGCCGCCGTCAACATCGCCCGCGAGGGAAGGAGAATCCTGGAAGGTACCGCAGGGCATGCGGGAACCGCGGCAGACGCCGCAAACGCTTGTGGAGAGGGCGTAAGACCTACGGCTGCATGCGCAGTCTAGGCAATTCTCGGTGAAGCAAGAATCCCCTGGCTTTAGCCATGGGGAGTGTCAAATAATGGTGGGCACGCAAACGATTGGAGAGCGCATACCTATGTCACAAAGCCAGAAAAAAGAAGCCATCGCCCAGGCGACCGAGCAGGAGCTCGCATCGCTCGCGGTCCGTGGCGTGCGTATCGTGGGCAACGCGTGCTCGCCGATCGTGCTGGTCAAAGGCGATTTGGACGAGGCCGAGCGTTCGGGTGGCGAGCTTGCCGCCGGCCCGGATGGCGCCGCGCTGCGCAAGGCACTCGGGGCCATCGGTTATGCGCCCGAGGATTTCTGCGCGCTGGCAAGCGTTGCCGGCGTGGGCGACGGAGCGGTCGCGGTGGGCGAAGCCCTGCCGTGCGAGCTGTTCCGCGAGGCGCTTGAGGCCTTGGACCCCGAGGCGGTGCTACTGCTCGACAACAACGCGGCTGACGCCATGCGCGAGGCCTACGCCGATATGCTCGTGGCGATCGATGACTTCGACACCGCCATGCTCAAGCCCGGCCTGGTCGCCCATGTGCAGGGCCGCCGCGTGCTCGCGCTCGACGGCTTTGAGGCGGCACTCACCGACAAGGCCGCTAAGCAGCGCATGTGGGCCTACATCAAGCAGCTGACCCCGGCGGCCGCGCCGCTGTAGCGAGCCCGCGTCGACAAACGACCCCGAGCGGGCGAGCCGTACCCGCGGAACGCAAATCCGTCGCGCCCGCGCCCTTACATCACAGCGCGTAGCTCAAACCGATCGCCGTTAATGCGGAACTGGCAGTTGCCGTTCATACGCTCCACGGCAAGTTTGATGCTCTTGGTGCCAAAGCCGTGGCCCGCATGCCGGGTCACGGGCATGCCGTCGACCATGCGCGGTGCGCGGTCAAACGAGTTGGAAACTAACAGCAGCAGCTGGCCGTCCTCCAATCGTAGGTCAAAGTCGACGAATCGCTTTCCTTGGGGTGCAGCGCTTGCGGCGGTGATAGCGTTTTCCAAGGCATTTGAGAGCACGCTAAACAGGTCGGCGTCACCTACGTGGATGGTTTCGGGTACGGAGGCGCGCAGGTTGGCGGTAATGCCGTTTCTATTGATATCCGAGTTAAATGACGAAAGCGCAATGTTTACGGTCTCGTTGGCACAGAAGCGGCGTACGGCGGTTCGGTCGCCGGCTTCGCAGAGTTCGTCGATGCGTTTGAGCGCCTCGTCGGTGTGGCCCTCCTCAATTAAAGCGGCCAGGCCGCGTAGGAAGTGGCGCATATCGTGGCGAAGAATCGACAGCTCGCGCCCAGATTGACGCCAAGCCTCGAGCTCTTTGATGGCGGCGCTGTCGCGGGTTTCGAGCATCCAACGCTCTCGCTCGGCGGTTTCCTTTTCTTCGTATTCGCGCAGGTAAACGGCAAGAAACATAAGATAGAAGGCACAGAGCGCAAATGCCAAAAACTCAACCGTCACCACCGAGCCCGAGTGGAACAGCGTGGTGTAGACGTTGGTGGCGTAGTCAAAGATGTAATAGACGAGCGGCAGGATTAAAAGGATGCCCAGCTCGGTGGTGCTTTTAATCGCTAAGCGCGGACCGATGTCGCCGGCCCAATGCAACAGGACGGCAAAGACGGCGAGCGTGGTAGCGATGCGTGCCAGATAGTACGCGATCTGAGAATCGGTTGCGGCAAATGCGGCGATACCCATCCAGTTGCTAAACTGGCAGCTCAGATAGGCGCTGGTGACGCCCAACGCCGCGAGCAGCGGACTCAAGTGGTAGCGCGCGCATAGGTAGACGGTAAGCGGCAGGTGCACGACGAGCGGATAGACCTGACGGGCAAAAAGCTCTCCGCCAACGACATTGGCGATCGAAAAGGCAGCGCCGGTTGCGGCTCCGACCCCCACCAACTCGAGTGCATGGCGTCGATTGATTTCGATACCGCACAGCGCCGCCGAAGCAAAGACGCCAAAGAGTAGCGTTGTGGCGTGGTGGATTGCCCAAAGGACCATTTCGACCGAGGAGATCATCAGCGCCTCCCGCCCTCAAAGCGCACCGCAAAGTAGGCGTCTTGGAACCCCTGCTTGCTGCTACGCGACAGCGGAATGCACACGCCGGAGCGCATGACGATGTCCGTGCGATCGAAGTGGTCGATGTTGCGCAAGTTGACCTGGTAGCTACGGTGGCATTTAAAGAAGGTGGCATTTTGCGCCAAACGGTCCTCGACGCTGCGGAACGACTCGAGTGCCTCGATATCGCGTCCGTCGCGCAGGTGGAAGACCACGTGCTTGTTGCGCGCCTCGGCATATTCGATGTCGGACAGGCGCAGGGCGTGGTAGCCAAAGGACGTTTTGATCACGAGCTCGTCGGTTGCCGCCGGGCGCATGCTCGAAAGTTCGTCGAGTAACTGCGCCAGGCGTTCGTAAGTCACGGGCTTGAGCAGATAGTCGAAGGCGCGGACCTCGTAGGACTCCAGTGCAAACTCGGGCGACGAGGTAAGGAACACCAGGCGCACGGCGGTGTCGGCCTGGCGCAATTCGCGTGCGGTGTCCATGCCGTTGACGAGCGGCATGATCATGTCGAGCAGGATGATGTCGGCGCGCGACGCGGCATGGCGCGCCAGCAGGTCCTCGCCGCGCGTAACGAGCGCAACATCGACCGCCGTGCCCTTCTCGGTCGACCAACGGTCGATCATCCGGTGCAGTCTATCTAGAAAAGCGACGTCATCGTCGCAGGCAATAATCTTGAGCATTCTGGGCCCCCTTAGTAGTTCGTTTTTGCCACATTGGGCGCGTGCCGCTCGCGGGGGAGCGCCCGTTCGTGCCTCATGGTGCGCAACTCGCGCCGAGCGGTATTGCGGTGGCGAAAGATGCCTCCTGCGCTATCGAGAGCTCGGCTATCCTCAGCTTGCCAGTTCGAAAATGGACCCGCCCCAAGATTGAATCTTTATTCCAACTTTACACCTGGCTTTACAGCTGTCTTGTCAGCTGTAAAGCCAGGTGTCATACTAAAGCCCCAAGATTCGCCAAAAGAGAGGGGCCTTGATGGCACAGAGCGCGAACATGGATGCATCGGAGCTTGCACGCGATATCGCGGCCGGCCTGGCATCGGCAACGACGGCAACGGAGCGCGCGGCACTGGTGCCCGCAGAGCTCGTCGAGGCCATTCATCAGCTAAAAACCCAACGTGACGCAGTGATCCTGGCGCACTATTATGTGGCGCCCGAGGTCCAAGCCGTTGCCGATTACGTCGGCGACAGCTTCTACCTGGCAAAGCTCGCCAAGAGCCTGCCGCAGCAGACGATCGTGCTGTGCGGCGTGGAGTTTATGGGCGAGAGCGCCAAGCTGCTCATTCCCACCAAGACCGTGCTGCTGCCCGAGCCGGGCGCGGACTGTCCCATGGCGCACATGGTCAAGCGCGAGACGGTCGACGCAGCGCGCGCCGAGTATGGCGACGACCTGGCCGTGGTGTGTTACGTCAACTCGACGGTCGAGATCAAGAGCTGGAGTGATGTGTGCGTTACCAGCTCTAACGCCGTCAAGATTGTCTCCGAGCTGCCGCAGCAGCACATCTTGTTCATTCCCGACCAGAACCTGGGCCGCTTTGTGGCCGAGCAGGTGCCCCAAAAGCACGTCATCCTCAACAACGGCTACTGCCCGCGTCATCACATCATCACCGTCGAGCAGATCGTCGAGGCGCAGGAGGCGCACCCCGACGCGCTCGTGCTGGCGCACCCCGAGTGCAAGGCCGACGTCCTGGCCGAGGCCGACTACATCGGCTCCACCGCCGGCATCATCAAGTATGCCGAGGAGTCGGACGCCAACGAGTTCATCATCGTGACGGTCCGCGGCGTGCTCTACGAACTCGAGCGCCGCTGCCAGGGCACCGGCAAGAAGTTCTACTTCCCTGCGGTGCGGCCCACCTGCGTCAACATGGATCTCATCACGCTCGAAAAGCTCGTGCACTGCCTGGAGACGGGCGAGGGCGAGGTGCAGATTGGCGTGTCGGACGAGGCCGCCGATCAGGCCAAGCTCACGCTTGACCGCATGCTCGAGTACGCGGCGCGCTAAGCCAATGTGACATGAGGGACCATCCCTTATGCCACATTACAAGGGAGAGGATTCCTGTGGAAACCAAACAATACCCCGATATGGAGTGTGACGTCGTCATTGCCGGTTGCGGCGTGGCGGGCCTGTATGCGGCCCTCAATCTGCCGACGAGCACGCGCGTAATCATGCTCTCCAAGGGCGCCGTCGATGAGTGCGATTCGATGCTCGCGCAGGGCGGCATCTGCGTGCTGCCCGAAGGTTCGGACTACGATGCCTTCTTTGAGGACACCATGCACGCCGGCCATTACGAGAACCGCCGCGAGAGTGTTGACATCATGATTCGCTCGAGCCGTTCGGTCATCAACGACCTGCTGGCCATAGGCGTGGACTTTGAGCGCAAGGCCGACGGCAGCCTCGACTTTACCCGCGAGGGCGCGCACAGCCGCCCGCGCATCGCCTTCCATGCCGATATTACGGGCAAGGAGATTACGACCAAGCTGCTCCAGGCTGTCCGCAAGCTGGACAACGTGCAGATTCTCGAACACGTTGCCATGACCGACATCCTGACCGCCGAGCGCGATGGCGCCACGGTGTGCACCGGCGTCGTCGCCGTTGCCGTGGACGAGGACGATTCAGCTCGCCCCGCCGACGAGCTGGCAAATGCCGCCGAGGGCGTGCGTGCCGGTAAGCCGTTTAAGATCCATGCCTGTCATACGCTGTGGGCAACGGGCGGTATCGGTGGCGTGTACGACCACTCGACCAACTACCCGCAGCTCACCGGTGACGCCTGCTACATCGCGCAGGAGCACGGCATCACGATGGAGCACCTGGACTACGTGCAGATCCACCCCACGGGTCTGTTCTCGCCGCAGCCGGGCCGCACGTTCCTAATCAGCGAAAGCTGCCGCGGCGAGGGCGCGATTCTGCTCAATGCCGCTGGCGAGCGTTTTACCGACGAGTTGCAGCCGCGCGACGTTGTCGCCGCCGCCATTCGCGAGCAGATGAAGCAGGACGGCACCGAGCACGAGTGGCTGAGCTTTGCCCCCGTCGAGCGCGACGTGGTGACCGGGCACTTTGCCAATATCCGCGCGCGCTGCCTGGAGGACGGCCGCGACATCCTGGACGAGCCCATTCCCGTCACACCCACGCAGCACTACTTTATGGGCGGCGTATGGGTCGACAAGGACGGCCGCACCTCGATGCCCGAGCTCTACGCCGCCGGCGAGACGGCCTGCAATGGCGTGCACGGCAAGAACCGCCTGGCTTCTAACAGCCTGCTCGAGTCTCTGGTTTGGGGCCGCCGCGCCGCGTGGTACATGCGCACCGGCGAGTCGCTGGCCGTGGAGCAGGCGGGCGAGCCCGTGCTCGATGGACGCCATCGCGCCCTGAGTTCCGATACCCTTGCAATCGATGATTTGGCCCGCGCTGCTGGCACGCAGGCCGTGGAGGAGTAGACCATGAATCCCATTACCATGAAGCTCGTCGTCGATGATCTGATTTTGCAGGCTCTGCGCGAGGACATCACGTTTGAGGACGTGAGTACGGCGAGCGTGTGCCCCACGGCGCGCCCCGCTACCGTTGAGCTCATCGCCAAGGCCGACGGCATTATCGCCGGCCTGGACGTATTCGCCCGCACCTTTGAGCTGCTGGATCCGCAGAGCTCCGTGTTGTTCGATGTCTCGGATGGCGACGAGGTGCACGCCGGCGATCACGTGGGCCAGGTGCGCGGCGACGCGCGCGTGCTGCTTTCGGGCGAGCGCGTGGCGCTCAACTACCTGCAGCGCATGAGCGGTATCGCTACTTACACGCATCGGATGGCGGCTGCGCTCGTGGGCACCAAGACCGTGCTTGTCGACACGCGCAAGACCACGCCGGGCATGCGCGTCTTCGAGAAGGCTGCGGTCGAGATCGGCGGCGGCAGCAATCACCGCTACAACCTGTCGACGGCCGTTATGCTCAAGGACAACCACATCGACGCCGCCGGCGGCGTGGCACGCGCAATCGAGATGGCGCGCGCCCATGCGTCGTTTACCACGACGGTCGAGATTGAGTGCGAGAACCTGGACATGGTGCGCGAGGCCGTGGAGGCCGGCGCCGATATCATCATGTTCGACAACATGACCCACGACGACATGGCTGCCGCAATCGAGCTTATCGCCGGCCGCGCCAAGACCGAGTGCTCGGGCAACGTGGATGCCAGCAATATCCGAGCGCTCGCCGACCTGGGCGTTGACTTTATTAGCTCGGGCGCCCTGACGCACTCCGCGCCGATCCTCGACCTCTCGCTTAAGCACCTGCGTCTGCTGGACGGTAAATAATGGACGCCCGCGAGCGTCGCCGTGCCATCATGGCCGTGCTCGAGGGGGCCAAGGGGCCCGTATCGGGCAGCGCGCTTGCCCGCGAGGTGGGTGTGAGCCGCCAGATCGTGGTGCAGGACATCGCCCTGCTGCGCGCCGATGGGCACGATATCGTGGCGACCAATCGCGGCTACGTGCTGCAGGAGGCCCCCAGCAGCCCCGCCGTGCCCACGCGTCTTGTTAAGGTGCGCCACAGTGTGGAGCAGGCGGGCGACGAGCTTACGAGTATCGTCGACGCGGGTGGCGCCGTGCTCAACGTGATCGTCAATCACCGCGTGTACGGTAAGATCACGGCCGACCTGGACATCCGCAACCGCCGCGATGTCGAGCGCTACCTAGAGGGCATCGCCAGCGGCAAGAGCTTCCCGCTGCTGACGGTGACCAGCGGCTACCACTTCCATCGCATCGCCGCGGAAGACGAGCAGACCCTCGACGAGATCGAGGCCATACTCAAGGAGAAGGGCTACCTTGCCGATTTAATGCCCTACGAGGACGATCTATCGTAGCCGACGCTGCAAACGCCCCTAAGCGGCAATCTGACGTTCAATCGTCGGTCGCGTACCACAAAGTACGCTTCCCTCCTCTTTCACGTTACCTTGCTCGCTTAGGGACGTTTTCGCTGACGTGAGCTCAACCTGCGACGGTGCCAAATTAGTTATCACACAAAAAAAGAGGCCTCCGCGGCGATGCGGAGGCCTCTTTTTTGTGCACGGTGTACTTTTGAGTGTGCAGGTGGGGGAGTGGTTACTCCTCGACGATCTCGGTGATCGCGCCAGCGGGGCAAGCGTCCTGGCAAGCGCCACAGGCGACGCAGGAGTCCTCGTCAGCGACGGTAGCGACGTCCTGGAGCTCCAGAACGCCAGCGGGGCAGGAGTCGACGCAAACGCCACAAGCGATGCACTCGTCGGCATCAATTACGGGATGAGCCATGGTAGTTTCCTCTCTGTTGACCGACGCTACAGGCGATGCGCGCCGGTTTGATTCGGGCAAAAACATACCACGGGAGCGACCGTTTGCAATACCCTCTGACCGGCATCTTCATACCGTTCGCCGAGTATGCCAAGGTTTACTAAAAAACGCGCAGGTGGGGCCGTTGAGCTGCGCAAATGTTAGCTAAAGGTGACTTGAAATATTGAGCTATTGCGCGCGCCTGCGGAAAGGGCATCCCGTTATTTGGCCGAAAAACGGGTCGCAGCTTCCGGTTGGACCGCCCGGCGGAAACTGTGTCCCAGAATTCGCGCTCAGACCGGGATACCCTTTCCGCAAGGCAGCCCTAGGACCTTCGGACCCAAACCTCAGTCAACTCTACATAGATCTCAATAGATTTGCCGAGAACTCAATCAGCGCATCTACCTGCGTATTTGCGAACCTAAACTCTCGGCAACAAGAAATCTTATATGAATTGACTTAGATTTTGTATATTCCGACCCATAAGGGGATACACTACATCCTGAAAGACAAGCCGAAGCGCCGCGCGACAGATCATCGAGGCGGCGCGAACGCACAAGAGAGAGGGAATTTCTAATGAGTAAGATTCTTGGTATCGACCTTGGTACTACTAACTCCGCTATGGCCGTTCTCGAGGGCGGTTCTCCGACCATTATCGTGAACGCCGAGGGCGACCGCACCACCCCGTCCGTTGTCGGCTTCCGTGCTGACGGCGACCGCGTTGTGGGCAAGGCCGCTAAGAACCAGGCTGTCACCAACCCCAAGAACACCGTGTTTTCCATCAAGCGCTTCATGGGCCGCAAGTACTCCGAGTGCACCTCCGAGATCAAGACCGTGCCGTACGAGGTCAAGGAGGGCCAGGGCGGCCGTGCCGTCGTCGACATCGAGGGCAAGGATTACACCGCTGAGCAGGTGAGCGCCATGACGCTCGCGAAGATGAAGGCCGACGCCGAGAAGTATCTGGGCGAGACCGTCACCGACGCCGTCATCACCGTCCCGGCCTACTTCAACGACGCCCAGCGTCAGGCCACCAAGGACGCCGGTAAGATCGCCGGCCTCAACGTCAAGCGTATCGTCAACGAGCCGACCGCTGCTGCTTTGGCCTATGGCCTGGACAAGCAGGGCACCGACCAGCGCATCCTGGTCTTCGACCTGGGTGGCGGCACCTTCGACGTCTCCATCCTCGACCTCGCCGACGGCGTGTTTGAGGTTCTGTCCACCTCGGGCGACAACCACCTGGGCGGCGACGACTGGGATCAGCGCGTCATCGACTGGATGGCCGACAAGTTCCAGCAGGAGAACGGCGTCGACCTGCGTCAGGACCCCATGGCCCTGCAGCGTCTGAAGGAAGCTGCCGAGAACGCCAAGAAGGAGCTCTCCGCGGCGCAGCAGTCCACCATTAACCTGCCGTTCATTACCATGAACCAGTCCGGCCCGCTGCACCTCAACTACACACTGACCCGCGCCGAGTTCGAGAAGATCACCCGCGACCTGCTCGAGCGCTGCAAGCAGCCTGTCACCAACGCCCTGCGCGACGCTAAGCTCAAGCTCTCCGATCTGACCGAGGTCATCCTCGTCGGCGGCTCCACCCGTATGCCCGCTGTCCAGGATCTGGTCAAGACCATGACCGGCAAGCAGCCCAACATGTCCGTGAACCCCGACGAGGTCGTTGCCGACGGTGCTGCCGTCCAGGGCGGCGTGCTCACCGGTGACGTCGAGGGCATCCTGCTGCTCGACGTTACCCCGCTGTCGCTGGGCGTTGAGACCATGGGCGGCATCATGACCAAGATGATCGACCGCAACACCACGATCCCGACCTCCAAGACCGAGGTTTACTCCACCGCTGCCGACAACCAGACCAGCGTCGAGATCAACGTGCTCCAGGGCGAGCGCGAGCTTGCCCGCGACAACAAGTCGCTCGGTAAGTTCCAGCTGACCGGTATCCCGGCTGCCCGCCGCGGCGTGCCGCAGATCGAGGTTACCTTCGACATTGACGCCAACGGCATCGTCAAGGTCTCTGCTAAGGACAAGGGCACCGGCAAGGAGCAGCAGATCACCATCTCCGGCTCCACCGCGCTTTCCGACGACGAAGTCGATCGTATGGTCAAGGACGCCGAGGCTCATGCCGAGGAGGACAAGAAGCAGAAGGAAGAGGTCGAGGTCCGCAACCAGACCGACAGCCTGTGCTACTCCACCGAGCAGACCCTCAACGAGCTGGGCGACAAGGTTTCCGCCGACGTGAAGTCCAAGGCCGAGACCGCTATCGCCGACGCCAAGAAGGCGCTCGAGGGCTCTGACGTCGAGGCTATCAAGGCCGCCGGCGAGTCCCTGCAGTCCGTGGCCTACGAGCTGGCCCAGGTTGTCTACGCCGACGCTCAGCAGCAGACCGACGGTGCCGCTGGTGCCCAGCCTGCCGACGATGACGTTGTCGACGCCGACTACGAGGTTGTGGACGACGAGGACAAATAATCATGTCCGCCCGTAAAGCTCGCACGGAGGCGGCCGCCGCTGGCGCCGCCCCCGTTGACTCTGAGGAGAAGGACGTGAAGATTCCCGTAGAGGCCGCAGACGTTACCGAGGCCAACGAGGCCCCGGCCGCCGAGGCTGCCGAGAACCAAGTAGAGGATTCCAACAAGGAGGCGACGATGACCGAGGACGAGATGGTGGAAGCCGCTATCCGCGCCGGTGAAGAAGCCGCCGACAACGACTTTAAGCTCAAGTTCGAGCAGGCTCAGAAAGAGCTTGCCGACGTGCGCAATGAGCTCGATGCTGCGGCAGAGGCTCAGAAGGCCGCCGAGGACAAGGCAAAGGACGCCACCGAGCGCACCGCCCGTCTGCAGGCCGACTGGGAGAACTTCCGTCGCCGCACCGCCAACGAGCGTATCGCCGAGCGCGAGCGCGCGACCGAGAAGCTCGTCACTGCGCTGCTGCCGGTGGTCGACGATATCGAGCGTGCGATCGACCACGCCCGCAGTCAGGAGCTTGCCGACGACTTTAAGCAGTTCGTCGACGGCGTCGACGCGGTGCATGCCAAGCTGCTCGACGTGTTTGCGCATGAGGGCGTTGAGCCCATCGACCCCAAGGGCGAAGCGTTTGATCCGCTCGAGCATCAGGCTGTGGGTCGCGTCGAGGACGCATCGCAGTACGACGAGACCGTCAACGACGTGTACCAGAAGGGCTACCGCATGGCGGATCGCATCCTGCGTTCCGCGATGGTGACGGTGACCTACGGTGGCGAGAAGCGCCCCGCACCGGAGCCCGAAGCGGCGCCCGAGGATGCTGCGGCCGATACGGCCGAGAGCACCGAGGAGTAATTGAGAAGGGCCCCGGGGCAACACCCGGGGCCCTTTCTGGCCTAGTGCCATATGAAAGCATGAACCGCCGCCCGCTGGGCGACGGATGAAACAGGAGAGGAGCTACGATGGCTGCAGGCAAAACCTTCTATGACATCCTGGGCGTATCCAAGAGCGCCTCCGACAAAGAGATCAAGAGCGCGTTTCGCAAGCTCGCGCAAAAATATCACCCCGATGCCGGCGGTGACGAGGCCAAGTTCAAGGAGATCAGCGAGGCCTACGAGACGCTTTCGGACGAGAAGAAGCGCAAAGAGTACGACCAGATGCTCATGTTTGGCGGCATGCCGGGCGCGGGCGGCGCGTATGGCGGCGGCTACGGTGCCGGCGCGGGTGCCAGCGGCTGGGGCGACATCTTCGACAGCATCTTTAGCGGCAACGGCGCCTGGGGCAGCGATTGGGGCTCGGGCTTTGCCGGGGCTGCGGGCGCTGCCGGTGCCGGCGCGGGTCGCAGCCGTGCTCGCAAGGGCGGCGACCTGTCGCTGACCGTCGATGTGACGGCCGAGGACGCGTTTCGCGGCGTGACGCACAAGGTCACCTATCGCATTCCCTCGACAGGCGAGCAGCAGACCATTACGGTCTCGGTGCCCGCGGGCGCGGTCGACGGCGGCAAGCTACGCTACAAGCGTCGCGGCGAGTATGGCGTTGCCGGCGGCGAGCGCGGCGACCTGGTCGTGACCACGCATGTGGAGGAGCACCCGCTGTTTAAGCGTAAAGGTGCCGACGTGACCATGGAGGTACCGGTCTCGGTCTACGAGGCGGCGCTCGGCTGCACGGTTGATGTGCCCACGCCCGGCGGCGCGACGGTTCGTCTGAAGGTGCCCGCTGGCACCCAGACGGGCAAGAAGTTCCGCTTTAAGGAGATGGGTGCGCCCGACGTTAAGCACCGTGGCCGCACAGGCGCGCTGCTCGTCGAAATCAAGGTACAGGTCCCCACGAACCTGTCCGATGACGAGCGCGATGCCATGACCAAGCTGCGCGAGACCGACACACGCGACTATCGCGAGAAGGTCAACCGTTACAAGGCGACGTACTAGGGCGGTCGCGGCGCACGCCCGCGCCCACGGGCTTATGATGGACGATAACGAGACGGAAAGGGGTCAGGTAGCATGGCCGAGGACAATAGGAACAAACCGCTGTACATGATCAGCGTGGCGGCCGAGCTGACCGGCATGCACCCGCAGACTCTGCGCGTCTACGAGTCCAAAGGCTTGGTGAATCCCCAGCGCTCGGGCGGCAACACGCGTCTGTATTCGCGTGCCGATATCGAGCGCCTGGAGCTCATCAACCAGCTGACCGACGAGGGCATCAACCTTGCCGGCGTGGTGCGCATCCTCGATATGAAGGAGCGTGCCGAGGAGCGCGAGCGCGAGAACGAAAAGCTCCGCGCCCGCGTGCGCCAGCTCGAGGACGAGCTGCACGAGTACAAGATGCAGAAGAAGATCACCGCCCTGGCCCCGCGCGACGGCTCGGTTAACCCCGAACAGGTCATGCGCAAGCTGCTGGGTGCCGGCGGGGATTTGTAGTTACGCGGTTTTACCAAACCGCGTAACGG
>CAJKFS010000038.1 GCA_905199225.1 uncultured Collinsella sp. | reverse complement strand
CTCGCTCACGGCTTCGCAGGGTCGCGCGAGGCAAAGGTTTCCCCGCCCTGCGCCCCGGCGTTGAGTCGTCGCATGCTCGTTACAGAAAAGCTGATAATAAGTTTGTGTGCCGCCCCTTTGGGGCGGCACTTTTTGTGTGGGGTCCCGGTCTCCACAATTTTCGTCAAGCTATTGGTTAGATTTTGGTCAGTTGGCGTAAGGGTGGAAGGCCAAAAGATTGTTGGCGAAAAAAGCTCAGAGAAAGTGCTGGTAGGGGAGTTGTTGAGCTTTTCGACAGCTTTTGAGCAGAAGAAACTTTGTGGCTATTGCCGGCGATTGCGTTGTCGCGGTCATGGCGGTGCGGGATGCTGGTCGTAAGCGTCGAATGCTCCGATTTTGGAGGCAAGCATGGATCTGTTTCTTGAGACTCCGCAGCAACAAGCCGAGCGCATGTTGCGCCAACAGCAACGGCTTATAGAGATGCAAATGCAAGGGGCGGCAGCCCAGCCCTTTGCGCAAAATGTCGTGCCCGCTGCTGTACCTGCAGCTGTGCCCGGGTGTAAATCGGCGCCAGAGGCCTATTCCGTACAGCAAGATTCATATGCGCAGGAGCTCGCGTTCGACAAGCGTCGTGCGCGTCGTCGCCGCGTGGGCCAGCGCCTGCGCACATTGGCGATGATCGTGCTCATCCCGTTAGGGCTTGCGGCCATCTTTCTGGCGTCGTATGCCCTCACGTGCATCCTCAACGGCGCATCGCCCAACGAGGTGCTCCAACATCTGTCAGCCCTCGGCCAGCGCCTAGGCGATGTCGTAACAACCATTCGTGCCGGCTGGGAGAGCTAGCGTTTTAGCGTCCGCGGCTCTAAGAGAAATTTGTCTGCAAGGCAGTGAGTGATCCGTGTGTGTGACGGGGTAAGATTGATCGCGATTTTGATTGGTGCTCGATTGGGTTTGTTGGGCGGAGTTTATGTCTGCTATTGATATTGTGCTTGTTGTGATCGCCTTGGTGGCGGTGGGGGTTGCTGTGGCTTGCGCCCTCCAGCTCAAGAGCCTGCGTGCCGAGTTGCGGGAGCGTGGCGACAGTAGCGCGGAAACGCTGGCAGCACTCGAGCAGGCCAACAACGCGCTCGATGCCCTGAACGTCGCGCTGGCCGAAACCCGCCGCACGGCCAATGCCATCGCGCAGCAGCAGACGACCGATGCGGCCGTGGAGCAGCAACGTTACCTGACCATCGCACGCGAGTTCTCGCAAGCTGGTGACCGGATGGATGACCTGCGCCGCGAGACGGCCCAACAGCTCGGCGCCAACCGCGAGGGCATCGAGCATCGCCTGGACAAGGTGCGCGAGACGGTCGATGCTCAGCTGGGCGCCATCCGCAAGGACAACAACGTGCAGCTCGATCAAATGCGTGCGACGGTGGACGAGAAACTCTCCCGCACGCTCAACGACCGCCTGTCGGCATCGTTTAAGCAGGTGAGCGACCAGCTCGAGGCCGTGTACAAGGGCCTGGGCGACATGCAGTCCATCGCCACCGGCGTGGGCGACCTTAAGCGCGTGCTGGGCAACGTGAAGGCGCGTGGCATTTTGGGCGAGGTGCAGCTGGGTGCAATTCTGGCGGACATCCTTACGCCCGACCAGTATCTGGAAAACGTCGCCACCAAGCCCGGCGCCTCGGAGCGCGTTGAGTTTGCCGTCAAGCTGCCGGTGGACGAGGGCGATCCCGTGCTGCTGCCGATCGACTCCAAATTCCCGGGCGACGCGTACGAGCACTTGCTCGACGCGCAGGAGTCGGGCGATGCGGAGACCGTGGCGGCTGCGCGCAAGACGCTCGACACCATGGTCAAGCGCGAGGCAAAGGACATCTGCGAAAAGTACCTGAGTGTGCCGGCAACGACCAACTTTGGCATCATGTTCGTGCCGTTTGAAGGACTGTACGCCGAGGTCGTCAGCCGCCCCGGGCTTATCGAGACCCTGGGCCGCGACTATCACGTCAACGTAGCCGGTCCCAGCACCATGGCGGCCATCCTCAACAGTCTGCAGATGAGCTATCAGACGTTTAAGTTGCAAAAACGTACCGACGACGTGCTGCGCGTGCTCTCCGCCGTCAAGGCCGAGCTGCCGCGCTATCAAAAGGCGCTGCGCCGCGCCCAGCAGCAGATCGAGACCGCGGGCAAAACGGTCGAGGGCATCATCACCACGCGCACCAACGTCATGGAGCGCAAGCTCAAGGACATCGACGCGCTGGAAGATGCCGAGGAGGCCGACGAGATTTTGGGGCTTACGTCCGCGGAGCTGCTCGCAGACCAAAAAGACGAGGACTAATTGCAACAAGACGGTGGGGCGCCGGCGTAAACGCGGGTGCCCCGCTGCTTTTCGCATCGCGCTTGCCTGAAGTGCGCTTTAATGTGTAACAATGGCGTTTCGCCCTATCAGACGCGAAAGGAAGCCCATGTCCCAGAGAAGCACCAGCCCGCTCAGCCGCTCCACCGTGCGTCGCACGCTGCAGCGTTTTTGGGACGTCACGCGCACGCAGCCGCTGATTGTCTTTCTCTCGGTGCTCTCGTCGGCGGGCTACATCTTTTTGCTGACGTTTGCCAATACCTATGTGATGGCCCTTATTGTCGACCGCGTTCAAGCCGCTCCCGTGGTGGGCGACCAGGTGTTTGAGGTCTTCGGCCCCTATATCCTGGCGCTCGTACTCGTTAACCTGGTGGGTCAGATCCTCTCCAAACTGCAAGACTACACCGTCTACAAGCTTGAGATTGCGGGCAACTATCACCTGGCGCGTCTATGCTTCGACACGCTCTCCAACCAATCCATGACATTCCATACTAGCCGCTTTGGCGGATCGCTTGTGAGCCAGACGAGCCGTTTTATGA
Organism: uncultured Collinsella sp.; assembly: GCA_905199225.1. Taxonomy (GTDB): domain Bacteria; phylum Actinomycetota; class Coriobacteriia; order Coriobacteriales; family Coriobacteriaceae; genus Collinsella. Next base: position 19,017 of record CAJKFS010000038.1, on the reverse strand, counting down.
GCGGCTACACGGGTCTGGTCGACGTGACGGTGTATTCGCTCATCCCCACCATCACCTCGGTCATCTGCACCGTGGCCGCACTCGCCCCGGTGGTGCCGACGTTTACCGTGATCCTGGTGTGCATCATGGTCGTCTACATCGCGTTTGTCTGGCTTATGTACAAGCGCATCATGCCGCTTTCAGCCGCGACGTCCGCCGCGCAGAACAAGCTGTCGGGCGTGCTGTCCGACGCGGTCACGAACATCTTGGCCGTCAAGACTTGCGGGCGCGAGGACTTTGAACGCGATCTGTTCGACGCCGCCGATCGTGCCGCGCGCGATGCCGAGACGGTCTCGATGCACGCCATGATGCAGCGCAACTTTACGACCTCGGGTCTTATCGTCATCACTATGGCCGTGGTGAGTGTGTTCGTGGCGGGCGGCAACGCGTGGTTTGGCATCTCGGCCGGCTCGCTCGTCATGATCTTTACCTACACCTATAACCTCACCATGCGCCTGAACTACGTAAGCTCCATGATGCAGCGCATCAACCGCGCGCTCGGCGATGCGGCCGAGACGACGCGCGTGCTGGACGAGCCGCGTCTGGTGGCAGACGACGAGAACGCTCCCGAGCTTAAAGTGACCGAGGGCGCGATTGATTTTGAGCACCTGAGCTTTGCGTACCGTGACGCTGCGGCGGGCGAGAGCGTGTTCGATGACCTGACACTTCATGTGGCGGCGGGCCAGCGCGTGGGCCTGGTGGGCAAATCGGGCTCGGGTAAGACGACGCTCACCAAGCTGCTGCTGCGCCTGGACGATGTTCAGGGCGGCCGCGTGCTCGTGGACGGTCAGGATGTCTCGCACTGCACGCAGCAGAGCCTGCGCCGCCAGGTTGCCTACGTGCCGCAGGAGGCGCTGCTGTTCCATCGCTCCATTCGCGAGAATATCGCCTACGGCCGCCCCGACGCCACCGACGAGCAGATCCGCGAGGCGGCTCGCTTGGCTAATGCGACCGAGTTTATCGACCGCTTGCCTCGTGGCTTTGACACCATGGTGGGCGAGCGCGGCGTCAAGCTCTCGGGCGGCCAGCGTCAGCGCGTGGCTATCGCCCGCGCCATCCTAACCGACGCGCCGATTCTGGTGCTCGACGAGGCGACCTCTGCCCTCGACAGCGAGTCCGAGGCGCTGGTGCAGGAGGCGCTCGAAAACCTGATGCGTGGACGTACCTCCATTGTGGTGGCGCACCGCCTGTCCACCGTGGCGGCGCTCGACCGCATTGTGGTGCTGGCCGATGGCGAGATCGTCGAGGACGGCACGCATGCGCAGCTCGTCGAGGCGGGTGGTGAGTACGCGAGCCTGTGGAGCCGTCAGACCGGCGCATTCTTGGAGGCGTAAGCGTCTCGGACGTGGGACAATTGTGCCCATTAGTTTATTGTGCCGTTGAGCCGAGGAGTCGTTATGCCACGCGAGACCAATGCCGCCAAGCGCGAGCGCGCCGTTGAGGTGTGCGAGCGTCTCAACCGTCGCTATGGCCCGGTCGAGTGCTTTTTGGACCACGAGAATCCCTTCCGCCTGCTGATCGCGGTGCTGCTTTCGGCGCAAACGACCGATGCGCAGGTCAACAAGGTGACGCCGCGGCTGTTTGCCCAGTGGCCCACGCCCGAGGCCATGGCCGGGGCGAGCGTGGCTGACGTGGCAGACACTATCAAGTCACTCGGCTTCTACAAGAGCAAAGCCAAGCATGCCGTCGAGGCCGCGCAGATGATCGTCGCCGACTATGGCGGCGAGGTGCCGGCCGACATGAAGGAACTCGTGAAGCTGCCGGGCGTGGGACGCAAGACGGCGAACATCGTGCTCAACGTGGGGTATGGCATCGTGGAGGGCATTGCGGTGGACACGCACGTCAACCGCATTGCGCACCGCCTGATGCTGAGTCCCAAGACGCATGCAAAGGAGCCGCTCAAGACCGAGCAAGATCTGCTCAAGATTTTGCCGCACGAGTATTGGGAGTCGGTCAACCATCAGTGGATCACCTTCGGTCGCGAGATCTGCGACGCCCGCAAACCCAAGTGTGACGAGTGTCCGCTGGCAGATTTGTGCCCCAGCGTGCGCGTAGCGGGGTAGGGCGGAGCGCATCTTCGTCTGGCGTTTTTTGCGGGGCTGGGTTTGCCCTTGAGCCGGAGTCCTCTCCATGCGCTACCATGACAGACAATGTATTTGACGTACGACCCGCCGAGCTTGCCCCGGCGGGCTTTTGGCGTTGCGATGCCGGAGGAACAGCATGCTCATTCACCGTATAGCCGCGCAGCTCTACACTGCCGAGGCGCTGCAGACCGTCGAGGCCGGACTCGATGCCGGCGAGGACGTGACGCTGGCCGTGTCGCAGTCGGGTCGCACGCTTATGGCGGCCGCTCAGTTTGCGCGCCGCCCGCGCCCCACGGTCTACGTTGTGAGTGGCGAGGATGCGGCCGATCGCGCCGCTCGTAGCCTTGCCGCCTACGTGGGCCTGGCGCATGTGTGCCGTTTTCCTGAGCGCAAGGATTATCCGTGGCGCGAGCAGGCGCCCGACGACGCCGTGGTAGCGCAGCGCTGCGAGGCCCTGGGACGCATCGTGCGCGGGGACAACTGCATCATGGTTGCCTCGGCCCGCGCGCTGCTGCGCTGCGTGCCGCCAGTCGAGAGCCGCTACTGGGAGTCCACGACCTTTGCGGTGGGCGAGGAGATTCCTTTTGACGAGGTGCCGCAGCGTCTGGTGGGCATGGGCTACACCAATGCCGGCGCCGCCGACGCGCCCGGCCTGTTCCGCGTGCACGGCGACACCGTCGAGGTGTTCCCCGCACAGGAAAAGGCGCCCGTGCGCATCGAGTTTTTTGGCGACGAGATCGATCGCATCCGCCGTATGGTGAGCTCAACGGGGCAGACCATCGGCAACGAGGATAGTATCGAGATCTTCCCGTGCCGCGAGCTGGCGCTCACCGACGAGGCGGTCCACAACATGCATGTGGCGCTCTATCGCGCCAGCCAGGACGATAGCAAACTGGCGGCGCTGCTCGAGATGGTGGATGCACGCATCGTCACGCCCGAGCTCGACTGCTTTTTGCCGGTGATGTACGGCCAGACCGTAAGCCCGCTGGCACACGTGAGCGGCAAGGCGCTCGTGGTCCTGTCCGAGCCGCGCTCGCTGTTCGACGACTGTCTGCGCGCCTACGAGGATATCGAGGCCCGTGCCGGCGAGGCGGGGATTGACCGACTGGATGGCCTGTATGTACGTGCTCAGCAGCTCGATTTTGGTGCTCAGCAGCGCCTGAACTATGTGAGCCTCATCCGTGCCGGCGGCGCGGTTACGGCAGAGCTCAAGATTGAGCAGCCTGCTATCGCAGGCTCGGACAACCGTTTTATGACGCGCATTCAGGAAGTCGTGGGCAAGCGCTACGCCTGCGTGTTTGCCATTCCCGACCGTGGTGCACGCGAGTCGATGGAGCTCACCTTTGGTGACGAGGGCATTACCTTTGAGGAGTCGCTGACCGCGGCACCCGAAAACGCCGGCGTCATTGGCGAGCGCGTGCGCGTGGCAGCGGCGGATTCTGCCGACCGTGCTGCCCGCCAGGATGCCCATGCTTCGATCCGCGAGCGCAAGGCAGATGCACTCAACGCTCGGTCGCTCGAGGCCGGTGCCGTCCAGGCCGCCGCCGGCGCCGCCGTGCCCACCATCTCGCGCGGACGCGTGACCTTTGTGGACGCCGCCCTGCCGCAGGGCGTGGTGGTGCCCGACGCCAACCTGGCCGTGTTCTCAATCGCCGACCTCAACGCCCGCATGGACGCCAACCGCGCGCGCAGCCGCCGCAAGGTGGACATTACGCAGATTACCTTCCCGTTTAAGCCGGGCGACTACGTCGTTCACGCCACCCACGGCATCGCGCTCTTTAGCGAGATCGCGCGCCAGGAAGTGGGCGGCAAGGAGCGCGACTACTTTTTGCTGGAATACGCCGACGGCGACAAGCTCTACGTGCCGCTGGAGCAGGTCGACCGCATCACGCGCTATGTTGGTCCCGACGGCGACAAGCCGCGCCTGACCAGACTCAACACCGCCGACTGGACGCGTGCCACCAACAAGGCGCGCAAGAATGCCAAAAAGCTGGCGTTTGACCTGGTTGACCTCTATACGCGTCGCTCATCGATCACCGGCATCGCCTGCCCGCCCGATACGCCCGAGCAGATCGAGATGGAGCAGAGCTTCCCCTACGACGAGACGCGCGACCAGCTGGAGGCCATCGCCGACATTAAGGCCGACATGGAGGCGCCCAAGCCCATGGACCGCCTGTTGTGCGGCGACGTGGGCTTTGGCAAGACCGAGGTCGCCCTGCGTGCGGCGTTTAAGTGCGTGGATTCCGGCCGACAGGTCATGGTGCTCTGCCCCACGACCATTCTGGCCCAGCAGCACTACGAGACGTTCTTTGAGCGCTTTGCCCCGTTTGGCCTTGAGGTCGAGGTGCTCAGCCGCTTCCGCACGCCGGCACAGCAAAGGCGCGCGCTCAAGGCGTTTGCCGAGGGCACGATTGATGTGCTCATCGGCACGCACCGTCTGCTTTCGGCCGATGTGAACCCCAAGAACCTGGGCCTGGTGATTATCGACGAGGAGCAGCGCTTTGGCGTGCAGCACAAGGAGCAGCTCAAGAACCTGCGCGAACAGATTGACGTGCTCACGCTTTCGGCAACGCCCATTCCGCGAACCATGCAGATGGCCACGAGCGGCGTGCGCGACATGAGCCTGATCACCACGCCGCCGACCGGGCGCCGCCCCGTCATCGTGCACGTGGGGGAGTACGACCCCGACGTGGTGAGTGCGGCGATTCGCCTGGAGGTGGGCCGCGGCGGCCAGGTGTACTACGTGTCCAACCGCGTCAAGACCATCGACGACGCCGTGGCGCGCGTGCACGAGGCCGCGCCCGAGGCGCGCGTGGGCGTGGCGCACGGCAAGATGAGCCCGCGCGAGGTCGAGGACGTGATGATCGAGTTCGCGACCAAAAAGATTGACGTGCTCATCGCCACGACCATCGTGGAGAGCGGCATCGACAACGCGACGGCCAACACGCTCATCATCGAGGACTCGCAGCGTCTGGGCCTGGCGCAGCTCTACCAGCTCAAGGGCCGCGTGGGCCGCTCGGCCACGCAGGCATACGCGTACTTTATGTTCCCCGGCGAGCTGCCGCTTACCGAGGAGGCCACGGCGCGCCTGACCGCGCTTTCCGAGTTCCAAGACCTGGGCAGCGGCATGCGCATCGCCATGCGCGACCTGGAGATCCGCGGCGCTGGCTCGCTTATGGGAGCCGAGCAGCACGGTAACCTGTCGAGCGTGGGCTTCGACCTGTTTACGCAGATGTTGGGCCAGGCAGTGGCCGAGGCGCGCGGCGATGACGACGCCGGCGTGGAGGCGGCGAGCGTGGGCATTAACCTGCCAGCCGACTACTTCTTGTCCGAGGAGTACCTGCCGGCGGTGGACCAGCGCGTGCTCGTGTACCGTAAGCTCGCAGCGGCCGAGGACCTGGAGAGCATCGACGAGGTGCAGGAAGAGACCGAGGCCGCGCATGGCGAGCTGCCGTTGGCGGGACTCAACCTGTTCAATCGCGCGCGCATCCGCATTCGTGGCGAGCGTCTGGGGCTCGAGAGCGTCACGCTCAGTGGCGGTCGCATCACGTTTTTGGGCGTCGACGTGCCTAAGAAGGTGGCCTTTGAGCTTAAGACCCGCTATGGCGCGGTGAACTTCCCCAAGAGCCGCAAGCTGTCGGTACCCTACAAGGCAGGCGCCGGTGCGGGCAGCGGCCTGGGTCGCGGTCTCGACGCCAACGACGGCACCGGCCCGGTGGCCGCGGCGCTCATGCTGCTGCAACAGCTGGGTGCAAGCGACGACGATTAACGGGTCGACGCTGCAAACGCCCCATTTGGGCAATCTGACCCTCACTCGTCGGTCGCGTACGCAAGTACGCTTCCCTCCTCCTTCGGGTCACCTTGCCTCAAATGGGACGTTTTCGCTTGCTTATGCTCAACCTGCAGTATTCATCCCACCACGTTGCAGGTTGATAACTTCGCCCGACCGAAAGGAAGCTATGTTCGGGTACATCGATAAGAAAGACGCTGCCGTTATCGCGGTCATCCTTTGCCTTTGCCTGCTCACGGGCACCTTCTTCGACTATCAGATCTCGAGCGCACTGTTCAACTCGTCCAGCCTGTTCGGCCGTTTTGTCGAGGCGGCCGGCGAGCTGCCGTTCGAGGTCACGGCGAGCATCGCAGGCATTATGCTCGTGCGTTGTGCCGGCGATGGCTGCAAGGGCAGCAAGGGGCTCGCCGTGCTCGGCGTTCTGATCAATGTGGGCCTGGTCGGCTACGAGGTGCTCGGATCTTTGCATGTTGGCGGCAAGCTCGTCGCGGCTCAGCTGGTGCTGACGTTTGCCCTGGCCATTGCCGGCAACGTCGTCGCCTACCGCGCCACGCACGATGCCGCGCCGCAGGAGCTCAAGCGCTGGGCGCTCATGGTGCTGGTCGTGTGGGTGATTCAGGCCATCATTCTCAACGTTATCGTTAAGCCGCTGTGGTCGCGCCCGCGCATGCGCGTGATCGAGGTGACGCAGGGGCTCGAGTTTCAGCCGTGGTGGGTGATCGGCAACCCCGACAAGTGGACCTATATCGCCGCCGGCGTGATCAAGGACGGATTCAAGTCGTTTGCGAGCGGGCATACCGCGCACGCGGCGATCGGCATGATGCTCGCGGGCCTTCCCGCGGCGGCCTTTAAGCAAGAGCCGTCGCGCCGACGCGTGGTCTTTTGGGCGGCGGCTGTGGTCGCGATGCTCGTCGCCTTTGGCCGCATCGTGATCGGAGCGCACTTTTTGAGTGATGTGAGCTGCGGTTTTGCTCTGGTACTGGCACTCGAGTGCCTTGCCGCGCGCATTGCCTATCCCAACGGCGTACAATAGCTCCGTTTGAATCATCTGGCCGATACCCGGTAAGAGAGGATTGCCATGCTCGCGTTCAACAACGATTATTCTCACGGCGCACATCCGGCAGTGCTGCAAGCGCTCGTCGACACCAATATGGAGCCGCAGCCCGGCTACGGTACCGATGCGCACACCGAGCGTGCCAAGCAGCTTATCCGCGAGGCCTGTCAGGCTCCCGATGCCGACGTGTTTTTTCTGGTAGGCGGCACGCAGACCAACGCCACGGTAATCGACATGTTGCTCGCGCCGTACGAGGGCGTCGTTGCCGCCGAGACTGGCCACGTTGCCTGCCACGAGGCGGGCGCTATCGAGTTTGGCGGCCACAAGGTACTCACCATACCCGGCTACGAGGGCAAGATGCATGCCGAGGACCTCGACAATTACATCGAGGTCTTTTACGAGAACGAGAGCTATGAACACATGGTGTTTCCGGGCGCCGTGTACGTGAGCATGTCCACCGAGTACGGCACGCTGTATTCCAAGGCCGAGCTCGCGGCGATTCACGCGGTGTGCCAGAAGCGCGAGATTCCGCTGTTTGTGGACGGTGCCCGCCTGGCCTATGCGCTGGCGGCCGACGAGTGCGACATTACCCTGCCCGAGCTGGCGCAGCTGTGCGACGTGTTCTACATCGGCGGCACCAAGTGCGGCGCTCTGTGTGGTGAGGCCGTGGTGTTCTGCGGCATGCATGCTCCGGCGCATCCCATTCCGCGTATTAAGCAGCACGGCGCGCTGCTGGCCAAGGGCCGCCTGACGGGTGTGCAGTTTGAGGCTCTCTTTACCGATGGCCTGTATTTTGAGATTGGTCGCCAGGCGATTGAGACCGCTCAGGCGCTGCGTCGCGTGCTGCATGAGCGCGGCTACCAGTTCTTCTTGGAGACGCCGACCAACCAGCAGTTCGTGATTCTGCCCAACGAGGACATGGTGCGCATCCGCGAGCACGCCTCGATCGAGTACTGGGAAAAGTACGACGAGACCCACACGGTGGTGCGCTTTTGCACCAGCTGGGCCACGACGCAGGAGGATATCGACGCGTTGGCGGCTGTCCTGTAGCCTGATGTAATGGCAAGGGGCCGCCCCGCGCCTGGGTTTGGCGTGGGGCGGCCTTTGCTTTTGAGGAAGAAGGGTTGTATGACCGAGATGTCCGAGCCGACGATTCGCCTGGCGACGCCCGAAGACGCGCCGGCGTTGCTTGCCATCTATGAGCCATATGTGCGCCAGACGGCGATTACCTGCGAATACGAGGTGCCGAGCGTTGATGAGTTCGCCGGGCGCATCGAGCGCACGCTCAGGCGCTATCCGTATCTGGTGATGGAGCTGGACGGGCGTCCGGTAGGCTATGCCTATGTGAGTCCGCTCAACAGCCGCGAGGCATACGACTGGTCGGTCGAGACATCGATCTACCTGGCGCGCGACGTGCGCCATGGCGGGCTGGGCCGCAAGTTGCACGATGCGCTCAAGCAATGTCTGATCGCGATGGGCATCACCTATATGTGCGCGCTCATTGCCGTGCCGCACGATAAGGACGATGAGTACCTGACGCATAACAGCCAGGATTTCCATGCCCATATGGGATATCGCTTGGTGGGCGCCTTCGATCGCTGTGCCCAAAAGTTCGGTCGCTGGTACGACATGTGTTGGATGGAGTTGGTCCTAGCCGAGCGCGTTCCCAACCAACCCAAACCAATCTGGTTCCCCGACCTCCCCAAACCTACCATTTAGGGACAGGTTAATTTTGGCAGGTTAGCCGATGGGCTCGGTGTATTTGGCGCGGTCGGTGCGTTGGATGCGCTTGGAGACATGGAGCGGGCGGCCGTCGGTGTCGTAGACGTAGTCGGTGATCAGGATCAGCGCCTGCCCGCGCTCGACGTTGAGCAAAAACGCCTCGTTTTGCGAGGCATAGCACACCTCAAAGGTCTTATGTCCCTGTGCTGGCGCGCGATGGAATTCTTGGCGCAGCGTCGCGTAGAGCGAACCGTTGATATCGCGATCGATGAGCGTCTCGAAGCTTGGCGGCAGGTAGGTGGTCTCCAGGCACAGCGGCACGTCGTCCAGGTAGCGCAGGCGGACAAGTTTGACAAGCTTGCTGCCCACGGCGGCGTCAAAGAACTTAGCTATGCTGCCGGCCGCCTTGGCAAAGCACGAGTCCACGGTGCGCGTGGTGGGCTTCATGCCCTGACCTTCGACCTGCTTGGTATAGCTCGAAAACACCAGGTTGTTCTCGTGGAGCGCCGGCGTGTCGGCCACAAAGGCGCCGCGCCCGCGCTCGGTGCGAACCAGGCCCTCATCAGCTAGTACCTTAAGGGCATGGCGCACGGTGCTGCGCGACAGACCCGATTCGTCCATGAGTTCCATCTCGGACGGCAGCTTGTCTCCACGTGCGTAGGTGCCGGAGGCGATGCGGTCGCGCAGTATGCCCGCCAAGCGCTCGTATTGGGTCAGTCTCTTTTTAGATGAAGCGTTCATGCGATCAACCTGTATCTAACTTGTATACGTATCTAATCAAGCATGTATTCAATACAACAACAAAACCGCTGGTATCCAGTTATCGAAAACCGCATCAGCAAAATTTCTAAGACAAATATAGCATACAACTAGTCGACATAACCAAAACATGTATGTAACTTGTATGCCATCGAGAGCATCAAACGAGAAGAAAGGCTGATGCACGATGACTACTCAGGAACAGGTTAAGGACGTCGTCTCCCAGGTTTTGGCTGACAAGGCAGACAAGGGCGGCATCAAGCGCGTCGTGTGGATTGGCGCCGGCGGATCCAACGGCGGCAACTATCCTGCCCAGTACTTTATGGAGCACGAGGCCACGCAGGTCGTGAGCTCCAGCTACACCAGCAACGAGTTCGTGCACGCCACGCCCGCCTATGTCAACGAGAACACTCTGGCCGTCGTCGTGTCCATGCGCGGCACCAAGGAGACCATCGTCGCCGCCCAGGTCGCCAAGGACCACGGCGCCAGCACCATCGCCATCTATGTTGACGAGTCCGGCCTCACCGAGGTCTGCGACTACAAGATTCAGTACGACAGCCTGGCCGTCGACGAGTCCTGCATGGGCCGTACCAACTCCGCCGTCGTGACCATGATCGCCATGGAGCTCACGCAGCAGACCGAGGGTTATGCCGAGTACGAGACCGCTATGGCCGCCTTCGACTTGGTTGACCCCATCTATCGCAAGGCCGTCGAGTACACCCGTCCGCTCGCTGCCAAGTGGGCCGAGCAGAACGCCGACAAGCCCTGCATTAATGTCATGGCTCAGGGTCCGCTTTTTGGTGCCGCTTACGTCTTTAGCATCTGCAACGTGCAGGAGATGCTGCAGATCGACTCCTGCACCATCAACACCTGCGACTTCTTCCACGGCCCCTTCGAGATCCTGGACAAGCGCACCTCGCTGTTCCAGCTCATCAGCGTCGGCCGCAGCCGCTGGAACGACGAGCGCGGCATCCGCTTCGTCAACCAGTACGGTGGCGAGCGCGTCTATCAGCTCGACGCCAAGGAGCTTGGCCTCAACGACATCAAGGACAGCGTGAGCGAGTATTTCAACCACCTGATCTTTGCCCCGATCCTCAACAATGTGTACATGCGCGCGCTCTCTGCCGTTACCCACAAGGACTACATGACGCGCCGCTACATGTGGAAGCTTGACTACTAGGGGATAGAGAGGGGATAGAGCGGTCTAACAACTCAATGTCCTCATAAGTTGCGGTGGAATAGTTCCTGTTTAGGGGCTTGAAGCCTCTATTCAGGAACTATTTCACCGCAACTGAATCCAGGGCGGCACTTGGGGACGTTCCTTTTGTGCCGGCACTTGGGGACACTCCTGGGAATCATTTCCCGTCCGCCGATTTCGGTCTTGAAAATTGTATATAACGACTATAACGTAGTACGAAACATATTGGTAACAAAGCCAAGGAGGCTACGTTGAAGAGAAGCAATCTGGGCTATGTGCTGGTGCTGATCGCCGCGCTTATGTGGGGCACCATCGGAATCTTTGTCAATGGAATATCGGCCCTTGGCGTTTCGTCTCAGAGCATGGCGGCCTTTCGCCTGTTATCGGGTGCCATCTTAATGGCTCCGGTCTTGGCATTTATGGGTTGCCAGGGAGGTGCTCGTGAGGGAAAAGCCTCGGGTCCTATGGCGCTCTTCAAGGCAAGCCCCAAAGAGCTTGTTCCCTGCGCGCTTGTCGGTATCGTCGGCCTTGCCATCGCCAACACCTGCTATTACGAGTGCATGGGCGAAGTTGGCATGTCCACGGCATCGGTGCTGCTCTATACCTCGCCGGTGTTCGGCGTCGCGCTCGGACGCGTGCTCTATCGCGAGGACGTGACCCCCAACAAGCTCGTGGCCATCCTCTTTAACATTGTTGGCTGCGTGCTCGCAGTGACGAGTGGCGACCTGTCCGGTTTCCATTTCTCGGCTTGGGGCGTTACGTCGGGCGTGATCGCCGGACTGTGCGGCGCATTGCTGGCCGTGTTTAGTCGCATGGCCACCAAGACGCTGCATCCGCTGGCCGTCACGTTTTGGGGCTTTGTCTTTGGCGGATGCTTTATGGCAGTGCTTTCGGCCCCGTGGTCCGATGTGACCGCAGCAATGTCCCCGCAGCTCATCCTGCTGTTTGCAGGCTTTGGCTTTATTCCTACGGCCCTTGCGTACATCTTTTATATGCAGGGCCTTTCCATGGATCTTGAGACGTCGAAGGTGCCGGTCGTGGCTTCGTTCGAAACCGTGGCGACCGTTCTGGTGGGCATTGGCATCTATGCCGAGTCCGCCGGCGCCGTCAAGGTTCTGGGCATCGTGCTGGTGCTCATGTCCATCCTGATCATGAACACCGACTTCTCCAAGTTGCGTAACAGTGTGTTTGTCGGTCATGTTATTGAGAGCATGACCTTTAAGCCCAACGCGTGGTGGACCGAGAAATCGAGGGACATGGATCTGTTCAAGGAGCGTACGGGTATCGTGCTGGAGCCCTCCGTTCAGGAAAGCCCCTGGTACTTCGTGCGATAGGGGAGCGCTTATAGCCTCCGACCTGGGGTTATCCAGTCGACGCCGACCTACCCCGTGCCAACGTTTCGAGTACGTTAAACCCGTCAACGGTCGATTTTCACCCGCGAACGGTCTTTATACTAATTAGCAATATAAGCAACGTATAAGACGTTATAATGACCATAACGAAAAGGAGGAGGCAAGATGAATCAGATCATTCTCGCATCTCATGGCGGCCTGGCCGCAGGCGCCAAAGACACGCTCGAGATGGTTCTCGGCGACGTGTCGAACGTCCACGTCGTGTCGCTTGCTCGTGACGACAAGGAGCCCATCACCAATAAGGTTGAGGCTATGATCGCCACGTTCAACGCGGACGACACCGTCTATGTGCTAACCGATATGCTCGGTAGCTCGGTCAACAACAACATGGTCGAGCTTGCCAAGAACGGCACGAAGTTCACGGTTATCAGCGGTTTCAACATCCCGCTGGCGCTCACGCTCGCTATGAGCCCCGCCCCCGTCAAGGGCGCCGAGCTCGCGGCCCTCATCAACGAGGCCCGCAACGGTCTGACCAACCCCAACGCCCCGGTCGAGGTTGCTCCCGCAGCACCCGCCAAGAAGGCCAAGGCCGTCCGTCACAACGCCGGTCCCGCCAAGATCGTCCTCGCACGTCTTGACTACCGTCTGCTGCACGGCCAGGTCGTCTTTACCTGGACCACCAAGGTCCAGGCCGAGCGCATCATCGTCGTCGACAACGCTGCCGCCAACGATGAGATTAAGAAGGGCGCTCTTAAGCTGGCCAAGCCCCAGGGCGTGCGCCTGAACGTCTTCACCGTCGAGCGTGCCCTCGCCAAGATGGACAAGCTCAACACCCTCGGTGAGCGCGTCATGTTCGTCTTCGGCAACACCGCCGAGATGCTGCAGTTCTGCCAGGGCTACAAGCTCGATGCCATCAACCTGGGCGCCACCGCCAACCATGACGGCGCCGATCAGGTCGGAGGCAAGGACAGCTCCGTCTTCCTCGACGCCACCCAGAAGGCCGACGTCAACCAGCTGCTCGACATGGGCATCAAGCTCTATGTCCAGCAGACCCCTACGTATCAGAGCGTCGACATCGACGCCAAGCTGTAATCAACCAGGCTTTTGCCTGACTGAAAGGAGAAGGGTATGAATACGTTCATCAGTGCGGTGCTCGTCGGCCTCGTCGGCGTGTTCTGCATGTGGGACTCCCGCCTGCTCGGTCGTCTTAACTTCGAGCAGCCCCTCGTTGGCGCCACGCTCGTCGGTCTGCTGCTGGGCGATGTGCCCACCGGCCTTGCCGTCGGTGCCGCCGTCGAGCTCGTGTCCATGGGCCTGGTGCAGGTCGGCGCCGCCGTTCCGCCCGATATGGTCCTGGGCGGCATCGTGGCCGCTGCCTTTGCGTGCCTGACCGATGCTTCCGCCGAGACCGCCATGACGATCGCCATCCCGGTCGCCGTCCTGGGTCAGCTCCTCGGCATCGTGTTCCGTTCCATCATCGCCGCCCTCACCCATGTGGCAGATAACGCGATCGATAACGGTAACTTCAAGACCGCCTACCGTATGCACATCTGCGCCGGCTCCGGTCTGTATGCTGTCATGTACTTCCTGCCGATCTTCCTCGCCGTCTTTGTTGGCACCGACCTGGTTCAGGCCATCGTCAACATGGTTCCCGAGTGGCTGTCCACTGGTCTTAACGTTTCGACCAAGATCATGACCGCCTACGGCTTGGCTCTGCTGCTCACCATGATGATCAAGAAGGGTATGACTCCGTTCCTGTTCATCGGTTTCCTGCTCGCCGCTTACCTCAACCTGTCCGTCATCGCGGTCGCTCTGATCGGTGTGTGCCTGGCTGTCGTCTTCATGGGCTTCAAGTTCAACGGTTCCCATGCAGCCGCCGGTGTCGATTCCGACTACGATCCGCTTGAAGACGACGAAGACTAAGGAGGAACACACTATGGCAACCGCAACCAAGGACGTGTCCCTGAACAAGAAGGTCAGCCAGTTCTTCTGGCGCTCCTGGGCCATCCAGGCCTCTTGGAACTACGAGCGTCAGATGAACATGGGCTTCCTCTACGGCATGGTCCCCACGCTCGACCGCCTCTATCCGGACGAGTCCGACCCCAAGCAGCTCGCTGCTAAGAAAGAGGCTTACCACCGTCACATGGCGTTCTACAACTGCACCCCGCAGACGAGCGCTTTCATCCTGGGCCTCTCCGCCTCCATGGAGGAGGAGTACGCCAAGGATCCCGAGAACTTCGATCCCGATTCGATCAACGCGGTCAAGACCTCCCTCATGGGTCCGCTTTCCGGCATCGGTGACTCCTTCTTCCAGGGCACCATCCGCGTTATCGCCTTTGGCCTTGGCGTTCAGCTGGCTCAGCAGGGCTCCATCATGGGCCCGATCCTGGCCATGCTCATCTCCATCGTCCCCTCCGTGCTGATCACTTGGTTCGCAGCCAAGATGGGCTATCAGGGTGGCCACGAGTACCTGAGCAAGCTTCAGGGCGGCGACCTCATGGAGAAGCTCATGTATGTCTGCGGCATCGTGGGTCTTATGTCCGTGGGCGGCATGATCGCTACGCTGATCGGCGCCACCACCCCGTTGCAGTTCGCTGAGGGCACCGTCGTTATCCAGGACATCCTGGACGGCATGATGCCCCAGATGATTTCCCTTGGCCTCACCGGCCTTATGTACTGGCTCATCAAGAAGAACGTCAACACCGGTTGGCTTCTCGTGATCGCCATTGTGGGCGGCATCGCCCTCTCCGCGGCCGGCATCCTGGCCTAGTCGCGACCAAGCGCTTAACCGCTTTCCCCCGGGGGCCTGCCTGGCATCCCATACCCCAGGCAGGCTTCCATCCCTATGCGTGACAATGGGACAGTCCCTTTGTCGCATCCTTAACGGGCCGGCGACTCGGTCCATACCACGGTAACCCTGCGAGCGCCCGGCAATGTGGCGCCGCAAAAATCGAAAGGAATGTGTCAGATGTACGAGATCGACCTTAACCTCCCTAAGCAGATCGTCGCTGACGTCCTGTCCAACCACGAGATCCACAGCGTCGCTTTCGTCGGCTGCGGTGCCTCCATGTCCGACCTGTACCCCGCCAAGTACTTCCTGGCCAACAACACGGACAAGCTGAACGTTCAGATCTTCACCGCTAACGAGTTCAACTACGACACGCCCTCCTGGGTCAACGAGCACACCTTCGTGATCACCTGCTCCCTCGGTGGCTCCACCCCCGAGACCGTCGAGGCCAACAAGACCGCCAAGAAGCACAACTGCCCGGTCGTCTCCCTCACCAACAAGGCTGGCTCCGCTCTGACCGTCGACGCCGACCACGTCATCGTTCACGGCTTCCATGCCAACTATGCTGCCAAGGCCGAGAAGCCCGCTTACGCCATCGCTCTTGCTCTCGAGATCCTTCAGCAGACCGAGGGCTATGATCACTACGAGGACATGATCACCGGCCTCACCAACATCTTCGAGCTGATCGAGAACGCTGCTCACTCCGCCAAGGGCCTGGCCAAGCAGTTCGCTCAGGACTTCAAGGACGACAAGATGATCTACTTCATGGCCTCCGGTGCCTCCGAGAAGATGGCTTATTCTAACGCCGCCTTCCTGTTCACCGAGATGCAGTGGATCGACGCCGCCTCCTACAACACCGGCGAGTACTTCCACGGCCCGTTCGAGGTTTCCACCGAGGGTAAGCCCTACGTCTTCCTCATGTCCGACGGTGCTACCCGTCCGATGGACGCTCGCGCCCTCACCTTCCTGCAGCGCATGGGCGCCAAGGTCGCTCTGATCGACTCCAAGGACTACGGCCTGGCCGACGCCGTGCCGGCAAGCGTCCTCACCTACTTCAACCCGCTGCTGCACCTCGCCGTTATGCGCGAGTACGGCAACCAGATCGCCGAGGCCCGTCAGCACCCGCTGACCATGCGTCGCTACATGTGGAAGCTTTCCTACTAATCACAAGTAAGTAGACCTTACGGGTTGATTGAGAGGGGATGGGGTTTGCGCCCCGTCCCCTTTTTTGCTCTTGGGAGGGCACGCCTGTCGCGTCGCAAAACCCAGGATAAAACCTACCAAAATAAACCTGTCTCTATTTGGCAGGTGGGAGGAGATGCGTATGATCAAAGCAGTGCTGTTTGACATGGACGGCGTGCTGGTCGATACCGAGTGGTTCTACAACCGTCGTCGCGTGGCGTTTATGGAGGAGAAGGGGTTCCACTTTGACGAGATCCCCGATCTTTCGGGGTCTAACGAGCCGGCCATTTGGGAGGCGCTGGTGCCCGACGATGTTGAGCTGCGCGAGCGCCTTCGCGTGGAGTACAAGCAGGTCTACAGCCCGGACCACCCCGTTCCGTATGCCGAGCTGCTCAACGAGCAGACGGAGCCGGTGATGCGCGCACTGCACGAGCGCGGCGTGAAGTGTGCCATCGCGAGCTCGTCTTATCGTGAGCTCATTGACGAGCTGGTAGAGATTGCCGGTATCGCCGATGTGCTGGACTACACCATCAGCGGTCACGAGTGCAGTGCGTTTAAGCCCGACCCCGAGATCTACCTGCGTGCCATGGAGGCGCTGGGGGTGGAGCCTGCCGAGTGCCTGGTTATCGAGGATTCGCCTTTGGGGATCGAGGCTGGCAAACGTTCCGGCGCCCGCGTCCTGGCACTGCGTCCGCACGAGGGCGTCAACCTCGATCAATCGCGAGCCGATGCCGTTATTGATAATCTGACCGACATTTTGGCCGCTTTGTAGTGTCAATCCGCCGCGAGAAGCACGGGTTCAAACGTTTTTTGCGGTGGACTGGCTCAATTTGGTTTCGATTTTGATCCGTTTGGCTTCGATTCGGACTAAGTGAGTAGACTTTTTGGCGCAGGCCGAGCACAATGCATATCTTCCTTTGTAAAACCGCAGGTCACAGGGGTGGCGGTTTTGGGTGTGCTCGGCAGATCGTAAAAAGTCTACTCACTTGTAACTTGGGCCTCTGGTCGTGGGGGTTGCTGGTCCCGCTTTGGTTGTCGAGGGAGGGTGAATTGAAGCGCCCCCGTACGCTCCATGCTACAATCGCGGGCATGCCCCACAACCACATCTGTCTTCGAAAGGAGCCTACGTGGCGAACGCCATCGATCAGCTCACGGACCGCGTGCTCATGCTCGGCCGTCTCACCATCGTTCGCCGCGCTATTACCGCCGTGGCGGTCACAATTTCCGCCGTTCTCCAGACATTCCTGATCCAGGCGTTCATTCAACCCGCCGACCTGCTTCCGAGCGGCCTCACCGGCGTCGCGGTCCTGCTCGATCGCGTTACCTCGCTCGGCGGCGTTCACATCGACATCTCGCTCGGTATGCTCGCGCTCAACATCCCCGTGGCGCTCCTATGTTGGAGCGGCATTAGCAAGCGCTTCGTCATCTTCTCGATGATGCAGGTCGTGCTCTCATCGCTGTTCCTCAACGTCTTTCACTTCGCGCCGTTTTTGGGCGACAAGATCATGCTCATCATTTTTGGCGGCGTGGTCTCGGGCCTGGGCGCTGCCATCGCGCTTAAGTCCGGCGCATCCACCGGCGGTACCGACTTTATCGCGCTGTGGGTTTCCAACCACACGGGCAAGACCATCTGGGGCGTCATCTTTGGTTTCAACTGCTTTATCCTGGCGATCTTTGGCTTTATGTTTGGCTGGGACAAGGCGGCGTACTCCATCGTGTTCCAGTTTATTTCGACCAAGACAATCGACAGCTTCTATCGTCGCTACGACCGCGTGACGCTGCAGATCACGACGCGCAAGGCGGACGAGGTCATGACCGCCTATGTTGACCATTTTCAGCACGGCATTAGCTGCGCCGAGGTCATCGGCGGATACAGCCGCGAAAAGATGTACCTGCTGCACGCCGTTGTATCGACCTACGAGAGCCAGGACATTATCAAGCTGGTGTGCGACATTGATCCCGGCGCCGTGATCAATGTGTTCCACACGCTCAACTTTGTGGGCGGCTGGTGGGGCGGTCATGTCGACGAGCCCATGCCCACGGCCGTTCCCGATCCCGACAAGCCCGCACGCATGGCCAGCAGGCAGGCGCGCCTCAGCGAGCAGGACAGCCTGCAGCAGGACGACGGCAGGTAAGGATTTGCTGTATGCGGTGTATCGTTTTATCATTATGAGGTAACATGAAACTAGACGTTATATACGTATTAGTTATTTCAATATTTCGATAAGAGTGATTAGATATGCCTACGCCCAAAAATGCACCGCTTTACCAGCAGATTTATGACGAAATCAAGGACGCGATCGAGAAAGGTGTTTATGCACCCAAGGAGCGTATTCCGTCCGAGCTTGAGCTAGCCGAGCAGTACGACGTGAGCCGCATTACGGTGCGCCGCGCCGTCGAGGAGCTGTGCTCCGATGGCTACCTGGTTAAGCAGCAGGGCCGTGGTACCTTTGTCTCCACGCCGCACATCAACCGCCAGTTCCACGCTTCGACGCTGCAGACGTTTACCGCGCTGTGTGCCGATAATGACATGAAGGCGGGCGCGCATGTGGTCGATCGCCAGATTGTGCCGGCACGTCAAAACGAGATGGAGTTCTTTGGCCTGCAGAAGGACGCGCTGCTGCTGCACATCAAGCGCGTGCGTACGGCCGACGGCGAGCCCATTTTTGAGGAGAACATCTTTGTGCCGTTTGACGCCTACCGTGAGCTGTTGACGGCCGATCTTGAGGACAAGTCGATTTTTTCCGAGGTCGAGCGCGTTGGCGGAACGCCGATTGTCTCGGTTGACTACCGCACGGTCGAGGCCGTTCGTGCCAATACCGAGCAGGCGGCCGAGCTGGGCATCGCTCCGCACGATCCACTGCTCAACCTGCGTGCCGGCTTTATCGGCCCCAATGGCGAGCCGGTCCTGATGGGTAAGCAGTACTACGTGGGATCGCGCTACGTCATGGTCATGTAGGGTTGGTTCCGCCGTTCTGACGAACGGCGGATCTGTCGACGCTGCAAACGCCCCTAAGCGGCAATCTGACGTTCAATCGTCGGTCGCGTA
>CAJKFS010000037.1 GCA_905199225.1 uncultured Collinsella sp. | reverse complement strand
ACCTTCATTACTCCAACGACGAATTCTAGGCGGTGTCCCCTCCCTTTCAAGAAAGGGAAGAGGCGGGGCATGCCCCGCCTCTTACACCACATCTCTGCGCGCTACCGGTGGTGGACAGTTAGTTCAGATACGTATTATTTGGCCGTGCCAATTGGCATTAATGGATTGGTTTGGAGCCACTTTGGACCCAATAATGGGCTATTCTCGCCCTTGAGCGAGCGCCTCTGTCGGCCCAGAAGGCCAAAAACGGCTCATTTGACCCCAAATCGACCTTCGTCAGCCTTTAAAAAAATACGTATCTGAACTAACTGTCCAGGGACATGTCTCCCCCATAGCAAAAAGTCTCTTGGCGAATGAAAATTCGCCAAGAGACCCCATACAAAACGTGGGCTCTGTCGTTCGAATGAACGACAGAGCCCACGCTCACTTTTTATTCAGCCCTAGTCATCGCTCAAAGCCCCTTCGGCAGCACACGGTGCTACCGAGTCACCGCAGGCCGGGGCGGGAGGCGGTCCTTTCTCTCGGAAAACTTCGCGAAGCCCAGTTTCCGAGAGAAAGTGTCCGGCTGCCGCCCCGGCCGGTCAGCTCAACCTACACCGTGTGCTGCGGCAGGTCCTGCAGGGCGATGACGTCCATGCCCATGTCGTTGGCGCTGCCGTGACCCTGCTCGTCCTCGCGCACGGCCTCGATAGCGCTCACGTACGTGTTGGCCGCGGACATCGCGGTCACGCAGGTCACGCCGCGGCGCACGGCCTCGGTGCGCAGAAGGTAGCCGTCGCCACGAGAACCCGGGCCATACGGCGTATTGATGATTACCGCAATCTTGCCATCGGCGATGAGGTCACCGATGTTGGGCCGCTCGCCGTCGTGCGGGCCGCTAATCTTTTCCACGACCTCGCACGTCACGTTGCCTCCACGCAGCACGCGCGCCGTGCCCTCAGTGGAGCAGATGTCAAAGCCTAGGTAGCGCAGGATACGGGCGACCGAAAGGATATGACGCTTGTCGCGGTCGCACACGCTGATGAACACCTTACCGGCGCTCGGGTCGGGCAGCTTGTAGTCAATCGCCAGCTGCGTCTTGGCGTATGCCTCGGGATAGCTCTTGGCGATACCCATGACCTCGCCCGTCGACTTCATCTCGGGACCCAGGATAACGTCGGCGCCCGGGAAACGACCCCAGGGCATAACGGCTTCCTTCATGCAGAACCAATCGAGCTGACGCTCGTCGCTCGGCAGGCCCAAGCTCGCGATGGAATCGCCTGCCATGATGCGCGCCGCGCACTTGGCCAGCGGCACGCCGGTTGCCTTGGAGATGAACGGCACGGTGCGGCTCGCGCGCGGGTTTGCCTCGATCACGTAGACGGTCTCGCCCTTGATGGCGTACTGCACGTTGACCAGGCCGCGTACGCCCAGCGCCATCGCGATGCGGCGCGTGGTCTCGCGAAGCTTTGCCTGCAGGCTCTCGCTAAAGCTGAACGGCGGGATGCAGGTCGCGGAGTCGCCAGAGTGGATACCGGCCTCCTCGATATGCTCCAGGATACCGCCGATATAGACCTTTTCGCCATCGCACAGGGCGTCGACATCGGACTCGATCGCACCCTCCAGGAAGCGGTCCAGGTACACCGGGTAGTCGGGGCTAATGCGCGCAGCCTCGGCCATGTAATCGCGCAGATGCTCGGCATCGTAGGCGATCATCATGCCGCGGCCGCCCAGCACGTAGCTCGGACGCACCAGCAGCGGGTAGCCGATGTGCGCGGCCACGGCCTCGGCCTCCTCAAACGAGGTGGCCTGGCCCGCCGGCGGGTACATGATGCCCAGCTTGTCGAGCAGAGCGGCGAAGCGCTCGCGGTCCTCGGCAAAGTCGATGGCATCGGGCTTGGTGCCCATGATGTTCACGCCGCTCTCCTCGAACATGCGCGCCAGCTTAAGCGGGGTCTGGCCGCCAAGCGTCACCACGACGCCATCGGGGCGCTCAACGTCGATAACGTCCATGACGTCCTCGTAGGTGAGCGGCTCAAAGTACAGGCGGTCGGACGTGTCGTAGTCGGTCGAAACGGTCTCGGGGTTGCAGTTGACCATGATGGTCTCAAAGCCGCGGGCCGCCAGCGCATAGCTCGCGTGCACGCAGCAGTAATCGAACTCGATACCCTGGCCAATGCGGTTGGGGCCGGCGCCCAGGATCATCGCCTTGGGCTTGTCCGCCGGCGTGGTCTCGTCGGGAGCCACGCACTTCTTGGCATCCGGGCTCGTGCGGTAGATGTTCTCGTACGTCTTGTAGTGGTACTCCGTGGCGCTCGAGAACTCCGCAGCGCAGGTATCGACCGTCTTCATGCTGGGAACCACGCCCAGACCCTTGCGATAGGCGCGCACAAAGCGCTCGTCCGAGCCGGTCAGCGCGGCAATCTCGGCATCGCTCGTGCCGTACTGCTTGAGCAGGCGCATCGCGTCGGCGTCGATATCCTCCACACGCAGGTCGCGGATGCTCTCCTGGACCTGCACCATATCGTTGATACGGTTGAGGTACCACGGATCGATACCGCAGATGGCATGGATGCGAGCGATGTCCCAGCCACGGCGTAGGGCCTCGACCACAAAGAAGATGCGATGCTCGGTCGGGGTTGCCACGGCCTGAGCAAGCTCGTCGTCGCTCAGCTTATCGGCACCCTCTTTGCCACCGGCGCAAATGCCCTGGTGGCCATCCTCCAGCGAGCGCATAGCCTTGCCAAAGGCCTCCTCAAAGGTGCGGCCGATCGCCATAATCTCGCCCACGGCCTTCATGCGCGTGGTGAGCGTGGGGTCGGTACCCTTGAACTTCTCGAAGGCAAAGCGCGGCACCTTGACCACACAGTAGTCGATCGTGGGCTCAAAGCAGGCGGGCGTAGCCTTGGTGATGTCGTTGACGATCTCGTCGAGCGTGTAGCCCACAGCCAGGCGCGCGGCGGCCTTGGCAATGGGGAAACCCGTGGCCTTGGAAGCGAGGGCGGACGAACGGCTCACGCGCGGGTTCATCTCGATGACGATCAGGCGGCCGGTGTTGGGATTCACGGCAAACTGCACGTTGGAGCCACCGGTCTCAACGCCGATCTTCTCCAAGATGGCGAGCGAGGCGACACGCATGCGCTGATACTCAAGGTCGGAGAGCGTCTGCGCCGGCGCCACGGTGATGGAGTCGCCGGTATGCACGCCCATGGGGTCGAGATTCTCGATGGAGCACACAATGATGCCGTTGCCAGCATGGTCACGCATGACCTCCATCTCGTACTCTTTCCAGCCCTCGATGGACTCCTCGACCAGCACCTCGTGGGCAGGCGAGAGCTCCAGGCCCTGGCTCACGATGGAGACGAGCTCCTCGTGGGTGTGAGCGATACCGCCGCCGGCGCCGCCGAGGGTAAAGCTCGGGCGCAGTACGCAGGGATAGCCCACGCGCTCGGCGATAGCCTCGGCGTCGGCCACGCTGTAGGCATAGCCCGAGCGCGCGACCTCCAGGCCAATCTCGGCCATGGCCTCGTTAAAGAGCTTGCGGTCCTCGCCGCGCTCGATGGCGGCCAGGTCGCAGCCGATCATCTCGACGCCGTACTTGTCGAGCGTACCGTCTTTCGCCAGCTCGACGGCGGCGTTCAGACCGGTCTGGCCGCCCAGCGTGGGCAGCAGCGCGTCCGGGCGCTCTTTCTTGATCACGCGCTCGATAAACTCGGCGGTGATGGGCTCGACATAGGTGCGGTCGGCAAGACCCGGATCGGTCATGATGGTCGCCGGGTTGGAGTTGACCAGGATGACCTCAAAGCCATCCTCCTTGAGCACCTTGCAGGCCTGGGCGCCGGAGTAGTCGAACTCGCAGGCCTGGCCAATAACGATAGGGCCCGAGCCAATGACGAGGATGCGCTTAATGTCAGTACGTTTAGGCATGTTTAAAACCTCCTAGAGAGGCTGACTCGATGTTTTGGAAAAGTCAGCGAGGGTGCAGCTGGTGCATCAGGTTGCCGTGATGCGAGGGCGCGCTGGGCTTATGCCCGCGCGTCCGAAGCAGAGCGGCAAGATGATGTGCCAGCTGCAGCCGCAGCGTCGACCGGTCCGCCGTTCGGTAGAACGGCGGAACCATCGTCGGCAAAGTTCCAGCCGGCAAGGCGGTCCTTCGCGGTGTCGATGTCCAGGTAGTTCTCCTCGCCGTCCATGAGTCGCGTAAAGGCGGTAAAGAGATAGTGGGCATCGGTGGGGCCAGGCGAGGCCTCGGGGTGGTACTGGACCGAGAAGCACGGGGCGTCGAGCAGCTGGATGCCCTCGGCGGTGCCGTCGTTGAGGTTCACGTGCGTCAGGCGAATGCGGCCGAAGCGCTCGTTCATCACGACCGGCGCGATTCCGCGGCGCACCCAGATGCGCAGATCTCCATCGGCCGCATGCTCGGTCTCGCCGCCGGAAAGCTCGGGGACAAGCTTGCCCAAGCTGGGGAACAGCAGGCCAAAGCCATGGTTTTGCGCGGTGATCTCCACGCGACGGCTTACCAGGTTCATGACCGGCTGGTTGCCACCGCGGTGACCGAACTTAAGCTTTTCCATCTGGGCGCCGCAGGCCAGGCTGATCATCTGGTGACCAAGGCAAATGCCAAAGACCGGCACCTTGCCGATCAGCTGCTGCACTTGCTCGTAGGTCTCCACCACGGCGTCGGGGTCGCCAGGGCCGTTGGACAAAAAGACGCCATCGGGATTCATGTCGAGCACCTCACTCGCGGGCGTATCCCACGGCACGACAGTAAGGTCGCAGCCGGCGCGGACCAGACCCTCCAGAATGCCGCGCTTCACACCGCAGTCGTAGGCGACCACTTTGTGACGGGCAGGAGCGGCAGCCGAAAGCGCAAAGTCATGCGTGGCAGGCAGGTCGACGGCCACAAACTCGTGAGGCGCGGGGCAGCTTACGGTCTTGACCAGGTTCTCGCCTACCAGCGTGGGCGCTGCGGCCAGACGCTCGGCAAGCTCGTCGACGTCGAAGATCTCGGTCGAGATAATGCCCATCTTGGAACCATTGTCGCGCAGATGGCGCACCAGAGCGCGGGTGTCGACACCCTCGATAGCGACGATGCCGTGGGCGCGCAGGTACTCCGGCACGCTGACGGCCAAGCGCCAGTTGGAAGGCGTGGCGCACATGTCGCGAACGATCATGCCGCGCATAGCCGGAGCGCTCGCGGGGCGCACGGCGTCGCCGGGGAAGGCCGACTGGACGTCGGTCTCGTCGATACCGTAGTTGCCGATCTGCGGATAGGTCATGGTTACGATTTGGCCGGCATAACTCGGGTCGGTCATGACCTCAAAGTAGCCCTCGAGCGAGGTGTTGAAGCAGACTTCGCCGGTCGCGGTGCCCTCGGCGCCGCATGCACGTCCATAAAAAATGGTCCCATCCTCAAGATACAGGATGCAGGGACCGCAGGTGCCCTTGCTGGTTTTGGCCAGCATGCGCTGGCAAAGCTCGCTGGGCGCGAAGGTGCGGGCGGCAGCGCCCGCGGTATGGTTGTTCGCCATAATTCTCCTTCCCGGTCTCACAGGACCGGCTTAAAGGTGTGTAGTTAGGCCTCGCGGTATTGTAACCGCAAGTATGCCTCATGGCGTTAATTTCATCGAAATGTTTACGAAATGATAATTATGACTTTCTATGCATAATGATTTTTCTGGGACGGGGATTAAAAAATCATCCCGCGAGGCTTGTGGCTCACGCGGGATGATGACGTCTTATTATTTCTTGTCCTGCTCCAGCAGTTCGGACGGTGTGCGATCGGGCTTGCCGCCGCGGAAAATCTCGCGGCCATGCAGACGATGCTCCAGGTCACGTTCGGCCTTTTCCTCGTCAATCTTGGTCTGGCTCACCACCGGGTCCTCAATCAACGACGACACCGAGTTCACCTGCTTCTGAATGCGCTCGGCGATGGTGTCATCCATACTCACGATGCGCATCTTCCAGTCGATACTCGTGGCGTTGGATGAGCTCTTGGTCCACACGAACGTCAAAATGGCGCTCTGGTGGCCGCGCGCGGGGAACATGCCAAAGAAGGAATCGTGCTGAATGTTGCTATCCTCGTCGATATAGGCGTGAACGTTATACACCACGCGGTCGATCTTATCGTTGAGCAACGCGTTGGTCGCAAGCGCCGCGGCCTGAATCTGCCCGTTGGACAGCAGCTCGAGCTCGTTGGCAGACGATGTGTCCAACACCGTCACCTCGACCGTGCCCGTGCGTTCATCGGCTTCATCGACGGTAAAGTCGAGCGGGAACTGCGTAAAGCCGTTGCCCCATTCAAGTCCACCCTTCAGCGCCGTCGAAACGGTATCGACCGAAACGCTCTCGGACAGGTTGGCGGTGTTCAGACGACGCATCACGCCGTAGCCAATCTGCATGCCCACGATCAGCACCAAAATACCGATGACCACGGCCATCGCGGTCTTCGTAATGGTATGGCTCACCTGCGAGCCCGAAGGATCGTCCTCGGACAGCGGGTCGATATGTTTTGCCTGGCTCGCGCGGTCCTCGCTGCGCAGCTGCGCTAGCGCCGCTTTGTCACCGCGCTTGGCCGCAGCCTCCTTCTCACGCATGCGCTCGGTACGCTTTTTGGCGAGCGTGGGATCCAAGACGCCGGATGCATCGATTTCGGAGAATAACTCCGTCACTTCTTCCGGAGTCAAAGGGTTCTTGTCAGCCATAAACTTCCTGTCATATCAATCAGTCGAGCTCGTGCGCACGCGCACCTTCGAACTGCATTCGATAGTAACGGGCATAGGTGCCGCCACGGGCGAGAAGCTCCTCGTGCGTGCCACGCTCCACAACGCGACCATGCTCAACGGTCGCAATCTCATCGGCGTGTTTAATGGTCGAGAGGCGGTGGGCGATGATGATTGTGGTACGGCCGCGTGCCAGCTCTTCGAGCGACTCCTGCACCGCCTCCTCGCTCTCGTTATCCAAAGCACTCGTCGCCTCGTCCAAAATCAGGATCTTGGGGTTCTTGAGAAACACGCGCGCGATGGCAACGCGCTGCTTCTGTCCGCCCGAAAGACGGCTGCCGCGCTCGCCCACCACGGTGTCGTAGCCCTGCGGAAGCGATTCGATAAAGGTATCGATATTGGCGCGGCGGGCCGCCTCGGCGATCTCTTCTGCCGTAGCACCCGGCTTGCCGTAGGCGATGTTCTCGCCAATCGTACCGTCAAACAGGTAGACATCCTGCTGCACCAGGCCGATGGCGCGGCGCAGGCTCTGCTGCGTCACATCGCGCACGTCCTGACCGTCGATGCTAATGGATCCGGTAGCCACGTCATAAAAGCGCGGCAGCAGCGAACAGGTCGTGGACTTGCCGCCGCCCGAAGGGCCAACCAAAGCGATGGTCTGCCCGGGCTTGATGGACAGGTCCATATGGTCGATAACGGGTCGCTCGTCGGCATAGCCCTCGCCCAGCTCAACGTCCTCGTAGTTAAAGCACACGTCGTGATACTCCACGGCGCCGGCAGTCACCTGCAGATCAGTGGCGCCCGGCTTGTCCTGGATATCCGGCGCCGTCGAGAGCACCTCGTCCATACGCTTAAAGCCGGCGATAGCCTTCTGATACGTTTCGGCCGAATTGACGAGCGTCTCAAGCGGCGTGCAGAACAGCGAAATATAGAGTGCAAAGGTCGCCATATCGACCGCCTGCAGCTGTCCCTGGGCGACCAGCCAGCCGCCCAGCAGCACCACGATCACATAGAGCACGCCCGAGAGCAGGCCATACGTCGCGGTATAGACGCCCATGGCGTGATACATGTTCTCCTTGGACGAAAGATAGCGATTGTTGGAGGCGCGGAACTTGAAGCGTTCGGTCTCCTCGTTGGCAAAGCTCTTGACCACGCGCATGCCCGCCAGCGAATCCTGCAGCTGCGCATTGATGCCGCTGATCTTTTTGCGGTTGTCGCTAAAGACCTCGCGCATACGCATGTTTTGCCAAAACATGATGACCGCAAACGCCGCCGTCACCACGGCCATGGCGAGCGCCAGCACCGGGGCGATGGTAAAGAGGATCACAAACGAGCCGATAATCTCGATGCCGCAGATGATGATCCACTCGGGCACGTGGTGCGCCGCCTCGCAGATATCGAACAGGTCGTTGACCACGCGGCTCATCATGTCGCCCGAGCTGTTGCGGTCGAAGTACGCAAAGCTAAAGCGCTCATACTGGTCGAACAGGTCCTCGCGCATTTTGGACTCCATGCGCGCACCCATCACGTGACCCCAATAGCTCACAAAGTAGCGGCAGGCGCAGCGGACGGCATACATCAGCACCAAGCCCACCGCGATCATGCCGAGCGCCTGCATAATGGCAGCCTGACCCTGAGCAAATAGCCCGCCGGTCAAATTGCGCAGGATAATGGGGAACGCCAGGTCAATGGCGGCAAGCACCAGAGCACAAACAGTATCAGCAACAAAAAGCCCCATCTGGGGCTTGTAATAAGACAAAAACCTCTTCAGCATAATCACCTTACGCGGTTTTACCAAACCGCGTTTCGTCTCGACGCTGCAAGTGCTCCATTTGGACAATCTGGCCTTCAATCGTCGGTCGCGTATATCCATACGCTTCCCTCCTCTTTTAGGCCACCTTGTCTCAAATGGAGCACTTTCGCTGACTTACACAAACCTGCGGGATCATCCCCGCTCGTTAAAGCTCGGCCCCGCCTAGTCGGTGCGCGATGCTGTCGCAGGCAAGCGCGCCTACGACGGTCTTGGCGTCTTCGATCTTGCCGTCGAGCACGGCGTCGATCAGCTCGTGCAGCGGCACCAGGTCCACGTTGACAAACTCGTCATCATCGGGGTTGGGCGCATCAAACTCGAGCTTGGTAGCCAAGTAGATGTGGATGATCTCATCGCAAAAACCGCAGGACGTGACAATCGACGTCAAAAAGCGAATACGACCAGCCCTAAAGCCGGTCTCCTCATGCAGTTCGCGCTTGGCGCAATCGAGCGGGTCCTCGCCTGGATCGAGCTTGCCGGCGGGAATCTCGACCGTCACGCGGTCGATGGCGGTGCGGTACTGACGCACCAGTACGATCTTGCCGCTCTCGGTCAGTGCCACAACGGCCGCCGCACCCGGATGGCGAACGATATCGCGGGCGCTGCGGTGACCGTTGGGCAGCTCAACCTCAAGACGGTGGACGTCGAGAATCTTGCCCTTCCAGGCGCACTCCTCCGAAAGAATCTTCTCGTGCAGCTCGGCATCGTGCGGGTCGTCGTCGCCCAGCACCAGTGCCGGCTCGTCAGCGACCTCGCCACCAGGCTCGCCCTCGGCGTGCCCATACATGCGGCTGTCCTCTTCGACGATCTGCGCGTCCACGAGCTCTTCGTTCTTCTCGTCCATCCGTCTCATTCCTCTCGGATTTTAGGCATCCCAGGCGTCGCGGCCGCGCAGCGCGCGCAGGCCGATGTCGTGACGCAGGGTCTTGCCCTCAAAATCAATCTTCTCGCAGGCCTCGTAGGCAAGGTTGCGAGCGTTCTCGAACGTGTCGCCCAGAGCGGTCACGGCAAGCACGCGGCCACCATTGGTCACGAGCTGGCCGTCCACCACGGCGGTGCCCGCGTGGTACACGGTCACGTTCTCCATGGCCTCGGCATCGGCGATACCGGTGATGACCTTGCCCTTCTCGTAGCTGCCGGGATAGCCCGCGCTCGTCAGGACAACGGCCACGGCCCACTCGTCACGCCAGTCGAGCTCAATCTGATCGAGCTCGCAGTTGGCACAAGCCAGCATGACCTCGACCAAGTCGTTCTTAAGGCGCGGCAGCACGACCTGCGTCTCGGGGTCGCCAAAGCGGGCATTGAACTCCAGCACCTTGGGGCCGGCAGGCGTGAACATAAAGCCGCCGTACAGGCAGCCGCGGTAGTCGATACCCTCGACAGCGAGCTCGGCCACGGTCTGCTCCATGACCTTCACCATCGTGGCGTGCTCCTCGTCAGTCACGATGGGCACCGGGCTGTAGACGCCCATGCCACCGGTGTTGGGGCCCTTGTCGCCCTCGAGCGCGCGCTTGTGGTCCTGCGAGGTGGCCATGGGGCGAACGGTCTTGCCGTCGGTAAAGGCCAGCAGCGAGCACTCGGGGCCAACGAGCATCTCCTCGATAACCACGGTGTTGCCGGCATCGCCAAAGGTGCCGCCAAAACACTCACGCACGGCCTCCTCGGCCTGCTCAAGTTCGGTCGCCACGATAACGCCCTTGCCCGCGGCAAGGCCGTCGGCCTTGACGACCAGCGGGGCGCCCTGCTCGCGCACGTAGGCAAGAGCCGAAGCCTCGTCGGTAAACGAGCCGTAGGCCGCCGTCGGGATACCGGCGCGCTCCATGAGCTGCTTGGAGAACAGCTTGGAGCCCTCCATCTGGGCGCCCTCGGCACCCGGGCCAAAGCAGGGAATACCCGCCGCGCGCACGGCGTCGGCCACGCCCGCCACGAGCGGAGCCTCGGGGCCAATTACCACAAGTCCGCATCCGTGGCTCTGCGCAAACGCCGCCACGGCCGCAGGATCGCAGTCGTCGAGAACAACGTTCTCGCCGCAGCTCGCGGTGCCGCCGTTGCCCGGCGCAATGTAGAGCTTGCCGGCGCGCGGTGATGCTGCGAGCTTGGCTGCCAAAGCATGCTCACGGCCGCCGCTGCCCAACAACAGGATGTCGATGGTTTGAGTGTCCGCCTTCAAGGGTGCCTCCTCTATGGATGAACGGCCCGCTCCGCGCGAGCCCTTTGCAAGCAAATATACCCCTCGGCCGCCCGTCCGGGCTGCAAAGGGGTATATCGCAATAACCAAATAGTCCCGATTACTTCCAGAATCGGTTGATGATCTGCTCGCGACCGGCGCCAACGCCAATGAACGTCACGCGGGTGTGTGCCAGATCCTCGATAAACGCCACGTAGTCCTGAGCCTCCTGCGGCAGCTCCTCAAAGCTGCGGCAACCGGTGATATCGCACTTCCAGCCAGGGAGCTCCTCGTAGATGGGCTTGGCATGCTCAAAGCGCACCTGGTGTTCGGGCACGCTCGTGTAACGCTCGCCATCGACGTCGTAGGCAACGCACACCTTGATGGTGTCGAAAGCCGAAAGCACGTCGAGCTTGGTCACGGCGATGTCGGTGAGGCCGTTGACGCGCGAGGCATAGTTGGCGATAGGGCCGTCAAACCAGCCGCAACGACGACGGCGACCGGTGGTCACGCCGTACTCATAGCCCTCCTCGGTCAGCGTGTGGCCGGCCTCGGACTCATAGGAAAGCTCGGTGGGCATGGGGCCCGAACCGACGCGGGTGATATAGGCCTTCATGACGCCCAGCACGCGGTCGACGTTCTTCATGCCCACGCCAGAGCCGGTGATGGCACCGCCGGCGGTGCAGTTGGAAGACGTCACGTACGGATAGGTGCCGTGGTCGATGTCGAGCAGCGTCGCCTGGGCGCCCTCAAACAGCAGGTTCTTGCCCTCATCGATCATGTTGTTGAGCAGCAGGCTCGTCTCGGTGATGTAGGGACGCAGGCGCTCGGCCATCGGCAGGTACTCGTCGCAAATCTGGTCCACGGTGTAGGTGGGCAGGTTGTAGATGAGCTCGAGCTCGGGGTTCACGCGGGCGAGAGCGGTCTCCAACTTGTCGCGGAACAGCGTCTCGTCCAGCATGTCCTGCATGCGCAGGCCAATGCGGGCCATCTTGTCCTGATAGCACGGACCAATGCCGCGCTTGGTGGTACCGATGTTCTTCTTGCCGAGCTTCTGCTCAAAGGCGCCATCCAGATCGATGTGGTACGGCATGATGACATGCGCGTTGCCGCTAATCTTGAGGTTCTTGGTGGTGATGCCGTCGGCCTCGAACATGTCAATCTCCTCAAGGACAACCTTGGGGTTGACGACGCAGCCGTTACCGATCACCGACACGTGGTCGGAATACATGATGCCGGAAGGCACCTGGTGCAGGCCGTACTTCTTGCCATTGACGACGATGGTGTGACCGGCGTTGTTGCCGCCCGAGTAGCGCACGACGGCATCGAAGTCGCCGGCGACCAGGTCGCAGATCTTACCCTTGCCCTCATCGCCCCACTGGGCACCGACCAAAACGGTTGACGGCATGTTTACTCCTTACATTCATGGACTGTCTACGCGCCACGCCGGCACGCAGAAGCACAAAACATTCCCAGTATACCCGTGCAACGGGTGCCTGTCCTACTCCTCGGCATGTGCCCCATCAAGCTCATAGAACTTGGTGGATGCCGGCAGGAACATCAGGTCGACGTCGCCGATCGGGCCCGAACGGTTCTTGGCCACGACGATACGCGTAACGCCCTCGTCGGGTCGATCGTCGCGCGAGGCCTCGGCCTCGTCGGCGGAGCGGTCCAAGAACATAACGATATCGGCGTCCTGCTCGATGGAGCCCGATTCACGAAGGTCGGAAAGTTGCGGGCGCTTGCCGGTACGGGATTCGACCTGACGCGAGAGCTGCGACAGCGCGATGAGCGGGATCTTGAGCTCCTTGGCCATGATCTTCAGGCCACGCGACATCTCCGAAACCTCGACGGTACGGCTCTCGGAGCGGCGTCCCGGCGGAGGACTCACCAGCTGCAGGTAGTCCAGGATGATGATTGCCTTCTCCTTGTTATGGAGCATGCGGCGGCTCTTGGCGCGAATCTCGGTCACTGTGGTGCCGGGCGTATCGTCAATCAGAATATCGAGCTTGGACAAGGTCTGCGTGGCCTCGTTGATATTGGCCCACTGCTCGGGGCTAATGCGGCCCATGCGGAAGTCACTGATCGAGATCATGGCGTAGGCGCAAATCAGGCGCTGGGCAATTTCCTTGCCCGACATCTCCAGCGAGAAGAAGCCGACGGTGTAGCCCGCTGCGGCGGCGTTGAGTGCCAAGTTGAGGGCGAACGACGTCTTACCCACGGCGGGGCGGGCGCCGATGATGATGAGCTGACCCTCGCGGAAGCCCATGAGCATGCGGTCGAGCGACGGGAAGCCCGTGGGTACGCCTGCGGCCTGGCCACCCGCCTGGCACACTTCCTCGGCCTCGTTATACGCCTCGACCATAAACTCGGTCAGCGTCTTATAGCTCGACTTGACCTCGCGCGCCGTGACCTTGAGCAGCTTGCTCTCGGCCAGCTCCACGACTTCCTTGGTGTCGGTGGGGGCGTTATAGGCCAGCGCGTTGATCTCGTTGGTGGCGCCGATCAGCTCGCGCAGCATCGAGTCGCGGCGAACGATGGCGGCGTGGTGCTGCCAGTTGACGAGCGACAGGGTCTGGCCCATCAGCTCCAAAATGTACGCCTCGCCGCCCACGGCATCGAGCTTGTTGATGCTGCGCAGGTAATCGATCAGCGATATGGAGTCGATGGGAATGCGGCTGTTGTACATATCGACCATCGCGGTGTAGATGGTCTTATGAATGGGCCGGTAGAAGTCATCGGGCTGCAGCTCGACCTGGGCCTCCTCGACCACCTCGGGCGACAGCAGCATGGCGGCCAGTACATTGGCCTCTGCATCTTGGTTTTGAGGGAGACCCAACTTGGAGCCACGGTCCTCGACCGTCAGCCCCGTCTCCCTATCGTCGTATGCCATGAGTATCCTCATTCATATCGCTTGCGAGCATCCATAGTATCAGCCACAGCCCCAAAACGGGCCGCGCCCCGGCAATCATCACCGAACGAAACGGATGAACGGTCCCGCATTTGGGACTTCACCACAACGCCTGTCATGGCACTCGCATCGCGCTAAAAAGCAAAAAGGGCGCCCTGGTCTCCCAGAGCGCCCTTCTTAGAACAAGATTGTTGCGTTGCAGCAAATGCTACTCGGCAGCAGCCTCAGTCTCGACCTCGGCGGTCTCGGCCTCGGCGACCTCAGCGGCCTCCTCGACCTCAGCCTCGGCAGCGAGCTCCTTGGCGGTAACGCCGACGAGAACGACAACCTCGGCCTTGATCTCGCGGTACAGCGAGATGGCAACGGTGTGGGCACCGGCAACCTTGATGGGCTTACCGAGCTCGACGCGCTTGCGGTCGATGTCCATACCGAGCTGAGCCTTGATGGCGTCAGCGATCATAGCGGCGGTAACGGAGCCAAAGAGGATGCCCTCGTCGCCGACCTTGACGTCAACGGTAACCTGCTTGCCCTCGAGAGCAGCCTTGGTCTCGTTGGCGGTAGCCAGACGGACGGCCTCGCGCTTGGCGATGTTGTTGCGACGCTCGTCAAGCTGCTTGAGGTTGCCCTTGGTGGCGGCAACAGCGAGCTTCTTGGGGAACAGGAAGTTCTCAGCGTAACCCTGAGCGACCTCTACGACGTCACCCTCGCCGCCCTTGCCCTTGATCTCATCGAGAAGAATAACCTTCATGATGTGTCTCCCTTCTTAGCCGCGGTCGCGGTTGCCACGAGAGGAAACCACGGGGACGGTGTACGGCAGGAGAGCCATCTCGCGGGCGCGCTTGATGGCGTTGGCGATGTCATGCTGATGCTGCGTGCAAGCGCCAGTGACGCGACGGGGCTTGATCTTGCCACGGTCGGTCATGTACTTACGGAGAAGCTGAGTGTCCTTATAGTCGATGAACTCAGTGTTCTCCTTGCAGAACTGGCAGTACTTACGACGCGGCTGACGTGCAGAATAATCATTAGCCATGTCAAAATACCTTTCATTTGGCAACTTCGGCGAGCCGAAGCCGCCTCTCACTCAAAAATAGGTGAACAACCCTTAGAACGGGATGTCCTCATCGTAGACGTCGACCGCGGGCGGCGTGGCCACCGGTGCGGCAGGACGTGCTGCGGGCGCGGGAGCTGCGGGGGCGTAACCGCCCTGGTCGTAGCCACCCTGGCCACCACGGGAGCTCATAAACTCGATCTCATCGACGATGACCTCAAGCTTGCTCCGGCGCTGGCCGTCGCGCTCCCAAGAGCTGTAGCGCAGCTTGCCCTCGATCGCGACCTTGTTTCCCTTTGCCAGGAAACGGCTCACGGCCTCGGCGCGGGTGCCGAACATGGTGCAGTCGACAAAGTTGGGATAGTCCTCCCACTCGCCAGTCTGCGCGTTACGGCGACGATCGTTGACGGCGACGCCAAAGGACAGAACCTGGGTTCCGCCGGCGGTGGCGCGCAGCTCGGGATCGCGGGTGAGGTTACCGGTGATGTTCACTCGATTGATGCTCATAACTCACTACTTCCTCTTGGGGCACAAGCCCAGTCCAAAACGACAGTCTTACTCCTGGTCGTCGCGACGGACGATCATGTGGCGGACCACAGCGTCGGTGATGCGCAGGACGCGATCAAGCTCGGCGATCTGGGTAGGATCTGCGTGGAAGTTGATGAGGGTGTAGTCACCATCGGTGAGGTCGTTGATCTCGTAGGCGAGCTTGCGCTTGCCCCACTCGTCAACGGAGTCGACCTTGCCAGCGCCCTCAGCGATCGTGGTATCGATACGCTTCATAACAGCGAGACGAGTCTCGGGGT
The DNA here is from genome assembly GCA_905199225.1 of uncultured Collinsella sp. Taxonomy (GTDB): domain Bacteria; phylum Actinomycetota; class Coriobacteriia; order Coriobacteriales; family Coriobacteriaceae; genus Collinsella. The sequence continues at coordinate 8,108 of CAJKFS010000037.1, read as the reverse complement.
CGAGCGACGGGTCAACAAAGAACAGCAGTTCATAAGCCTTCATATTGTCACCTCCTCTGGGCAAATGTGGCTTCAGGTCGTGAAGGTGCGCCTGAAGCAGGAAAAGACTTGGTAATAATATCTTTCAACCTCCTAGGCTGCAAGAATATGCAGCTACAACCTCATGACCTCCACATATGCCCATACTCGCACGGCGTTTCATGCGCATTCCAACCAAATGCTGACCAAAAGCTTGACGGATCTGTGGACAAGATACGATGCCGCGGGGACAAACTGGGCCAAGCCGCAGGTCAACGGGCACAAGGCTGTGGTCGCAAAATGCATACCAGTGGCTCACAACATCGCTCAAAGATTTTTAAATTCATTGCCAAGTCGCTTATGAATACCCTTTTTGAACAATTGAGTTGATCAACCACGCTGGTCGGAAGCCGTTTTTTGGCACCTCAAACCCCACTGCAACGCCAAGTGCGGCCAAGCGTTTTAAAAAATGCTAAGTTTTCGGCTTGCACCTTGCGATTCCTCGTGTATACTAACTTTCGCATTTAACGGAGAGTTGTCCGAGTGGCCGAAGGAGCACGATTGGAAATCGTGTAGGCGTCAAAAGCGTCTCCAGGGTTCAAATCCCTGACTCTCCGCCAGTTAATTCCAAAGCAGGCCTTCGAGCCTGCTTTGTTTTTACCCCACGCGGAGGGGTGGCAGAGTGGTTGAATGCGGCGGTCTCGAAAACCGTTTGGCCTGTATAAGGTCACGAGGGTTCGAATCCCTCCTCCTCCGCCATTTTGGTTGAGAAAGCTCCCAAGAATGGGAGCTTTTTTGTTATCGAAATACGTCTCGATCCCACGCTTCCCCAAACATGTACGTCAGCCTCAAAAAACGACATTTTTCGACATCTTTGGAGGCTGACGTACACGTTTGGATTGAGCTCACGGGAGCGGCGCTATTCGGAAGGTGCCTCCTCGTCTCGTACGCTTTTCCAGTTGCGGATAAGTGCCTTGCGTAGTTCGTTTTGTTTTCTCTGGTACCCGGTGTCGGTACAGCGAGGCATGCCGAGTGCTTCGCGAATGTTGTTCATGGCGCGGTGAAAGGCGAGCTGGCTGCCGAACTGAGCCGAAGTGAGCGTAACGATTCGATATCCCATTTGGGAGAGAACGGCCTCTCGCTCCGCATCTGCTCCCTTGCGCTCGAGCTCATCGTGAAAACCGCCCTTATATTCGATACCGAGCGCCCTGCGCTTATAGGTCACGAGCGCATCGATTTTGAGCGTTCGAGCTTTGGCGCAATGCCAGAGACGTTGAGGGATCTCGAGCGGTTTGTTGAGTTCGACACCTCGGATGCCAACGCCGCCTTCGCTTGTTGGGAGCGAGAGGGCGATTGCCGAAGCGGTCTCCATAGGCGAGGCCGAGCGATCGTAGATGTGCCTGAGCGCGAGCCGTGCACGTGTGGCACCGGGTTTGCCGGGGTGCCGATCGAGCAGTTCGGTTATTTCATCCTTGGAGGTGGTGGCTGGTTGCTCGGTATAAGGGTCGGCGGGATTGAGCCTCATGCGATAATCGCCGCAAACTTCATAGCCATATTCGAGATATTCGATCCTATCCATCCACTCGGCAGCGAGCACGAAGGCGAAGGCTTCGTCGGTGATGAAGATTCCGGGCGTCAACTCGTTAATATGCTCGTAGGGAAGATTTTGTCCAAGAATGTGGCAAACGACGCCTTTGGTACGAATTCGCTCAAATTCGAATACAACCGCGATATCGATAGTCTTAAGCATATCGGACGGAATGCCGCAGTCGGTAAGGGCCTGTCGTATGCGCGCAACACGTTGCTGGGTGGAGATGCCTTGTGCGCCTATCTGGTAGTCGTGCCGCGCAAGAGACTGAACCAAATTCTGGGGTGCATGATGGACAAGCCATGCGGTTTTATGCGAAATGAGAACAGGGGTATCCATTGAGGGCCTCTCGCTCTGAGCCGGTATCCAACTCTTATGTCCGTTGAAGTGGGGAAATATACCGGATGTGAGTAAATCAACTCACTCATGCTGTGAGCTCAATCCAAACATGTACGTCCGCCTCCAAAGATGTCGAAAAATGCCGTTTTTGGAGGGTGACGTACATGTTTTGGATCCCTGGCATTCCAGCAATGCCATGTCAGCATCCGCTGCCAACCGTTTGCCGAGCAATAGGGTCGCAATCGGCGCTGAACATGTACTATGTACGGGCATTGTCCAAATCCGTAATCCAAAGGACCCCATCTTGCCCGTCGTCGCCGCTATGACCATTACCTCACATGCCTCGGATGCCATGGTCGCTATTCCGTTTTGGCTCGAGATGTTCGCCGTTGTCGCTGCATCGATCTCGGGTGTACTGGTTGCGCGCGAGCACAAACTCGACCTGGTGGGTGCAGTTGCGCTCGCGGTGGTTTGCGGCCTGGGCGGCGGTCTTTTGCGCGATATGACGCTGCAGGTGGGCAACGTCTACATCCTCAACCAGCCGATGGCGCTCCCGCTTTCCATTGCCACGGCAGCCATCATCTACATTTTCCCGGCAATCGTCGACAAACCCGAAAAACTCATTCCCCTGCTCGACATCATCTCGGTCGGCATCTATGCCGCCACCGGAGCGGACAAGGCGCTTGTCTACGGCTTTGCACCGGCGGTGTGCATCATGATGGGCTTTTTTACCGCGGTGGGCGGCGGCATGTTGCGCGACGGCTTTATGGGCGTGGTTCCGGGCATTTTCCAACGTACTAACTTTTATGCCATCGCCGCCATCGCCGGATCGACAAGCTATGTGTGTCTCGTTATGAGCGGCATCATGAGCAATGTCGCCGCGCTGGTCGTATGCGTTGTCGTGACCATGGGTCTGCGCTGGCTCTCGCTGCGCTTTGACATCAAAAGCCCCACCGAAGAAGATATCGCGCGCTTCTTGCACCGTAAAAAGTAAACAGCACGGCACGACCCTTCGAAATGCAACCGAGAGGTTCTTTTAGAGCGCCCGCACGTTGGGTACCCTGTTAGGTATATGCCGAACACCTAACAAAAGGATCAACCATGGCTTTCAATCAAACCGCGGCGACGCCGTCACACAAGATGCGTCGCTGCCTGCTTATGGCATTCGCGCTCATCGCGCTGGCGATCACCGCGCTTCCCACGGCGTCGTTCGCCGGCACGGACACCGCAGGCAATGTTCTTGCGACCGACAGTGACTCCAATCCGTCCGGCGTCGAAGGCGATCTGTACTGGGCAGGCCAGGGCCTCGATTTGGACGATGCCTCCATCGACCGCGACATTATCGCGGCGGGCGAGAGCCTCTCCATCCGCGACTGCACGGTGGGCGGCGCCGTCCGCCTAGCAGCGCGCACCATCGATATCGCCCAGACCACGGTTGATGGCAGCGTGACCGTCGCGGGCCAGCACGTCGTTCTCAATTCCGACAGCACCGCCAGCTGTTTCTATGCGGCAGGCGAGACGGTTGCCCTGCGCGGCTCCGTCAAGTCGGCAGCGCTCGCAGGCAATACCGTGACTATCGATGGCACGGTCGATGGCGATGTTGAGGTTTGGGCCGATAAACTCATCTTGGGCAAAAACGCTCACATCACCGGCACCGTAAACGCGCACGTTTCCGAGGATCCCGAGCGCGCAGAGGGCGCTGAAGTTGGCGCGCTCAAGATCGACCGCACCGAGAACGAGGACACCTCCACCGTCAACGATGTCATCGGCGGCATCGTCGCCGCGGCGCTTTCCACCTGCTTTGTCGCCCTGCTACTCGAGCTCGTCTTCCCGCGTGCGACCGCCAGCGCCGCCGGCATGCTCCGCCAGCACCCCACACCCCTGTGGGTGAGCGGTCTTCTGGGTACGATTGCTATCGCCCCCGCCGTCCTACTGCTGATTATCTCTATCGCTGGTCTGTCGCTTGCCGGAACACTCTTGTGCGGCGTTATCGGCATTGCGTTGGTGTCGAGTGCCTTTGCGGGGTGCGCACTCGCCCGCATGGTCGGACACAACCAGAACCGCTACGCCATGGCAGCCGTGGGCGGCATAATCGTAGGCGCCCTCACGGGGCTTCCCCTCGTAGGCGGCTTCATCAGCGGCGTGGCCTTTGTCTTTATGCTCGGCTACGTTATCCAGATCATCTGGCGCAACGCCCACCTCAAGCCGCAGCAGGCCGCCAACACCCCGGGCCTTCCCTCCGCCTAGCCGCTAACCACCACAAAAGGGCCAGGCACCTTTGTGGTGGTGCAAAGCATCCTGACCCCATTGCACCAAAAAGGGCGCCGACCATTGCGGTCGACGCCCTTTCTTATTGGCGGTTATAAGCCCCAGCGCTTATTTGTTGACCTGGCCGGCGCGGACGGCAGCCTTCTTGCGGTCGGTGGCGTTGAGCAGACGCTTGCGCAGGCGAATGTTCTTGGGGGTGATCTCGACCAGCTCGTCGTCGGCGATGTACTCCAGCGCCTCCTCCAGCGAGAAGGTGCGAGGCGGCACCAGCTGGACGGAGATATCGGAGGTCGAGGAACGCTGGTTGCCCAGGTTCTTGGTGCGGGCGATGTTGACGACCATGTCGCCAGCCTTGCTGCGCTCGCCCACGATCATGCCCTCGTAGCACTCGGTGCCCGGCTCAACAAACAGCTGGCCGCGCTCCTGCAGCGTACCCAGAGCGTAGGCAACGGCCTTCTCGGTGGTCATGGAGATCATGGCGCCGTTCTGACGGTTGCCGATCTCGCCGGCGTAGGGGCCATACTCCAAGAAGGTGTGGTAGAACACGCCCTCGCCGTGGGTAACGTTCATGATGCGGTTCTTAAGGCCCATGATGCCGCGGGTCGGGATCTTAAACTCGAGGTGCGTCACGATGCCCGAGGTATCCATGCTCGTCATGATGCCGCCGGAGGTACCGAAGACCTCAACGACCTTGCCCGAGTACTCGTCCGGGCACTCGACGACGGCCTGCTCGACGGGCTCCATCTTGTTGCCGTTCTCGTCCTTCTTAAACAGAACGCGGGGACGGCCAACCTGGAACTCAAAGCCCTCGCGACGCATGGACTCCATCAGAACGGACAGGTGCAGGATGCCGCGACCCGAGACCTCGACGCCGCTCTTGTCCTCGAGCTCCTCGATCTTCATGGTCACGTTGTTCTCGGCCTCGTTGAACAGGCGCTCCTTGAGCTGACGGGCACCAACGATGTCGCCGTCGCGACCGACGAGCGGGGAGGTCGAAGCCTCAAAGACGATGGACAGGGTCGGCGGGTCGATCTCGATGGGCTCGAGCTCAACGGGGTTCTCGGGATCGGTGTAGACATCGCCGATATCGGTGCGGTCGATGCCCACGACGGCAGCGATGTCGCCGGCGCCGACTTCCTGGCACTCGGTGCGGCCCAGGTAGTCGAAGGTAAAGAGCTGCTTGACGGTAGCGGTGGCGCTGGAGCCGTCGTTCTTGACGACCAGGATCTGATCGCCCTGATGGATGGTGCCGGAGTACACGCGACCGATGCCGATGCGGCCAACGAAGTTGGAGTGGTCAATGGTCACGCACTGCATGGCCAGCGGGGCATTCTCGTCAACCTCGGGAGCGGGCATGTCGTCGATGATCATATCGAGCAGCGGATACATGTCCATGTTGCCGTCGTTGGGGTCAAGGCGGGCAAAGCCATTCATGGCGCTGGCGTAGACCACGTGCTCCATGGCGAACTCAAGCTGGTCGTCGGTGGCACCCAGGTCGGCCATAAGGTCCAGGCAGTCGTTGTAGGCCTTCTCGGGGTTGGCGCCCGGACGATCGATCTTGTTGATAACGATCATGATCTTGAGGCCGGTGTCGATAGCGTGACGCAGCACGAAGCGGGTCTGGGGCATGGGGCCCTCAAAAGCGTCGACCAGCAGCAGGGCGCCGTCGGCCATACGCAGCACGCGCTCGACCTCACCGCCAAAGTCGGCGTGGCCCGGGGTGTCGATGACGTTGATCTTGACGTCCTTGTACTCGATAGAGATGTTCTTGGCGAGAATCGTAATGCCGCGCTCGCGCTCCTGGTCGTTAGAGTCCAGGACGCGGTCCTCGACCTGCTGGTTGGCACGGAAGGCGTCCGTGGCACGCAGGAGCTTGTCGACCATCGTCGTCTTGCCGTGGTCGACGTGGGCGATGATGGCGATGTTCCTCAGATTGTCTACGCGCATGTAGTTCCCCTATCTTCTATCTATATACAAACGGCACGCGTATGCGACCCGCCCAGCAACACAACGCTCAGCGGGAATATTGAGCCTTTTACCGAAAACTCGTTTATTTTAGCGATTTTAGATAAGAGGGGTTTCCTCACCTGCAGGTTCAGGGTCGCTCCACATAAAACCATCGCCGGCGCCCATGCCCTCATACAGCACATATGCCGAAAAACCGCTCTCGAGCGCCGTCTCAAAGAAACTCACGAGCAGAGCGTCGTGGTAGCCGCCGTCAATCTCGACACAACCGGTGTAGCCGATGGCATAGCGGGCGATGCGGCCCAGGCCCTCGTCCTTAAGACCCATCTTGTGCTCGGAGATAAAGTTGGTGGCCGCCTCGAGGCACGCCTCTTCGCCGTCCTCGTCGAGCGCCGCCAGATATCGGTTGGAAGCAGCGTCCTCGATCGCCACAACTACGCCCGGATTCTCGCCGGCGGCAAGGTCGTCCAAGAACGCACCAATCAGGTCACACACCATGGCGTCGAGCTCGGCGGAGACGTTACCGGCGTCCTGCATATCCTGTGCCATCTTTAGACCTTCCCATCGAGTCCGGCGTCGTTACAGTTCTTGTGCCTCGGCAGCGATCTTGGCGGCAGCGTCGCGGGCGCGCATCATATCCATCGCGCGCTTGTCGAGTACCTTGATATGGTTGGTCAGCATTACTGCATCGACCACACCCCAGATTACCAAGCCTGTTGAAATCGAAAACCCAAGCGCACCAACTGTACCACGAAGGCGCGAGCAGATTGCCGCGACAAGGGCGGAGACGACAACCATCTTGATAAACGAGCCGCGGCGCTCGCGAAGAGTGCGGGCCTGCGTCACATAGGCAATGCGAGCCGCCTCAGAAGCCTCCGAGCGCATCTGGGCTTCACGCGCGATGGCGGCCGCTTCAGCCGATACGCGGGTACCCATCAGCGACCTCTCCGCTCGCGTGCCAGACATTTAGAAGTCATCGGGGGAGAGCGTATGGACGAACTCGTCGAACTTCTCGAACTCCTGCTCGTCGTCGACTTCCTCGGCGTGGGTGGAAACAGTGCCCAGGCGATTCATGATGTCGTCCTCCACAAACATGGGGGCATTGCTGCGCACGGCAAGGGCAATGGCATCACTGGGACGAGCGTCGATCTTGCGCTCCTCGCCATCGGCCAGTACGACGATCGTCGCGTAGAACACCGGCGGCTCGGCGCGAACGATCTCGATGCGCTCGAGCTTGGCGCCCAGGGCGTCAACGGTATCGAGCAGCAGGTCATGGGTAATCGGGCGCTCGGCGCGGCCGCTATCGATGCCGCGGCTGATGGCAGCAGCTTCAAACGAACCAGTCTGAATGGAAAGGGAACGCAGCGGCGCGGGCGAGTCCGATTTGTTGCTGCGCTCACGAAGTACGATAAGCGATGGCACGGGACCGGCGGCCATGACGATGGTCTCTATGTCGACACGAACCATGGAACACCTCCGGTACGTAGCGGTTAACACGCGGCAGCCCGCCGCATTGAATAGCTATACTACCCAATCTTTCGCCCAGCACACAAAATCAAAGTAGTTAATTTGGGACGGGGCTTTTTTGACTACTTTCAGTAGGTAAGAAAAAAGCCCCGAGGCAACGCCCCAAGGCTCTTCACAGTTTTGATGGTGGACCTGACAAGATTCGAACTTGTGACCTCCCGGTTATCAGCCGGACGCTCTAACCAACTGAGCTACAGGTCCATCATGGTGGAGGTTAGGGGGATCGAACCCCTGACCTCAGGCTTGCAAAGCCCGCGCTCTCCCAGCTGAGCTAAACCCCCACGGAGACAGTAATAAACACCCCAGCGGCGACTCGGCTCTCGCTGGGGTGTTTATTGCGAAAGAAAGTGGTGGACCTGACAAGATTCGAACTTGTGACCTCCCGGTTATCAGCCGGACGCTC
>CAJKFS010000036.1 GCA_905199225.1 uncultured Collinsella sp. | reverse complement strand
AGGCGAAGCAATGGGTGTCCTCATGCAGCAGCATGGCACCCAGGTTGCCGTGGCCCAGACCGACCTTGCGCTGCTCAGCGACAGAGCCGGGGATGGTGAAGGCCTCGAGGCCCTCGCCGATGGCAGCTGCACAGTCGGCAGCGCTCTTCAGGCCGCGCTTAACGGCAATGGCGGTGCCCAGGGTGTATGCCCAGACAGCATTGTCGAAGCAGATGGGCTGGATGCCGCGGATGATCTTATCGCAGTCGATGCCCTTGGCCAGCAGCATCTCGTTGCAGGCGTCGAGGCTCTCAAGGCCGTTGGCCTTCAGGCAGGCCTCGATCTTGGGCATACGGCGATTCTGGGATTCAAAAGTTGCCATAATCTATGTTCCTCCCTCTCTTATTCTTCACGCGGGTCGATGTACTTGACAGCGCCCTGCTCGGCAGAGAAGCGGCCGTAGGTGCCGATGTTCTTCTCGTAGGCTTCCTTCGGGTCCTTGCCGTGACGGATGTCCTCCATCATCTTGCCCAGACGGACGAACTGATAGCCGATGACCTGGTTGTCCTTGTCCAGAGCGGTCTTGAGGATGTAGCCCTCAGTCAGCTCCAGATAGCGGACGCCCTTGGCCTTGGTGGAGAAAATGGTACCGGTCATGGAACGCAGGCCCTTGCCCAGGTCGTCCAGACCAGCGCCGACAGGCAGGCCGTTCTCAGAGAAAGCGGTCTGGCTGCGGCCGTAGACGATCTGCAGGAACAGCTCACGCATAGCAACGTTGATAGCGTCGCAGACGAGGTCGGTGTTCAGTGCCTCCAGAATGGTCTTGCCGGGCAAGATCTCGCCTGCCATAGCGGCAGAGTGGGTCATGCCGGAGCAGCCGATGGTCTCAACGAGGGCCTCCTCGATGATGCCGTCCTTGACGTTCAGCGTGAGCTTGCAGGCGCCCTGCTGAGGTGCGCACCAACCCACACCGTGCGTAAGACCGGAGATGTCGGAAATCTCCTTAGCCTGGACCCACTTGCCCTCCTCGGGGATGGGTGCGGGGCCGTGGTATGCACCCTTGGCAACGGGGCACATGTTCTCCACTTCCTGTGAGTACTGCATGCCTCTCCTCTCTATCGTGTTGGCGTCCCGTCTGGGGGTCGTGGCTGGCGATTGCCGGGCGACCCTTCGAAAGGGACATGACATGCAGCCCCTATAATACCGCGAAATGCACGGAATATTCGGCGAACGGCTCAGTTTTCGTAGCGAGAAGTCCGGAAGTTTTAATTGAAACGGTTTAACTCTATGTTCTGTGGTCGTGAACTTCCGTAGAGGGGGTCCGTCTTGGGCAAGCTTTTGGTCGGCCTTGTAAGTGTTGCAGGGGTTGACCTGTTGCAACGGTGCCGTTCGCCGCCTGTTTACTGCCTTTGGCCGCGCGAGTGTATTGTTTTGCGTGAATGTTTTGATGGCACGCTTCAATCGTGCTGTATTGGATGGCAAGCAGATCCCGGCGAAGGGAGCGCCATGCAGCGCGTTTGGAGAACGGTTACCGGCTTTTACCATGTCTGTGCTCGCGGTGCGGGCAAGCGGCTCATCTTTGAGGGCGATGAAGACCGGTGGGAGTTTTTGGAGCTGATGCGCGAGTGCTGCCGCGAGGAGGGTGTGACGGTTATCGCCTGGTGCCTTATGGGCAATCACGTGCATTTGGTGCTTGCAGATTACGAGGACAGGATGAGCGCTGCGATGCACCGGCTGCTCTTGACGTACGCGCGGCGGTTCAATAAACACACGGGGCGCACGGGCCATCTGTTCCAGAACCGTTTTGACCGGCGCTCGCTCGATACCGACTGGCAGGTGATGGAGGCTATTCGTTCCGTACACGCCGATCCGCAGGAGGCGGGCGTTAGCCTAATCGAGCGTTATCCCTGGAGCAGCTTTGCGGAACATCTGCGCGCTTACGACAGTGATGCGGCAGATGCCACGAGGGGATTTTGCGATCCTTCTTGCGTGCTTGAGCTTTTTGGTTCTGCCGAGGCCTTTGCTGCCTATTCGCTTTCGACGCCCGACGGTAGCGAGCCGGCGCTGTGCGATATGAAAGAGACAGAGTGGGAACGCCACGCCTTTGCCGACAAGATGGCGAAGAGCCTCGGGGTTCCGCTCAATGGGGTTAAAACTGCACCGCCGGCGCAGCGTGATACCGTTATTGTTGGATTGCACGATGCCGGTTTCACGGTGCGCCAGATTGAGCGCTATACCGGGATTGGCAAAAGTAGCGTCTCTCGTATCGTGCGCGCCCGCGCGCGAACGGCGATGAGGGCTGGCGGAAACGTGATGTAGGGTCGCCTGTTCACCGCAGCTGGGGTCGTCCATACGCCGCAACCAGCGTTTAAAAGCTTGGTACGGTAACTGCACTTCTTAATATGCATAGAACAATCGCCATCTTGCATAAAATAACGGCTCAGTCCGGATTTGCCCGTGCCTACCCCCGTCTGCGCCGTGCAATAAACCGAGTTTTCAGCATCGTGGTGCTGTCGGCACCGCCGCAATCTTGCAACATACGGGTCCCGAAGCTATTGATTCTCGCCGTTGCGCCCCCGAAGCACGTGCCTGCGTCCCGTCAGACCGCGATGCTTGTTCTAAAACACAATATATATGCGCCTAAAGACGTTGATTAACGCTTTCGATGTGTATACACACAGCTTGGCGTGCTGAATACTCGCAAAAATGCACGCCGCTCCCTATGGGACCCGTCTGCGGTAGGCGCGAAGCGAGTCGGAGCTTCGCAGAACGGGGCTTGGCGCATTGCTTGGCGGGCCCGGGGCCCTGCCGCAGGCCTTTGGTGCTGTGGAAAACGCCCGTGTTCGCGTCTGGCTGTGAGACAAATGTCAGACGGGGCGCCGGACGCGCGGACTTTGTGCATCTGTGCTCATTAGGAAAAAACAGAGCCGCCCGTATCGGGCGGCTCTGCAATCAAAAACCTTGGATTCGGGGCATACGCTACTGGTTAGCTTGCCCCTCGAGCATGCCGTCGAGGGTGCGCCAGGCGAGCTCGGCGCATTTGACGCGGGCGGGCATGTGCGAAATGTCCTGGAGCTGGGCGGCCTCGTCCAAATCTTCCAGGTCTTCCTCGGAGAGCTGCTCGCCGCGGATCATGGCCAGGAAAAGCCCTGCCAGGCGACGAGCCTCCTCGACCGTCTCGCCGGTGATGAGGTCGGCCATGATGTCGGCGCTGGCCTGGCTGATGGCGCAGCCGTGCCCGGTAAACGAGGCCTCCTCGATCACGCCCTTCTCGACACGCAGCTGCAAGGTGAGCTCGTCGCCACAGCTGGGGTTGATGCCGTCGTGCTCATGCGTGGGGGCATCCATCTCGTACTTATAGTCGGGGTGCGAGTTGTGCTCCATAAACGTGGTGGAGGTGTACAGATTACCCATTGAACGTGCTCCAAACGTGATGCAGGCCGGCGATGAACTTGTCGATGTCGGCCTTGTCGTTGTAGAAGGCCACGCTGGCGCGGCAGCAGGCAAGGTTCTCGACGCCCAGCCAGGTGAGCAGCGGCTGAGCGCAGTGGTGGCCGGCGCGGATGCAGACGCCGTCCATGTCCATGATGCTCGCGACGTCGTGCGGGTGAATTCCCTTGACGTTAAAGCTCACAACGCCGTGGTGGTTGTCCCAGTAGATGGAACCGATGATTTGGACAAAGTCGAGCTGCATGAGTTCGCCCATCAGATAGTGGACGAGTGCCTGCTCGCGGGCCTGGATGTTCTCGTAACCCACCGTGTTGACCAGGTAGTCGAGTGCCGCACCCGTGGCGAAGATGCCGGCGGCGTCCTGCGTGCCGGCTTCGAATTTCTCGGGGACGGGCGCCCAGACGGCGTCCTGCTCGGTGACCGAATCGATCATTTCGCCGCCGGTGAGCATGGGCGGCATGGCGTTGAGCAGGTCCATCTTGCCCCACAGCACGCCGATGCCCATGGGGCCCATGGCCTTGTGTGCGCTAAAGGCAAAGAAGTCGGCTCCCAGGTCGGCCACATCGACCGGCATGTGCGGCAGCGACTGCGCGCCGTCGACGACCAGATAGCCGCCGTACTTGTGGACGAGCTTGCCGAGGTTCTTGACCGGGTTCTCGACGCCCAGCACGTTAGAAACCTGACCCACGGCCAGAATCTTGGTCTTGGGACCCACCTTGGCAAGAACCTCCTCGGTGGTGAGCTGGCCGGTCTTGGTAGGGTAGAGGTAGACGAGCTTGGCGCCGGTCTCGCGGCAGACCTGCTGCCACGGAATCAGGTTGGAGTGGTGCTCCATGATGGTGATGACGACCTCGTCACCGGGCTCGAGCACCGTGGGTGCAAAGCTCTTGGCGACCAGGTTGAGCGACTCGCTCGTGTTGCGGGTGAAGACGACCTCGTTGGCCTGGGCGGCGCCGATGAGGTCGGCGATCTGCTGGCGGACCTTCGCGATGGCATCGGTGGCCTCGACGGACAGCGAGTACAGGCCGCGCAGGGGGTTGGCGTTCATACGCTGGTAGAAGTCGCGCTCGGCGTCGAGCACGCAGGCGGGGCGCTGCGCGGTGGCGGCGCTATCGAGGAAGGCGATCTCGGGGTGCTGCTGGAACAGCGGGAACTGGCCCTTGTAGGGGTTGGTCTCGATGTCCACGGTGGGCCAGCCGCGCGAAGCCTCGTCGCTGGCGTCGAGCTCCATGGGCTCGGGGGCAGTACAGGTGTCGCATTTAACGTGCTCGGTGTCGATCATGCGAGCTCCTCTTCAAAGTTGTCGATCAGGTTGTTGCCTAGGCGGACGACGGCGGCGCGGGTGCGCTCGTCGGTGGTGGAAAGTGCGGCGTCCTCCAGCTTGGCGCGGATGAACAGGTCCTCGGCGGCGTTTTGGTCAAGGCCGCGGCAGGCGAGGTAGAACAGCTGCTCGTCGCGGACGTGACCGATGGTGGCGCCGTGGTTGCCGGCGACGTCGTCCTCGTCGCAGAGAATGACGGGAACGGTCTTGTTGTCGACGCCCTTGTTGGCCAAAAGCACCGTCTCGCGCTCGGTGCCGGTTGCACCCTTGCAGCCGTGCACGAGGTCGATGGTGCCGCGGTAGACCTTCTTGGACGTGCCGGTCAGCACGCCGTTGGCGTCGATCTCGCACTCGGTCTTGCGACCGCGGTGGCGCAGCTCGTAGTTAAAGTCGCGCACCTGCTCTCGGGCGCCCAAGTAATCAGTATCGATGGTGACCTTGGCGGTATCGCCCAGCAGGTCGCCGGCAAGGCCGGTGGCGCTGGCGCCGGCACCCAGAACGGTGTGCTGCACGTTGACGCGCGCGCCCTCGTCCAGGAACAGGCCGGTGTCGTCGAGCGCGATCCAGCTATCGTCGAGCGTCTGCGTGCAGGTCACGTTGGCGGTGGCGTACTCGTGGGCGCACACACGTAGCACGGAGCCCACGACGCCTTGGCCGGCAACGGGGGAGTCCAGGGCTATGCGCAGGTCGAGCGTTGCCTGCGGACGGGCGACGACATCGATGGCGGCGATGGCCGCGGCAGCGTCGACGCCACTCACGCGCACGGTAACCGTGGCGTGCTTGTATGCGGGCACATCGATGACGACGCGCTTGGTGGCGTGGTCGGCCAGGTAGGTGTAGGCAGCCTCGCCCATGCCAGTCTCGAAGGCCTCGGCAGGAGAGAGCTCCTCCTCGAGCTTGATGGCGCCGGCCTGGTAGACGGAGGTGGCGGGCACGTCGAGCTCGGTCTCGGGCGTGATACGGCCGCGGTCGGCGGCATCACCCGGGGCGGAGGCGCGGCGCTCGGGGAAGCGCTCGGCCATGGCGTCCATGGCGGCGTCGAACGCGTCTGCCACGCCAGCAAACTGCTCGTCCAAGCCCTCAACCTTAACGGTCTCGGCGGGAGCGGCGGCAAGCTCGTCAGAGAGCTCGAGCTTGGTCTGGTTCATTTTCAACCAGCCCCAGGTTGCCGCGGGCATCGCGTTGACCTGCTCGAGCGTGGTAGCAGCGGTGTTGGTTTCCTGTTTCATTATCCGATCGCCCCTTCCATCTCGAGCGTGATCAGGTTGTTCATCTCGACGGCGTACTCCAGCGGCAGCTCCTTGGAGACCGGGTTGGCAAAGCCGTTGACAATCATGGTACGGGCCTCTTCCTCCGAGATACCGCGGCTCATCAGGTAGAACACCTTATCGTCGCCGATGCGGCCGATGGTGGCCTCGTGGCCGATGTCGACGTTCTTGGCGCGGATGTCCATGGCGGGGATGGTGTCGGAGCGGCTCTGGTCGTCGAGCATGAGCGACTGGCAGCTCACGGTTGCCTTGGAGCCCTCGGCCTTAGGCGTGGCCACGATGGAGCTGCGGAACGTCTGGATGCCGCCGCTCTTGGAGATGCCCTTGGTCTCGACGGTTGCCGAGGTATCGGGCGCGTTGAGCACGACCTTGCAGCCGGTGTCGAGGTTCTGACCGGCGCCGGCAAAGGTGATGCCGGTAAAGCTCGAGCGGGCGCGGCGGCCGTTGAGCACGCTCATGGGGTAGAGGTAGCCCACGTGGCTGCCGAAGGAGCCGCTGATCCACTCGATGTCGCCGTCCTCGTCCACGCGCGCGCGCTTGGTGTTGAGGTTGTACATGTTCTTGGACCAGTTCTCGATGGTCGAGTAGCGCAGGTGTGCGCGTTTGCCCACAAAGAGCTCCACAGCGCCGGCGTGGAGGTTGGCAACGTTGTACTTGGGCGCGGAGCAACCCTCGATAAAGTGCAGGTCGGCATCGTCCTCGACGATGATGAGCGTGTGCTCAAACTGGCCGGCACCCTTGGCGTTGAGGCGGAAGTAGCTCTGCAGCGGGAAATCGAGCTTGGTGCCCTTGGGCACGTAGACAAACGAGCCGCCGGACCATACGGCGCCGTGCAGGGCCGCAAACTTGTGGTCGGTGGGCGGGATGAGTGTCATAAACTTCTCGTGGATGAGCGGTTCCCACTGCGGATCGTGCAGGGCTTCCTCAATACCGGAGTAGACGATGCCCATCTTGGACGCGGTGTCCTGCATGTTGTGGTAGACGAGCTCGGAGTCGTACTGCGCGCCGACACCCGCCAGGTAGCTACGCTCGGCCTCGGGGATGCCTAGGCGCTCAAAGGTGTTCTTGATGTCGTCGGGCACCGACTGCCAGTCGTGCTTTTGGTCGGTGTTGGGCTTGACGTAGGTGACGATGTTGTCCATGTCCAGGCCCTCGATGGAGGGGCCCCACGTCGGATCCGGGAAGCGGTTGAAGATTTCGAGGGACTTTAAGCGCAGGTCGAGCATCCACTGCGGCTCGTCCTTTTTGGCGCTGATCTCGCGCACGATGTCGGGCGTGATGCCGGCGTCGAGGCGCTCGAATCCCTCCTCGCCATAGGTGAAGTCGTAGAGGCTGCGGTCGATGTCCGCGACCTCGGTGCGGTTCTTGGTCATTGCGTCGCCCCTTTACGCCTGCTGCTCGGCAGCGGCGGCCTCGGCCTGGGCGCGCTGCTCGGCGGCCTCGCGCTCGAAGGTCTCAAAACCGTTCTTGTCGATCCAGGGGATGAGCGAGGCGTCGTCCTCGCGCACGATGTGGCCCTTGACCATAACGTGGACGCGGTCGACATCCAGGTGCTCCAAGATGCGCGTGTTGTGTGTGATGATGAGCATGGAGCCGTCGCAGCTCTTGCGGTAGGCGTCCATGCCGTGGCTGACGGTGGACAGGGCGTCGACGTCTAGGCCCGAGTCGGTCTCGTCGAGGATGGCGAGCTTGGGCTGCAGCAACAGGAGCTGGAGCATCTCGACCTTCTTCTTCTCGCCGCCCGAGAAGCCCACGCCCAGCTCGCGGTTGAGGTAGGCGGTATCCATGTTGAGCTCTGCCGCGAGCTCCTTGACGCGACGGCGGAACTCCTTGCCCTTCATCTCCAGGCCGGGGCGGCCGGCGATGCTGGCGCGCAAAAAGCTCGACAGCGGCACGCCCGGAATCTCGACCGGGGCCTGGAAGCTCAGGAACAGGCCGGCGCGCGAGCGCTTGTCGGTGGTGAGTTCAGTGATGTCCTGGCCGTCAAAGACGATGCGGCCGTCGTTGACCGTGTAAACGGGGTCGCCCATGACCAGGTGGCCGAGGGTGGACTTGCCGGCACCGTTGGGTCCCATCAGAACGTGGGTCTCGCCGGCGGCGACGTTGAGGTTGACGTTGTGGAGGATGGTCTTCTCGTCCACGGAGGCGGTCAGACCTTCGATGGAAAGCAGCGGATTTGCGCTCATGCTGTCCCTCTCTGTATATGGTGTACTCATAGGTGTACTAAACCCTAGGAATCTTCTCGGAATAAAGTTACTATGGGTTCGGCGTTAGTCAAGGGAAAACCCGACTAATCCACTCGACTTTTTAGATGTGGGACATAATAATCAGGCTTGTTTGCCCCGCGTGCATAAGATTTGGGACAAACAAGCCTGGTATTTTGTCTCGGCTACGATGAGAGGGTAGGTATGCTCATTTCTTCTAAGGGCCGCTATGCCCTCCGTCTGATGATCTATATCGCAGCGCTTGGTGACGCCGAGGGCAAGATTGCCCTTCGCGAGGTCGCTGACCGCGAGCATATTTCACAAAAGTATTTGGAGCAGCTGGTTCGTCCGCTCATGAAGGCGGGCCTGCTTAGGAGCGTGCGCGGTAAGGGCGGCGGCTACATGATGGCGAAGGACCCGGCCGAGGTGCGCGCCGGCGACATCCTGCGTGCCGTCGAGGGCAGCACGGCTCCGGTGGCGTGCGATGGCATCGACAACAGCTGCACCCGCAGCGATTTGTGCTCGACCGTCAAGTTCTGGCGCGGTTTGGACGACGTGATCGAAAAGTACGTCGACGGCGTGACGTTGGCCGACCTGGCCGCCGTCCCCGAAATCAACTTTGACATTAAGCTGTAGGGGTGCAAATGGCATCTCTCGACAAGGTGTACAAGCAAATCGAAGTTTTTGCTCGGGAATGTGACGCCGAGAAGGTCGTGTTGTTTGGTTCTCGTGCTCGAGGCGACAACTTGCCCAAGAGCGATATTGACATCGCCGTAGCAGGTTGCCGGGATTTCGGCCGTTTCTCATATTTGATCGAGGAACATCTTGATACTCTTTTAGATGTAGATGTCGTCAATCTCGACGAGTCCCTCTCGCAGCAATTGCTCTATGAGATTGCCAGGGATGGTGTGATTCTGTATGAAAAAATATGAGAACTTTGTTAGCGCCTTGGCGAATCTTGAGGATGCGCCCAATCAGGATCTCAACAATGATTTTGTTCAGAGTGGATTGATTAATAAGTTCAATCTTCAATTTGAACTGAGCTGGAAGCTCCTTAAGCGTCTGCTCGAGTATGAGGGCGCCACGCTTGCCGCGTCGGGGTCTCCTCGTGCCATCGTGAAGGAGTCGTACCGATTCTACGACTTTATTGATGAGGCGGCCTGGCTAGACATGCTCAGAGACCGCAATACGAACGTCCATATCTACGACAACAAGCTCGCTCAAGATTTGATTCAGCGCATCTTGAACGTCTATATCCCCGCTTTCTGTCAGTTGAGGGACGGGCTGATGGAGCGATACGGCGAGCTTCTGATGGCGCCCGACGACCAGTTTGTTTAATTCCTTAAGATTTCGCGGAGGGTTGTTGCCGTTTACCGAGGGGTTGTTGTGCAACAACGGACGAGCTGCAATACTTATTTTTATCTTTGCAAACTGAACTTTAACTACACCAATGCAGGGAGGATCTTATGCAGCCCAAGCATTCTGCTATTGTCGCGGGCCTGACGTTGGCGCTTTCGTTTGGCGCCGTTTCCGCGCCGGCACCCGCCGCTGCCGAGGAGCCCACGCCGGGCGTTGCCTCGGATGCCACCGATATCGATAAGGGTCTCTACACCCAGCAGTCCTTCTCAGGCGTGCTGAGGTCGGTCCAGGGCGTTTCGTTTGTCAACGTGACTCCCGAGATGAAGTACTTTACCAAGTACGAGAGCCATGGTAACTACAACCAGGGCTTTTCGTACGGTGACGGCTATAACGCGTTGGGCTATTACCAGTTCGACCGCCGCTGGTCGCTCATTCCGTTTATGAAGCAGGTCTACAACTACAGCCCCGAAAAATACAGCATGCTCAAGGATGCGATTGATCGCGGCAGCGAGATTTCCAACACGAGCAATGCCATGTACGAGAACGGTCAGCTCACCGAGTTGGGCCGTATTGCGCAGGAGGCCTTCCAGGGTGCTTACAACACCGATTCTGTTGAGTTCTCAGCACTTCAAGATGCTTATGCGTACAACTCGTACTATGCGGTGACCGAGGCGTGGCTCAAGAGCGGCCTGGGTATTGATATTTCGGGCCGCGCCGACTGCGTCAAGGGCATGGTGTGGAGCATTACCAACATGTGCGGCACTGGTGGCTGCAGGGACTTTTTCCGCTGGGCGAATCTTTCCAACGATATGTCCGATCGCGAGTTTGTGACGGCGCTTTCCTACAGCGTGGTCAATAACGTGGCGACCAAGTATTCGAGCCAACCCCAGTATCATGAGGGCTGGAAGAACCGCTACCGCAACGAGCTGAAGGACTGCTTGGTTTATATCGCCGAGGACGAGGCCGCTGCCGCTGCGACGCCCGTGCAGCCCGAGCCTACGCCGGCGCCCTCGCCGACGCCTGATTCGAATGACGGCTCGAGTGACGATGCCAACGATGACAGGATGGATGCGCCCTCGACCGATGCTGACGGTAATGGCTCTGCTGGTGGCGCTATCAACGACGGTTCCACCTCGAACGGCTCCGATTCGAACGGCTCTGCTGCGGGCGATTCGTCTTCAAGCTCTGCCGGCAATACGGGCAGCGCCGCCTCTGGTTCGACCGACGCTGGTTCCTCTGACTCTTCCACTGGCTCGAGCGATTCTTCCGCCGATACTGGTTCTAGCAATGACTCTAACACTGGCGCCGCTTCTGATTCCGATGCTTCCAAGGACGACTCGAATAAGGCGCCGGACGCTCCCGTTGCTTCGCCGGACAAGAAGCCTTCTTTCTCCGTGCAGCTTGGTTCTACGCTGGGCTCTTCGCTGATGGCTGGTGTCAATAACGGCTCGACTCAGAACAAGGACAACTCTGATCAGGTTTCCACGGAAAAGACCGAGGCCGCAAAGGGCGACTCCAAGGACAAGGCTTCCGAGAAGACCAAATCCGATAAGGGTTCTAGCTCTGAGGCGAAGGACGACAAATCCGCTCAGAAGAAGGACGAGAGCAAGACCGAGGGCGAAAAGAAACAGTCCGAAGACGACGACAAGAGCGGTGCTGACAACCAAGTCCAGGAGCAAAATGACTCCAAAACGGTTACCACTACAACCACCACGACCACCACAACCAAGTCATCTGGCGGCAACATGCCCAAGACGGGCGACTTGATCGTGATGGCGAGCCTTGCCAGCGCGAGCTTGGCCACACTGGGTGCTACGTCTATCGTAAGTGGTAAGCATAAGCTCGATCAGCAGAAGAAGGCTTCTGGGGAGGACAGCTCGGAGGAGTAGCCTCTCGGTTGCCAGATAACTAAAGAGTTGGGACGGGGTCCGGTGCGAATGCATCGGGCCCCGTTTTGTTGTGCAACGATTAGTTATGCCCCCTCACACCTCTTGTTGCTACCGTTGCCCGATATGTTCGCGCGGCGTCGTCGGTACGCGCGAGGCGGTCATTACAATTGGCATCGTGCAGCGATTTAGGGGGAACGTTTTGGTGTCTGAACAGGCAAATGTTGATTGTGCTGCTGGCTTTGGCGTGCGCTTGATCGGCTGTGCCGACGATGCGGCTTTGCCCATTGGCATGCACGACTATGCGGAGGCTCTTGGTTGCTGCACGCTGGTCGACAAGACCATGTTTATTGCCGATGTGTTGGACTGCGACGCGTCCGTTGTGGTGTGCTGTCGACCCGAGGGTTTTGGCAAGAGCATGAACTTGTCGATGCTCAGGGCTTTTCTGGAGCGTCCAGCGGTCGGTCGCACCGGTCGGATCTCGTTTGCCGATGCTCAGATTTGGGATGCGGACGGCGGGCGCTATCGGGATGAGTACGCTTGCTATCCGGTGATATCGCTGGACTTTTCTGGCGCTGCGAGGCGTGGCCCCGCTGTTGCCGGCGTCGTGCGCGATGCCCTTTCGGGCGAGTGCGCTCGCTTGTTGGCGCTCTTGGAGGCTCCGGATTTAGCTCGAGATAAGGTGCGTCACGTCGAACGTGTCGCGCGTGGCGTGGCGAGCGCGGACGAGGTTGACTCGGTGCTCGGTGTGCTCATAGAGCTGCTGGAGATTGCCTACGATGAGCAGGTTGTATTGCTCGTTGATGGGTACGATGGGGCGTGCTCTTGCCGTGCGAGCGCGAGGGACGCTTCCGGCGCCGATCCGGCAGATCTATTCGATCGCGTGCTGTTCGACGCCATTGCTGCTGCGCGCGATTCGTTGCGGCTGACGTGTTTGATGGGGGAGTGTCCCGGCCCTGCCGAAGCGGCGCTTTCTTTGCACTGCTGCTCGTATTGTCTGACGACGCCGCTTTCGACCTGGTGTGACCGTTGGTTCGGCTTTTCGGATGCCGAGGCCGAGGCTCTTTTGAATCATGCTGGGCGCGAGGAATACCTGAATGATGCGCGTGAATGGCTCGAGGGGTATCGGTTTGGCAGGGCCTATTGCTCGAGTCCAGAGCGTGTGATCGGTTTTCTGGGCCGAGGCTGCACGGCGCCTGTGCGTGCCGATCTGTATGGATATGCCGATTGCCTGAGTAGGGTAGTTGCCGGGTGGAATCTCGACCGCCTTTCGGTCTTGTTTGATTTGCTCGAGGCCCATGGGTGCGCTGAGGCCCCGCTTTGTTTGGGCACTGCAGAGCCAGATGTCTCGCCTGACGATGGCATGTGGACAGCGCTGTATCTGTCCGGTTTTCTCACGACGGATATGACTGAGGAGCCAGAGCATGGCGATCGCTTCCGTGCTTTGCGATTGCCCAATAACGAGCTTCGCCAGGCCTTGCGTCTAGTGATTATTGAGTGGTTTGAGTGCGCTGCAGAAGACATTCGAGACGTCGATGCGTTTCGCGACGGGCTGTGCCATGGGAACGAGGATACCGTGAGGCGGGCGCTAAGCCGCATCTTGGGAGATGCGGGAATCGGTGCGACCGACCCAGATACACCGCTGCCATATCACCTACTCTTGCAAGGACTCTGCTTTGGATTGCCGGGCTATGCCAATCCTGCTTCGAGGCGAAAGTGTGGCGCGGATCGCTGGGACATCCAGGTTTTTCCTACGGGCGCCGCGTTCGACATAGCCGATACGATCGGTATGCTCGATGAACGTCCGCTGATAACGATCAACATGATGTATGACCCCGGTGTGGATGCGCTGGGCCTGGAATTGCTGGCCGTGCAGGCGCTGCTCGACATAGAGCGCGACGGCATCGACGAAATCCGTGTG
Organism: uncultured Collinsella sp.; assembly: GCA_905199225.1. Taxonomy (GTDB): domain Bacteria; phylum Actinomycetota; class Coriobacteriia; order Coriobacteriales; family Coriobacteriaceae; genus Collinsella. Next base: position 10,855 of record CAJKFS010000036.1, on the reverse strand, counting down.
CCGCGACCCGGCGTTGGCCGCATGCGCTGGGGGTTTGGGTTTGATGGACAGCATGTGGCTACGGTGTACCAGCGGCTTTAAGCGCTGAGGTGTTTCCGGCTTCCGTTACTCGGTGTCCTTCATGGGTGGCATGGGCTTCCAGTTGGGATCCTTGATGATCTTGCGGGCGTCTTTCATGCCACGGCGCAGCGCCGGAATACCGGTCTTATAGCACTTATCGACCGCAGCCAGGCGAATGAATTCCTTGCAGAAGGTCGCGGCATTGCCCAGGCGGAACAGCATGGGGTGGTAGTCACCGTAGATCTGCATATAGCGAGCGAGGAAGCCTCGGTTGCGCATGATGTAGTAGCGGTTGGTGTCGCTCGTAGAGTTGAGCTGGCGCTTGCCGGCGATATCCCAGTTAGAGACGGCGCGGGCGCGCTTGAGCACCACGTCGGCCACAACGGCGGCGGGGAAGTGCTGGCTGGCCACGTAACCATAGCAGGCATCGTCGCCGTAGATGAAGAATCGCGCATCGGGCAGGCCGATCTTGTCGACCACGCGGCGCGAGAACATGCCGCCCTCAAAGCATAGCTGGTTCATGGCGCGGTAGCCCTCGGGTCCCAGGTCCCACTTGGCGACTGGGTTGGGAATGCCGAGCGAAAGGATGAGTTGGTATTGCCAAAAGAAGGCGCCGCCGTCAAAGTCCAGGCGCGAACCCTGGATGACATCATAGCGGTCGGTCCACTTGGCAAGACGCTCGATGCCTTCGGGGATGACGAGCACGTCGTCGTCCATCACCCAGAACCACTGGGCGCCCAGGTCGTAGGCGCATTTAGTGCCGGCGGAGAAGCCGCCCGCACCGCCGCCGTTTTCGAGCTGCGGGGCGTAGATGACACGGTCGGTGCTGCCCTGCGCGTCGGGCTGCTCGGTGTCGATGCCCCACAGGTTGGCCAGGCGCTCGTTGAATGCGGTGCACATGGTCTCGGTCTCGCGCGAATTCTCGTTATCGACAATCACGATGCGCCAGGGCGTTGCCGTGAGCTCGGTCATGGAGTCGAACAAGTTGGCCAGGAGTTCCTGGCGTTTGTACGTAACGACGACGATGGCGAGCTTATCGATGGGAGCGGGAAGGGTTGAAGGCATGGGGCAATATATCCTTTCACGCGCGGCGCGCATGCGCTGCACGGAAGCTATCGAATACGTCCTTGGGACTGTCCTATTGTAAAGGCTCGGCGCGCCTTAACGGCAAGCTTTGAATAAAACGCAGGAACCTGCCATGGGCCCGCCGCATGACGTGGGGCTGCTTTGCCCGCAAGAGGCTCCATAGATTATATAAACGCCCGTTAGCGCGCTGACCCTTTGATACCATGAAACGACAGGTATTTCCTAAGGAGCACATTTGTCTACTAACGCCTCTGGCAGCCCTGTTCTGTCGCTGCTTATTCCCATTTACAATGTTCAGCGCTACCTGCGCGAGTGTCTTGATTCCGCCCTGGCGCAGACGCTCAAGGATATTGAGATCATCTGCATTAACGACGGGTCGACCGATAACTCGCCGGCGATTATCCGCGAGTATATGGAGCGCGATGGGCGCGTCAAGATGATCGACAAGGCCAACAGCGGCTACGGCGACTCGATGAACCACGGTCTGGAGATGGCGCGTGGCAAGTACGTTGGCATCTTGGAGTCCGATGACTTTATGGCGTCCGACGCACTCGAAAAGCTTGTCTCGGCCGCCGATAGCAATAATGCCGACTTTGCGAAGGCGAACTTTGATTTCTACTGGTCTAAGCCCGAGGAGCGCCGTTCGCTGCACGAGATGTTTAAGGCCAAGGACTGCGGCAAGCCGGTGCACCCGAGCGACACGACGCAGTTCTTTAAGCAAAAGCCGTCGATTTGGTCGGCAGTGTACCGTCGCGATTTTCTTGAGCGCAACGGCATTACGTTCCTGCCGACTCAGGGGGCATCCTTTCAGGACACGTCATTTGCCTTTAAGGTGATCGCGTGCGCCGATAAGGCTGTTTACCTGCATGATGCTGTTTTGTCGTATCGACAGGACAACGAGAATTCCTCGGTCAATTCTTCGGCTAAGGTCTTTTGCGTCAATACCGAGTATGCCGAGATTGAGCGTTGGATTCGAGAGGATTATGCCCGCGACCACGCAAGCGTCGATGTCGCGCGCATGCTCAAGTTCAATCAGCTCATTAAGTACGATTCGTACATGTGGAACTACGTGCGCCTGGCGCCTAAGTTCTATAAGGAGTTCCTGGTGCAGATGGCCAAGGAATTTCAGGCGGCCTTGGACGCCGGGGACTTTTCGCTTGACGACCTCAAGCCGTGGAAGCGCGCAAATCTCGCTGCCATCCTCAAAGATCCTGAGGGCTGGGTTGACGAGCACCCGAGTTTTGCGACGGATGGTGCCTTGGGGCGTGCTAAGTATTACGCCTCGGTTGGAGGCCCAGGCGTGGTTGCTGCCTTCCTCATCGAATCGCTGAGGGGGTAGGTCGGCATGGGAGAGGCCTCGTGTCCTAAAGCTACCATTGTCGTCCCCGTTTACAATTCTGCGCACTCCATTCAGCGATGCTTTGATTCGCTGTTGGCACAGTCCGAGCGCTCGATTCAGGTCGTTTGTGTCAATGACGGATCGACTGATGATTCGTTGAACGTGTTGCACCAGATCGCGCAGGCCGACGACCGTGTTTTGGTGATTGATCAGGAAAACGCCGGCGTTTCGTGTGCTCGAAACGCCGGCATCGATGCCGCCGAGGGCGAGGTCGTCTTTTTTGTAGACGCCGACGATTACATCGACGCCCAGACGGTCGAGCGCGTGCTGCAGGCTATGGAGTCGTCGGATGCCGAGGTCGCCGTTTTTGGTGGCGTCTGTGAGCCCGCCGATGCCGCTCCCAAGCGCGTCCAGCAGCTCATGAGCCCCGAAGCGGGCTCCTTTGGCGCTCGCGATCCTCAGCTGCTGTTCCACGCAAATGCACAGCCGTATGCCTGCCGTGCGGCTTTTTCGCGTGAGCTGCTCAATCGCGAAGGCATTCGCTTCGCCCCCGGTTTGGCTTTGGGCGAGGACGTCGTCTTTCAATTTGCGGCTTATGCGCTTGCCCGCAAGACCGTCGTCATGCCGGACAAGTTCTACCACTACGTGATGGAGAGCGAATCGGCGACGCACGAGTTCAACAGTGCCGAGGCTCGCGCCAAAAAGCTTGACGCCCACATGAGGATGCTCGAGGAGGTCTTGGAGGACTGGGCGGCCTACGGTCTTTTGGACCTGTGTCCCGGTGAGCTGATCACCTGGTTCTTGGACCTTATCGTGTTTGATTTGGCGCGCTTGGATTCCGATGACTTCCATCGCGTGGCGGCTCGCGTCAACATGGACCTCACGATGTTTTTGGGAACTGAGTGGGCGGATATGCCTGCTAAGGGCGCCGTTCGCCGTGTTGCCCACAAGCTCGTTGCGGCGACCTCGGGCGTTTCGATGGCAGACGCCGCGCTGTTCTATCTTTCGACTCGCGGTCTCAAAGCCTGCCTGGAGCGCTTTATCTAATTCCAAGCGCTGTCGCCCGCCGTAACTCGGCTGCTAAAATAACCCTGTTACACGCTATTCAACAGGAGGTTCTCTTGCAGAACTCTGATACCCCTAAAGTTTCGCTGCTTGTTCCCATCTGCAATGTTGAGCGCTATCTGCGCGAGTGCCTCGATTCCGCCGTTGCGCAGACGCTCAAAGACATTGAGATCATTTGCATTAACGACGGTTCTACCGATAGTTCGCCGGATATCATCCGCGAGTACATGGAGCGCGACCCCCGTGTAAAGATGATCGACAAAGCCAATAGCGGCTACGGTGACTCGATGAACCGCGGCCTGGAGATGGCGCGCGGTGAGTACGTTGGCATCCTTGAGTCCGACGACTTTATGTTTGAGGATTCGCTCCAAAAGCTGGTTGCCAAGGCAGACGCCGAGCACGCCGATGTGGTGAAGGGCGACTTCTATCTGTACTGGTCCACGCCCACCGAGCGCCGCGAGCTGTTTGGGATCATCGACGAGCATATGACGGGTGCCGCGTATCGCCCCGTCGACCGCCCGGGCATCTTTTACCGTAAGCCTTCCATTTGGTCGGCCATCTATCGACGTGAGTTTCTCAACGCCAACCAGATTCGCTTCCTCCCTACGCCGGGCGCCTCATATCAGGATGCGGGTTTTAACTTCAAAGTTTGGGCGTGCGCTCAGCGGGCTGCCTTTATTGCGGACCCAATCCTTTGCTATCGCCAGGATAACGAGAAGAGCTCCGTTAATTCGCCCAACAAGGTATTTTGCGTGTGCGACGAATACGCCGAGATGCAGCGCTTTTTGGATGAACGTCCCGAGCTCAAGGTTCAGCTCCAGGGCATTTTAATGCGCATGAAGGTCGATACGTATCGCTGGAATGACGAGCGTCTGGTCGATGAGCTGCGCGAGCAGTTTTGGGAGAAGGCTTCGCCCGAGCTCAAGGCCGATTGGGATGCCGGTCGCTTTGATCTGTCGCTGTTCGATCCGCGCGGCGAGACCGACTTGCGCCTGATGGTCAAGTCGCCCCGTGCTTATATCGATTCGCGCTTTGACTTTAAGAAGCCCGGCAAGCTCAATACGTTTAAGCACTACTTTAAGATTGGCGGCCTGCCGCTGGTCTGGCGCGTGCTGACGTATCAGCGCACCTACGGCGATAATCCGCATCCCGATGACGTGCCGGCCGCACAGTAGGAGCACTTGGCTATGACTACCCCCAAGATTTCCGTTGTCGTTCCCATCTATAAGGTGGAGGAGTGCCTGGCCTGGTGCCTGGACTCCTTGCTTGCGCAGGACATGCCCGATTGGGAAGGCGTGCTGGTCAACGATGGCTCGCCGGACGGTTCGCGCGATATTGCGGCTGCCTATTGCGAAAAGGACGCGCGCTTTACGCTGGTCGATAAGCCCAACGGCGGCCTGTCGAGCGCGCGTAATGCGGGCATCGCCGCGTCCACGGCGCCCATCGTCGCGTTTTTGGATTCCGACGACCGCTTTACGCCCGACGCGTGCCGTGTGATCGTCGGTGCCTTTGAGCGTGAAGACTGCGACGTTTTGACCTTTGGCGCGAACCCGTATCCGCTGGAGGCGGGGTATCCGTGGCTTAACTATGTGTTGAGCCCGCGCGATGTGTCATTTGAGGGCTATAGCTCCGACCTGCTATTTAAGGAGGCGTCTCGTCCCTTTGCGTGGCGCACCGCTTGCAAGCGCGATTTTTTGCTCAACAACGGGATCGTTTTCGATGAAACCGTCAAGTATGGCGAGGACCAGGTCTTCGACTTTGCCGTGTACGGTCGTTCGTGTAAGACCGCGCTTATCTCGAACAAGCTGTACGACTATCGCGTGGCGCGCAAGGGCTCGCTCATGGACACCATGCGCTACGACGACGAGACGCGTCTTCTGGAGCACGTGAAGATTTACTCCGCGGTGCTGACTGACTGGCGGCGCGACGGTCTCGATGCTCAGCATGCCGAGGACCTGGCATATTTCCTGTGCGATCTGGTGCTGTACGACGCGCTCAGGTTGCTGGGTTCGGACTGCGGCAAGGTGATCGCTGCCGTGGCGGCAGTGCTTAACGGCTCTGCTGTAAGTAGCGATGCCGCGCTCGCACAATGCGCTCCTGCTGTCGCCGCCATGGTGCACGCTGCGCTCGCCGATAAAACCCCTAGCGCCCGTGCGTGCAAAAAGCTCATGTTCGATTACGATGTCTTGAGGTTTGGACGCCTAGGTGCGTACAAGCGTATGGCCGCGAATGCCCTGGGAAAGCGAGAGGTGTAGATGAGTATCAAGCGTTTGGCGCTTTGCCGCAGCCAGGGTCGCCTGTTTGTGCTGCTTCGTTTTGCCGGCAAGGATGTCGCGGAGATTATTGAGTGCGAGGGCTCCCAGGCTTTTGCCCACGCGACGACCAATGGTGCCAGCGTGCCGTCGTTGGCGCTGCCGATCGATCATGGCCGCGTGTTGGCGCTATGCCCTTCAGTTGCGGGCTACGAGCGCGAGCTTGCCGTTTTGGTGCTGCCGTTTTTGGATGGCTCTGCAATCGATGTCGACTTTGCATCCAGTGGCCAAAAGCTCGGATCCATTCGCCTCGATAGCCGTATGGCTAAGCTGGAATCCAAGATCAACTACAAGGCAAAGCCCGTGCTGTGTGCGCTTATCCGCGATGCGCAGCGCGGCGAGCGCTGCGGCCGCTACGAGATCGATGCCGTCCGTTATCTACCGGCCGATTCGGGTGCTGTGTGGCGCTACGAGGTCACATGGGCGGGAGACTCCCAGTGCACGCCCCAGCTTGAGATACTCGATACGCATATGAATGACATCGATGCCACGGTTCATATGTTTGAGTCGCAGGTCGACGTGCCGCAGCAGAACGGATGCCGCGTCAATAAAACGTATCTGAGCGTGGAGATGCCCGAGGACATTCGAGACTTTGTCGCGATTGCAACTGATCCCGTGGGCCAGATCCAGAGCGGTTTTTGCGCCATGGATGGCCGCCTGTACAACGGTATGGTCGACGACAGCTGGAACCGCATGAAGGATGCGCGCGCGGATGATGCGGCCTATCGCCGTTGGTTTGAGCAGCATCGCGCAAAGCCGGGCGACTTGGCGTGCCAGCGCGTCGCCGCGGCAGCATTCGCCTACAGGCCTCTCGTGAGCATTGTGGTGCCGTGCTATAAGACCGATCGGGTTTACCTGCGCGAGTTGCTGGATTCGGTGCTTGCCCAGAGCTATGACAACTGGGAATTGCTTCTGATGGACGCCTCGCCCGAATGGGATGCGGTGGCCAATCTTGCGGCTGCCGCTCACGACGAGCGCGTCCGTCGCATCGAGCTGCCCGGTAACGGCGGCATCGTGGTCAACACCAACGCAGGTATTCAGCAAGCGACGGGCGACTACATCGCGTTCTTGGACCATGATGACATTCTGGAACTGGACGCGCTGTTCCGCTATGTTGCCGCTCTGAACAAGGGCGCCAAGGACGAGCGCCCTCAGGTCCTGTTCTGCGACGAAGACATGTTCCAGAAAACGGGGGAGTGGGGCCAGCCGGTCTTTAAGACCAAGCTCAACGTTGACCTGCTCTATAGCCATAACTGCGTGACGCATTTTCTGATGGTGGAGAAGGCGCTCATCGATCGCATTGGCGTGTCGCCGGAAGACGTTGCGGGTGCCCAGGATTACGACCTGACGCTCCGCTGTCTTGCGGCGGGCGCGCGCTTTGAGCACGTTGCGCACGTGCTGTATCACTGGCGCGTTCACCCCGGCTCAACCGCCGACGGTTCTGCCGATAGCAAGCCATATGCCATCGAGGCCGGACGCCTTGCACTGCAGCGTCACTTTGACTCGCTGGGTGTTCATGGAACGGTCGAGGAGTCCGAGACGCCGTTTGTCTACCGCATGCGCTATGCGCTGCCGGAGCCTGCGCCGCTGGTGAGCATTGTGATTCCCACCAAGGACCACGTTGAGACGCTCGACGCCTGCGTGATGTCGATCGCCCAGAAGGCCACGTATACCAACTACGAGATCGTCTTGGTAGAGAACAACAGCGAAGACCCGGAGACCTTTGCGTATTACGAAAACCTCCCGGAGCGCGTAGCCGCTGCGTCTGGTGGCAAGGGTGTTGCGCGCGTCGAGTGGTGGCCGGGCGAGTTCAATTACTCCCAGATCATCAACTTTGGCGTTAAACATGCCAAGGGCGACTATCTGCTGCTGTTGAACAACGATACCGAGGTTATAAGCCCGGACTTTATCGAAGAGATGATGGGCTATCTGCAGCGTCCCGATGCGGGCGTGGTGGGCGCCAAGCTCTATTTTGCCGATCATTTGGTGCAACACGCTGGCATTGTGGTTGGCGTGCGTGGCGCACTTGCCCATGCCGACCAGGACTTCTCGGCAAAGCGTGAGGGATACCTTGCCCGTGCTGTGCGTCCGGGCAACTTTAGCGCCGTAACGGGCGCCTGCCAGATGGTTCGTCGCGACGTGTTTGAGCAGGTCGGAGGATACAACGAGGAATTCGCCGTCGGCTTTAACGACGCGGACTTTTGCCTGCGCGTTTGGGAGGCGGGCTACCGCACCATCTTTACGCCCTATGCCGAGCTGTTCCACTACGAGTTCACCTCGCGCGGCAGGGAAGAGGCCAACGAGGAAAAGCTGCGCCGCTGGAAGCGCGAGCAGGCGCTGTTCATGCAACGCTGGCCAGAGTTCTTCCTCGACGGCGATCCGTGGTTGGGGCCGAACTTATCCGCTGAGAGCGAGTATTTCTCGGCCTAAGGCAATGGTTTTAGGAAGTCCTAAATTATCTTTTGGTATGAGCTTGGAAGAAAACAGCGTTGGACTACTTACTAAGATAAATAACGAAAGCTCGATACTTTCGCGATAAGTTTATACAAGCTTATACAGCTCGATATTATCCGATATAGTCTGCGATAATTATTTAAACGATGATTGGCTGTTAATCGATTCCCTAGAAAGGCAAACAAGTGAGCGCCATAGCATTCCATAATCCGTTTCGTCCCACTGCCGGCGCTGAGCCTCCGCGCATAATTGGTCGTGATGATATCGCCCTTGAGTTTACCGAGAGTTTGAATGCGGGAATTGGTGCACCTGCGAGGCTCATGCGCATTGCTGGACCGAGGGGCTCCGGAAAAACTGTTTTGCTCTGTGATCTTAGGGATCGTGCGCGAGAGCTTGGATGGAAGACCGCTATTGTTTCTGCTGGCCCTAACCTATTGCTGGACTTGAGGGATCAGGTTGCTGATTCTTCCCTTGCGGCCAATGCTTCGGTCGGCGTAAACGCCGGCTTTGTTTCTGCGAAAGTCGATGTTGCACCCAAAGAGTCGAGCCTTAGAAAGTTGCTGAGTTCGACAGCGAAGTCATCCAAGGGTCTTTTTATTGCCATCGATGAGGTTCAGGACGCTCCGATTGACGATATGCGTGCCATTGCGTCTACGGTTCAGCTTTTGATAGGGGAAAAAGTAGATATTGCACTTGCCTTTGCCGGCTTACCCGCCGGTGTTATGGATCTTATTAACGGTAAGGCACTTACGTTCTTGCGCCGTGCCCTCCCCGAAGATCTGGCGCCTATCAACCAGGTGGAGGTAGCGCTCTCTATGGGCGATAGCTTTGTCGCGACTGGCTTGACCATAGAGGACAATCTCCTGTCGAGAGCCGCTAAGGCCACTAAGGGCTATGCCTATCTGGTGCAACTGGTCGGTTATTCTATTTGGCAGCGCGCCAACTTGCATCGTGCCAAAAGTGCCATTGTGAGCGAGCGCGACGTCACCGAAGGCATTGCGCTGGCAGAGGCTCGTTTTCACGATGTTGTTCACGAGCCCGCGATTTCTGGACTGGGGTTCAACGATATCAAATACCTTTTGGCCATGTGCGAGGATAAACAACAGTCCAAATCATCCGAGATTGCTAAGCGCATGGGTAAAAAGACCAATGAGGTCAGCTCCATTAGGGCAAAATTGCTACAAAGAGAGGTTATTCAGGCACCACAGAGGGGCTACGTGCAGTTTGCCGTGCCGGACCTAGATATCTATCTGCGAGAGAATGCCGAGGAGATTCTCGAACGGTTCTAGGTCGAGGTATTATTAGGTTTTGATTTTTACTTGGGAGCATTATGGTAAAAATGCGAGATTCCCGTATCGAATTACTTCGCATTGTCCTTATGTGGACGGTAATGGCTCAGCATTTTGTTGTTCACAACGCTGATTCTGTTTCCGTATTTCCTGATTCGTTTACTAGGTTTTTCTACAATATCTTTTTCTATCCAATTGGAAGAACTGCGGTCGGCTGCTTTGTTGCCATAACAATCTGGTTTGTTGCGGGGAAAGTCGAATACTCCATAAACAAGGCTGTTAAACAGATAGCTTCAATCGAAGGCACGGTTCTCTTTTATAGTATTGCGCTGGGCTTTTTCTTCATGCTTCGCGGCGATATTCAAGTAAGTCCAACCAATTTGATAGATATTTTTGCACCAACTCTTACTGGTTCTAGTTGGTGGTTTGTAACCGTCTATGCTTGGCTTGTATTTTTGCTGCCCTTTATACTTCCGGCTTTGCATGCGTTGGGCCAGAAACTACATCGGTATCTAGGAGTTTTTCTGGTCTCTGTCTTTGGATTCCTGCGTTATGTGCCGCTCTTTTGGATTCCCATCGACGGGCTACTAGTAGATTTTATTATAATTTGCGTTGTTGTTTGCTATATTCGCTGGTATGTAGACTTGTCAATAGTGGATATGCGGCTCCTGGTTGCTTGCTGCATTGCTTCCTTTGTGGGAGTTGCAATCTCGTTTTACGGTCAATTCCATTTTGATGGCTTGCTGGGCTCGACCTTTGCGAATTTGTATAGCGGTTTTTTCGGTTCACCGGCGTCTATTTTTTCGTTAGCTATAGCAGTTTCGGTCTTATTGGTCGATTTAAAGATGCCGCATTTTTCCTCCCGTTTCATTAACGCTGTAGCGAGGCTTTGTTTTGCTACTTATCTTATTTCTGACTATGCGCCTATCCGAAGTTGGCTTTGGAGCTCGCTGTTTCCCTTTACGCGTGTCGGCGTTGGACTGGGATTATTGCAGGTGCTTCTGGTTCCAACGGCTGTGTTTGCGATTTGCTTGATGCTGGAGGGTCTCAGGAGGCTCTTGGTTAGTTTCATCATGCGTTTTATCGGCCCTTTCGATTTGTTAAATAAAGCTTCGAACTAAATTTAGGCTCTTGCCATTTTCTACCGCATGCGTGATTTGCCGACGATCCCTCTACGCTGGTGGTGGAACGATTGGGTGAGTCCTAGGCCCTTTCGACACCACCTATATTGCGAATCAGCACCGCCGCCC
>CAJKFS010000035.1 GCA_905199225.1 uncultured Collinsella sp. | reverse complement strand
AGACCTCACCAACTCGTTCTACTTCATCGAGGCCGGCACGCTCGTGGAAAAGATCGAGTCGTCCTCGCAGACGCTCAAGCAGGAATACCTCGATACATACGAGGGATGAATGTGGGGGAGTGTTCGGATGAAGTTGATATTTAAGGTCCAGCTCATGTCGTGCCGAAAAGACCGTGAACCTTTTGTGGGACGCGCGGCGCCGTGGTACCATAGCCGAGTTTGTTGTCTTGGTCGGAAACCAAGACGCCTTATGCGCTGATCGGTAACCAGCGCCTGACCAATAAGGAGTCCTACCATGAAGCAGGGTATCCATCCCCAGTATGTCGAGTGCACGGTGACGTGCTCCTGCGGCAACACCTTCAAGACGCACGCTACCGTGTCCGAGATGAAGGTTGAGCTTTGCAACGAGTGCCACCCGTTCTACACCGGCCAGCAGAAGTTCGTCGACACCGGTGGACGCGTCCAGCGCTTCGCCGACAAGTTCGGTGGCGCCGCTGCCGCCCAGCTCAAGAAGGCCGAGGAGGCCAAGGCTGCCAAGGCTGCCAAGGCTGCTGAGGCCGAGGCCGCTCGCAAGGCCGCCGCTGAGGCTAAGGCTGCCGAGAAGGCCAAGCGTGCTGCTAAGTTTGCCGAGGAGGCTGCCAAGCAGGCCGCCGAGGCTCCCGCAGAGGCTCCCGTCGAGGAGGCCGCTGCCGAGGCCGAGACCACCGAGGCTGCTGAGTAAATAGCTCGCCGAGGAATCGCTCGCATTCATGGCAAAAGGGCCGTGCATCCGTTTGGGTGCGCGGCCCTTTTCTTTTTATTGGTGCAGGCTAACCCGTTCCCATTGCACCAGATTGGTGCGAAGGGGACGGGTTGGTTTGCACCAAATGGCAGAGTGACGGCGTTTTCCCAGATAAAACCTGCCAAAATAAACCAGTCCCTTTTTGGCAGGTCGGTCGGGTCGTAGTTATTACGTGGCGGTCGAGGTCGACCGTATAGGCCGCGCCTTGTTTGGCTAAAGTACAATCATCTGTGTTTAACTCGCCCGCAGCTGCACGGCGTGGGCGATGGCCAAAAAGGAAAACCACATGGGATTCATGTCAAAGCTGCTGTCCTTTGGATCCGATAAGGACCTTAAGCGCTACTACAAGATCGTCGACCAGATCAACGGTCTTGAGCCCCAGTTTGAGAAGATGACCGAGGAGGAACTCCGCGCCCAGACCGATAAGTTCCGCGAGCGTTACGCCAACGGCGAGTCGCTCGACGACATGCTTCCCGAGGCCTTTGCCACCGTGCGCGAGGCTTCCAAGCGCATCACGGGCATGCGCCACTTTGACGTACAGCTCATCGGCGCCATGGCGCTTCATGAGGGTCATATTGCCGAGATGAAGACCGGCGAGGGCAAGACGCTCGTCTCCACCTTGGCCGGCTACCTCAACGCTATCGCCGGCAAGGGCGTGCATGTCGTTACCGTCAACGATTACCTGGCAAAGCGCGACTCCGAGTGGATGGGCCGCATCTACAAGTACCTGGGCATGACCGTCGGTCTGCTCCAGAACAACATGCCGCTCGAGCTCAAGCGCCCGGCCTACCAGGCAGACGTCACTTACGGCACCAACTCCGAGTTCGGTTTCGACTACCTGCGCGACAACATGGTCACCCGTCCCGAGCAGCGCGTGCAGCGCGGTCACAACTACGCCATCGTCGACGAGGTCGACTCCATCCTGATCGATGAGGCCAGGACGCCGCTCATTATCTCGGGCGCCGGCACTAAGTCCGCCAGCACCTACAAGGACTTCGCGCGCGCCGTGCGCGGCCTGGAGCGCGGTGAGGACGTGTCGCACGACATGCTCACCGCCACCGAGGACGTTGAACCCACGGGCGACTACGTCATGGACGAGGCCAAGCACACCATCGCCGCCACCGAGCGCGGTCTTAAGAAGATCGAGCGCCGCCTGGGTATCGATGACATCTATGCCGATCTCTCCGGCCAGCTGGTCAACCACCTGCAGCAGGCGCTGAAGGCCCAGTACATGTTCCACCGTGATAAGCAGTACGTGGTCACCAACGGCGAGGTCAAGATCGTCGACGAGTTCACCGGCCGCATTATGGAAGGCCGCCGTTACTCCGAGGGCCTGCACCAGGCCATTGAGGCCAAAGAGGGCGTGCTCGTACGCGAGGAGAACCAGACCCTGGCCACCATCACCCTGCAGAACTACTTCCGTCTGTATGACAAGCTCTCCGGCATGACCGGCACGGCACTTACCGAGGATGCTGAGTTCCGCGAGATCTACAAGCTGCCCGTCGAGGTCATCCCCTCCAACAAGCCCGTGCAGCGCGTGGACCACGAGGACCTGGTGTACCGCACCATTCAGGCTAAATACAACGCCGTTGCCGACGACGTTGAGCGTCGTCACGCCAAGGGCCAACCGGTCCTGGTGGGCACCGTCTCCATCGAGAGCTCCGAGAAGCTGTCCGCCGCCCTTACCAAGCGCGGCATCGCGCACGAGGTCCTCAACGCCAAGCATCACGAGCGCGAGGCTCATATCGTTGCCCAGGCCGGACGCTACGGCGCCGTGACCATCGCTACTAACATGGCCGGTCGTGGTACCGACATCCTGCTGGGCGGCAACCCCGACGAGCTGGTGCGCGAGCGCTTGGAGTACGAGGGCCTGACCATGGAGGACGTGACGCCCGAGCAGCTCGAGCAGTTTAACGCCGAGGCCAAGGAGACCTGCAAGGCCGAGCGCGAGCGCGTGCTTGCCGCCGGCGGCCTGACCGTTATCGGAACCGAGCGCCACGAGTCCCGTCGTATCGACAACCAGCTGCGCGGCCGCTCCGGTCGTCAGGGCGATCCGGGCGAGACCCAGTTCTACCTGTCGCTCGAGGACGACCTCATGCGCCTGTTCGGCGGCGACAAGATGGACCGCGTCTCCAAGATGATGGTCACGGCCGACATGGGCGACGACATGCCCATCCAGCACAAGATCATCTCCAAGGCCGTCGAGAGCGCCCAGCACAAGGTCGAGAGCATCAACTTCTCCATGCGTAAGAGCGTCCTTGAGTACGACGACGTCATGAACAAGCAGCGCCAGGTCATCTACGCCGAGCGCAATAAGATTCTGGACGGCAAGGACCTGACCGACCACATCACCGAGGTCATGCACGACACCGTGTACCGCTGCGTGCAGGAGTTCTGCACCAAGGACAGTCACGATGGCGAGCGCGACCTGGAGGGCCTGCGCAAGTGGGTTGTGGAGCTCACCGGCCACATCGATACGCCGAAGTTCCCCGACGAGGATTATGAGGCCCTGGCTGCCGATGTCCTGGCTTACGTAGAGAAGTGCTACAACATGAAGGCCGAGCGCTTGGGCGAGGACCTGATGCGCGAGCTCAACACCCAGGTCATGCTGCGCGTCATCGATACCCGCTGGATGAACTACCTGCAGGAGATGGACTACCTCAAGACCGGCATCGGCCTGCGCGGCTTTGGCCAGCGCGACCCACTGGTCGAGTACAAGACCGAGGCCTACGGCGCGTTCCAGATGCTCGTCGACACCATGTACGAGGATTACCTGCGCACGGTTCTGCGCATCGAGATCAAGGCTGCCCCGCGTGCCGTGGAGCACAAGGAGGAGCCCGCGCTCGAGGGCGCGCGCTTCTCCGGTCCTGCCGAGGTCGATGGTGACAACGGCGACTCGGTGCTGCGCAAGCAGGCACAGGTGCAGGCCCGCACGGCTGTCCAGGGTGGTCCGGCTGCCGTCAACAACGGTGGCAAGGTGACCACCTATCGCAAGTCCGAGAGCGACGATCCGTACGTCAACGTGGGCCGCAACGACCCGTGCCCCTGCGGTAGCGGCAAGAAGTTTAAGTACTGCCACGGCAGGAATCGTTAATGGCTGAGGCTTTAGAGGTAACGCCCGCCGAGCTGGACGCGTTTGCGGACCGGCTCGGTGAGGTCGAGTCGTATCTCCACTTGGACGAGAAGCGTACCCGCGTGACCGAGCTCGAGGCCAAAAGTGTTGCCCCTGGCTTTTGGGATGACGCCGACGCCGCTCGTGCCACCATGGAGGAGATCGCTCGCACCAAGGAAGATATCGCTGCCGTGGACACCGCGCGCGGCGAGCTTTCCGATGCCCGCGCCGCGCTGGAGCTTGCCGAAGAGATGGGGGATGACCCCGACGCCGCCGCATTGCGCGAGGAGGCTGCCGCTACGGCAGAACGCCTGGCCCGCGCTATCGACGAGCTTGAGCTTTCGAGCTGGTTTACCGGTGAGTTCGATCACGGCGATGCTATTGTGACTATCAAGCCCGGACAGGGTGGTCTGGAGGCCCAGGACTGGACCTTCATGCTCTTTAAGATGTACATGAAGTACTGCCAGCGTCGCGGCTGGAAGGTCACCATCAACGACTGTCCCGCAGCCGAGGTCATCGGCATCGACCGCGCGACCTTTACCGTCGAGGGCAAGGACGCATTTGGCATGCTGCGCGCCGAGGCCGGCGTCCACCGCTTGGTTCGCATTAGCCCCACCGACGACAAGAAGCGCCGCCAGACCACGTTTGCCGGCGTCGAGGTCATCCCCGTGCTACCCGATGATATCGACATCGAGATCAGCCCCGATGACATCCGCGTGGACGTGTACCACGCGAGCGGCCCGGGCGGTCAGGGCGTCAACACCACCGACTCCGCCGTGCGCGTGACGCATTTCCCCAGCGGCATTGTGGTTACCTGTCAAAACGAGCGCAGCCAGATTCAGAACAAGGCTGCGTGCATGCAGATCCTCAAGGCCCGCCTGTACGAGATTGAGCTCGAGAAGCGCGCCGAGGCCCTGGATGAGATCCGCGGACCCAAGACCACGATTGGTTTTGGCAACCAGATTCGCAGCTACGTGCTCTACCCGTACCAGATGGTCAAGGACCTACGCACGGGCGTGGAGACCAGCAATGTCGAGGCCGTTCTTGACGATGGCGACCTGGACCCGTTTGTTATTGGCTACCATCGCTGGGCCACCGGCAACGCCGACGCGGAGACCCCGTCTGCATAAACCGCCCGGTTTATGTGGAGATGGATTAAAACCCTCCCAGCAGGGTGGTTTTGTATCCAGAGCAAACCCTGCGCAGGGGTGGTTTTTGTCCGGCGAATCGGTAGAATCGAATACAAGAAGAAGTTCAAAGCGCATCCGTTTGGGTGCGCTTTTTTGAGGGAGGCAGCATGGCATATCGTCTGGACATCAAGCGCATTCTTTCGATGAACTTCTTTCACGACCTGCCCCAGATCATGTTGGGGTGTGCCTTGGCCGCCATCGCGACCGACTTGTTTTTGATTCCCAACGGTCTTGCCGCCGGTGGCGTTACGGGCCTTGCCACCATTATCCAGGCGGTCGGCGCGGCGCGCGGCCTATCGCTTCCCGTTGGTATTCAGACGATCGTGATGAACGCCTTGCTGTTGTTGGTCGTTATGCGCGAGGGCGGCATGTTCTACGTGGTGCAGACCGCGACGGGCTTTGTGCTGCTGGGCTTCTTTACCGATCTGTTCGCCCCGTTTGTAGCACCTCTGGCGGATGCGGACCTGATGCTCCCTGCCATGTGGGGCGGCATTATTACGGGCATCGGTTACGGCATGGTGTTGCGCGCCGGCGCCAACACCGGCGGCTCGGACACGATTGGCCAAATCATCTCGCGTAACACCTCGCTGCCGGTGGGCTCGACCGTCATGGCGATCGATGTTGCCGTATGCGCGCTATCGGCTCCGGTCTTTTCAATCGAAAACGCACTGTATGCAGGCCTTTCGATGGTCATTAGCGGCTACGTGATCGATGCCGTGGTCGATGGTGGCAACAAACGCCGTATGGTACTCATCATCTCGGACAAGTTCCCTGATATCGCTGCCGATATCATGTATGGCCTGGGTCGTGGTTGTACCAAGTTTAAGGCGACTGGCATGTATTCGGGTGCCGAGAAGCCAGTGATTATGGTCATCGTGAGCCGTCGAGAGCTCAATACCCTCAAGACGATCGTGCGCGAGCGCGATCCTCATGCCATCGTGACGGTTGCCGACGTTACGGAAGCCTTCGGCGAGGGATTCAAGGACATTAGCGCGTAGGGTCGATCGCGTTCCATCCAAAAGATGTTCACATTGATAAACCGTTTCATCAGCGGTTCTGCCTGCTAAATTGTTCAAATAATGATAAAAACTCTGGTAAAGCCATCAGTTTCCAGCATAATGAATGACATACGTGCATTGCGGCTGTGTTGGGATTACCTTTCCGTGCCGTGCGCATTTTGTCTAATGAGGATGAAAGGAAGGCACAATGAGCGACGAAGAGCTCAAAAAGGTTGCCAACGAGGTAAGGAAGGGCATCGTCACCGGCGTGCACGCTGCCAAGTCCGGCCATCCGGGCGGTTCGCTCGGCGCTGCCGACATCATGACCTATCTGTACTTTGAGGAAATGAACGTCGACCCGGCCGATCCCCGCAAGGCCGATCGCGACCGTTTTGTGCTCTCCAAGGGCCATTGCGCTCCGGGCCTGTACGCCGTGCTCGCCGAGCGTGGGTTCTTCCCCAAGGAGGATCTCGAGACGCTGCGCCATATCGGCAGCCACCTGCAAGGTCATCCCAACATGAACGACACCCCGGGCGTCGATATGTCCACCGGCTCGCTCGGCCAGGGCATCTCCGCCGCCGTGGGCATGGCGGTTGCCGCCAAGCACTGGGGCGATACTTACCGCACGTACGCCCTGCTGGGTGATGGCGAGAGCGAGGAGGGCCAGGTCTGGGAGGCAGCCATGTTTGCCGGCAACCAGCAGCTCGATAACCTCTGCGTGATCGTCGACCACAACGGCCTGCAGATCGACGGCCCCGTCGAGGAGGTCAACGACCCCATGCCGCTCGCCGACAAGTTCCGCGCCTTTAAGTTCCACGTGGTGGAGCTTGCCGACGGCAACGATTTCGATCAGATCCGCGCCGCCTTTGCCGAGGCCCGCGCCACCAAGGGTCAGCCGACCGCCATCATCGCCGAGACCATGAAGGGCAAGGGCGTTTCCTTTATGGAGAACCAGGTTGGTTGGCACGGCAAGGCCCCCAACGATGAACAGTTTGAGCAGGCCATGGCAGAGCTCACGGCCGCCGGAGAGGAGCTCTAGGATGGCAGACGTCAAAAAAATCGCCACGCGCGTAAGCTACGGCGAGGCCCTCGTCGAGCTCGCCAACGAGCACGATGACTTTGTGGTCCTCGACGCCGACCTGGCCGCCGCCACGCAGACCGGCAAGTTCAAGGCCGCCTGCCCCGATCGTTTCTTCGATGTGGGCATTGCCGAGAGCAACCTGATGGGCGTCGCCGCCGGTATCGCGACCACCGGCCGCGTTGCCTTCGCGAGCACCTTTGCCATGTTTGCCGCCGGCCGCGCCTTTGAGCAGGTCCGTAACTCCATCGGCTACCCGCATCTCAACGTTAAGATTGGCGCCACGCACGCCGGTATCTCGGTGGGCGAGGACGGCGCCACACACCAGTGCTGCGAGGATATCGCCCTCATGCGCGTCATCCCTGGCATGACTGTGATCGTTCCTGCCGACGACGTCGAGGCCCGCGCCGTGACGCGCGCCGCCTACGAGTGCGACGGTCCGGTGTACATGCGCTTCGCTCGTTTGGCCTCGCCGGTTATCAACGACCCCGAGACCTACAAGTTCGAGTTGGGTAAGGGCATTGTCATGCGCGAGGGCGCCGATGTGACCATCATTGCCTGCGGCCTGATGGTCGGCGAGGCTCTCGAGGCCGCCGAGCAGCTCGCTGCCGAGGGCATCGACGCCGAGGTCATCAACATGCACACCATCAAGCCCATCGATGCCGACCTGATCGTCAAGAGCGCCACCAAGACCGGTCACGTCGTGACCGTCGAGGAGCACTCTGTGATCGGTGGCCTGGGCAGCGCCGTTGCCGACGTCCTGTGCGAGCAGTGCCCGACGTCGCTCAAGAAGATCGGCGTCAACGACACCTTCGGTGAGTCTGGCCCGGGTGCCGAGCTCTTGCACAAGTATGGCCTGGACGCCGCCAACATCGTGGCGACCACCAAGGAGTTCTTGGCATAAGGCAAGACGGATTTCATGGACTGCTTCGTCAGAACTATAAAACTGTTTCGCCAGTACTATGGAAACCCGGCAGGGGCGCTCTCTTGGAGAGCGCCCCTGTTTCAGTTGCGGTGAAATAAGGACTGTTTTGCCAGCTTAAAGGCTCAACAGTCCCTATTTCACCGCAACTCATGAAGACGCCCCTCAAGCACGGTCCCATCAGGGAAAAGGGCATATATCGACAAAGCGCAATTCAGACCCTTCCAGCGTTGTATATGCAGCACCCCAAGATAAACGCGGCGACCCCTTAGTTATCGCAGGCCGGGCACAGGGTTACTCTCCAAATCTTTCCGCAGGACGGAGGAGCCCCTGCCGCGCGAAGCGCGCAGCGGGGGCTCCGACATGTCCGAGGACGATTTGGAGAGTAACCCTGTGCCCGGCCGACGGGATCCCTAAGCACGCCATGCTTCTTATGTGCAGCAAAGCTAATACTGCTAAAATACAAAGCGCTCATGTAGTTTAAACGCACGACGATAAGGAGCACCAGTGGGTAACCACTTCCGTACCTCCGGTGCGGGCGATGATGCCCCCAAGACGCAGGCAGGCGTCCAGGGCAGTCGTTTCGCCACTCCGGATTCAGAGGGCCAGCCTGTTGCTCAGGCCCCCGCTCAGCCGGCAGATCAGGCACAGCCGGCATCCGATCCCTTTGCCTACAATCCAACCAGCGATGTCGCGCTTTCCGGCACGGCGGGTTTTGAGCCCGTTCAGGCCGTGACCGCTCGCGTGGAGCAGCCTCAGGCTGGTGCCGCCACGCCGCAGCCTACCATGGCCGGCATTCCCGACCCCTTGGCCCCTGCGACGCCGGCTCCTCAGCCTGCGCAGTCCGGTCTCTTTGCCGCTATTCCCGACCCCACGCAGCCTGCTGCCCCGGTGGTCGAGAGCGATCAGGCAGCCGAGGTCGCAAGCCTCGATAACGCGCTCAACAACCCCGATTTTACGTCGGTGTTTGCGCCCATCGATCCGCAGGCCAGCCGCAAGAAGATGGCCAAGCAGGCCGGTGTCGAGCCCGTCATCCTTATGGAGCATGTCACCAAGATCTATCCGGCACAGCCTAACAAGCCTGCACTCGACGACATCAACATCGAGATCTATCCGGGCGAGTTCGTCTTCCTGGTCGGTCACTCCGGCTCGGGTAAGACCACGCTGCTGTCGACGCTCAACCGCGACGTCAAGCCGACGAGCGGCCGCATCCTGGTTGCCGGTCAGGACCTCATGAAGATCAAGAACCGTAAGGTTCCGTTCCTGCGCCGCCAGATTGGCGCCGTGTTCCAGGACTTTAAGCTTCTGCCGCAAAAGACCGCCTACGAAAACGTGGCGTTTGCCCTGCAGTGCATCGGCAAGCCCAAGGGCGTCATTCGCAGCCAGGTGCCCGAGGTGCTGCGTCTGGTCGGTCTGGCCGATCAGATGGACTCGCTGCCCGACCAGCTTTCCGGTGGCGAGCAGCAGCGCGTTGCCGTCGCCCGTGCTATGGTCAACCGTCCGCCGCTGCTGATCTGCGACGAGCCCACGGGCAACCTCGACCCGGCGATCTCGCTGGGCATCATGAAGCTGCTTGAGCGTATTAACCGCACCGGCACCACCGTGATCGTCGCCACGCACGACCGCGAGATGGTCGATAGCATGCACCGTCGCGTGATCGCCCTCGAGGGCGGCCACGTCATCCGCGACCAGGAGAGGGGAGGTTACGGCAACTATGGCACCAACTAACGTGGGCTACTCCTTCAAAGAAGCAATCAGCCACTTCTTCCGTAACTGGACTACCTCGCTCGGCGCCGTCATCACGATCTTCCTTTCGCTGTTTATCATCGGCCTGTTCATCATGGGCTCTGCGATGCTGAACTCCGTGATCGGCACCGTCGAGGATCAGGTTGTCATCAACGCGTTCATTAGTGATGACGCCGATCAGGCCGATGTTCAGGCTTTTGAGGCCGAGCTTAAGACGTGGAATAACGTCAAGTCCGTGACCTATAAGGACAAGGACGACGCGCTGGCCGAGTATACGAGCAAGATGTCGGGCAACGCCGACGCCACCATGAGCGCGCTCGATGGCCAGAACCCGCTGCCGGCTTCCTTCGCTATTGAGATGGACGATCCGTCCAAGGTCGAGAGCACGGCAAAGAAGCTCAAGAAGGATGCCGATTTCCAGAAGATCGCGGATGACGGCGACGTCAACGCGAGCGTGCTGTACGGCCAGGAGGAAGTGAGCCGCCTGTTCCAGGTGACCAACTACATCCGCATCGCCGCCGTGGTGCTCGTTGGTCTTCTGACCTTTATCGCATTCATCTTCATCAACAACACGATTCGCCTGTCCATCACGGCGCGTCGTCGTGAGATTGCGATTATGCGTCTGGTCGGCGCCAGCAACGGCTTCATTCGTGGCCCGTTTATCACCGAGGGCGTGCTGCAGGCCATTTTGGGCTCGCTGCTTTCCATCGGCGTTCTGGAGCTGCTGCGCAATCTGATGATCCCGCGTCTGCAGGAGAGCATCGGCTGGATGTCGTTTGCCCTGCCGATGCAGTACTACCTGGTGACCTATGCTGCGCTGATTCTGGTCGGCGTGATTATCGGTCTCTTTGGTTCTGCCATCGCCATGCGCCGCTACCTGCGCGTGTAGGCATGCTTGGAATTCATCCCTTCCAACGGGTCGTCTCTTATGGGGCGGCCCGTTTTTTGATCCCTAGGGGACGGCAGGAAAGCGAATCATTTGGGTAGACTCTTTGGAGTTCGCAATCGATAGTTAGGAGGCGCCATGGGGCGCAATAACAAGCATAAGCGTGGAGCTCGCAATCAGCGCGGGCCGGTGCGCAGCGAACGCCGTCCGAGCCTGACCGGGCGCGTGCAGCTCCATGAGCATAGCGCCTACGTTGTAACCGAAAACGGCGACTACAAGGTCATGGGCCGCGGTAAGCGCGAGATCATGGATGGCGATACCGTTGCCGTGAGCATTAAGAACAGCCCGCACGGTGAGCGGTGCGCCGTGATCGAAAGCGTGGTTGAGCGTGCAGCCATAAGCGTGGTGGGCACGTACCAGACCGCCGGTCCGCTCGGTGTGATCGAGCCGCTCGATTCGCGTCTGAAGGCCGACTTCTTCATTCTGCCCGAGGATACCTCGGCGGATCGTCTGGGTGTCCACCCGGGTGATGCTGTTGTCGCGCGCATTTTGACCTACCCGACGCGCCTGGAATCGGGTACCGTGACGATCGAACGCCGCATTGGCGGAGATGACGCGCCCGATTTGGGCGTTCAATATGTGATGGCGCGTTACGGCTATACCGATAGCTATCCCGAGGCCGCGCTGGACGAGGCCGAGGGGCTTTCGCTCGATGTGTCCGCGGCGCTTAAGGACCCGCTCCGCCGCGATCTGCGCGACCGCTTTGTCATCACGATCGACCCAGTCGACGCGCGCGACTTTGACGACGCCATTTCGCTGGAGCGCACGCCCGAGGGTGGCTACAAGCTGGGTGTGCATATCGCCGACGTTTCACACTATGTGGCTTGGGACGGGCATATCGATCTTGAGGCTCGCCATCGTACGACATCGGTGTATCTGGCCGATCGCGTGCTTCCCATGCTGCCCGAACGCCTGTCCAATGACCTGTGCTCGCTTCGCCCTGACGAGGACCGTCTTGCGTTTACCGTTGACATTGAGCTCGATGCACAGGGTCGCGTGCGGCATTACGATCCGTACCCCAGCGTGATTCGCTCTCGTGTGCGTATGGACTATGACGGCGCCGAGGCGCTGCTGGTGCGTGCCGGCGCGGTTGAGTATTCGGTGCTGGAGGGTGCAGCCGAGGATGTTGCGGCTGCCGAGACCTCGCGCGAGGAAGCGCTTGAGCGCGGTCTTGCGTGCGAGGAGGCCGCCCGCGGCTACAACGTCGACCTCGGCGATTTCCTTGTCGCCGCTAACGAACTCGCCGAACTCCGCCGTCGTATCCGTCGCGCCCGCGGCTCGGTCGATTTTGACACGGCCGAGATTCGTGCTCTGTTGGATGAGGACGGAGTGCCCGTGCAGATTGTGGCGCGTGAGCGTTCGTGTGCCACGTCGCTTATCGAGGAAGCTATGCTGCTCGCCAACGAGTGCGTTGCAGAGTGGCTGGCAGACCGTGATATCGAGGCCTGCTATCGCGTGCATGAGGATCCGAGCCCCGATAGCCTGCACGGTGCCGCCGTTGCGCTGGCGCAGCTAGGCATCATCGACGATCGCCGTGCGGCTGGTATTGCCCTGGGAAGTCCCGATGAGCTGCAGGCTGCGGTTGACGCCGCGGCCGGCACGGCTAACGCTCCGCTCGTCAACACGTTGCTCTTGCGCAGTATGCAGCGCGCGCTGTACAAGCCACGCAACGAGGGCCACTTTGCGCTTGCCGCGCCGTGCTATTGCCACTTCACGAGTCCCATTCGCCGCTATCCCGACCTGGTGGTGCACCGCGTGCTCAAACTGCAGTTGGCCTATGAGCGGCTCGGTGGCAAGGACGCCTTGGTCCGTACGCCGCGGCTGATCGGCAAGGGGCGCGAGTCGCTGCCGCGCATTCTGCCGCAGATCTGCCGCGCATGCAGCGATGCCGAGCGCGCGGCAGATGCCGCCAGCCATGCGACGCAAAAGATCAAGATTGCCCAGTACTATGAGGACCGTCTGGGCGAGCGCTATGCCGGAACCGTCTCGTGGGTTAGCAGCATGGGCCTTTTTGTGCGCTTGGACCTAACGCAGGTCGAAGGCTTGGTTTCGATCAAGAGTCTGGGCAACGAGTGGTTCGAGTTCGACGAGGACGCGCTCACGCTCACAGGTGCCGACACGGGCACCCGTTACGAGCTGGGGCAGCGCGTGATTATCGAGGTCTCGCGCGTCAATACCACGCGTGGGCACTTGGACTTTAAGCTTATCCATTAGCCAAATCCCGACTCATGGTGGGGGAGCGGAGGGCGGCCTTTCGGGACCGCCCTTCGCATTTGAATCGTGGCTACCTTGCCGTCTGCTCGGCCGCCCGCTTACCTGCTATTTGAGAGGTAAAACCTACCAAAATAAACCTGTCCCTTTTGGCAGGTTTACAAGAAAGCGGGGATGAGATGGCGACGGTGTACGGTTATGCGCGGGTGAGTTCGCGCGATCAGAACCTTAATCGGCAGCTGGATGCGCTGGGCGCCTATGGCGTGGGCTCGGCGAATATTTATGCCGACCATGCGAGCGGCAAGGACTTCGATCGACCGCGTTATCGCGAGCTGCTGCACGTCCTGGGAGACGGGGACGTACTGGTGGTGCTTTCTATCGACCGACTTGGCCGTAATTACTCCGAGATTCTTGAGGAATGGCGACGCATTACCAAGGAGCTCGGGGTTGCCATTGTGGTGTTGGACATGCCATTGCTTGACACGCGCGCTAGGGCCAGCGGCGCGCCAGATGTGACCAACGTCCTGATTGCCGATATTGTGCTGCAACTGCTGAGCTACGTGGCGCAGGTGGAGCGCGAGAATATCCATCGGCGCCAAGCGGAGGGAATTGCAGCGGCGCGGGCGCGAGGGGTCCGTTTCGGTCGACCTCGCAAGCCGTGCCCTCCTCAGTTTGAGCTGGTGCGCGATAGCTATGAGGCGGGCGATATTACCCGCAGCCAGGCAGCAAAGTGCCTGGGCGTGTGCGTGGGGACGTTCGATCGCTGGATGCGCGAGGCGGGGTAGGGGTTTGCGTCGCTTTGTCGCTTCCTGTTGCGATTCAAATTTTGATACGGTGACGATGTCATTTGGGGCTGCACTCGCTCATATTTAAAAAGACGGAGGTTGGCCTTTGGCGCACATGAAGAAAATAATCGGGTGGACCGCGATCGCTCTGTTCGCCGCAACGCTGGCGGGCATCTGGGTGCTGACGGAGCAAAACGCAGTGCAGACGTCGTTGCTGAGCGAGTCCACCGCGCGCGTGGTGGAGGGTCAGGCTGCGAGCGTTCAGGCTACCGGCATCACGGGTGAAATTCAGGCGGGGGACGGCATGACTGAGAGTACCAATCCGGCTGCCTCGACGGTCCAGCCTGGTCGACTTGCTTCCATTCGCATGTGGGTAGGCGCAAACGTCCGTCGCGTCGCCCATACCGTAGAGTTTTTCTTCGTCGGATTGTTCGCCTCGGTGATCGTGATCTGCTTTTCCAGGCGTCCATGGAGTGTGTGTTCCCGTTGCGTGCCTGTGTTTCTCTTTTGCGCTGCCTGCTCCGTTGGCGACCAGGTGCATAAGATCTTTGTTCCCGGCAGGCATTTCGACGTTATCGATTTAGGATTCGATGCTGCGGGCTATGTCACCGCCATGCTGTTGGTATTGCTGGCAGCGGCGTTGGTGCGCCATGTGACTCGGCCGATCGGCGCCCATGCGAGGCGCTAGCCTTAAGACGAGACATCGCGACTGCCTATGCTTCGACATTGACTACAATAACGGCTGCAATCGCGAGTGGTCGTCGATGTGCAGTTTTCCAGACACCTGTTTTCTCTAAGAAAGGAAATCCCATGGCGGTATTGTTTGTTGAATATCCCAAGTGCTCGACCTGTAAGAAGGCCAAGGCATGGCTGGACGAACATGGGGTAGAGTATATCGATCGCGATATCGTTTTGGACAATCCCACGGCTGATGAGCTTGCGACCTGGATTGCTCGTTCGGGGCTGCCGGTGCGGCGCTTCTTTAATTCGTCGGGCATGAAATATCGAGAGCTGGGCCTGAAGGCGCGTCTGGATGCGGGCATGACGGATCAGGAGTGCTACGAGCTGCTGGCGACCGACGGCATGCTGGTCAAGCGTCCGCTGCTGGTGGGCGACGACTTTGCGATTCCTGGGTTTAAGGAAGCGACCTGGACCGAGGTGCTGCTGTAGTGGCTGCGGAAAGTGCGTCCCGTTTTGAGCTCGGATTCCGGGACGCAGTTTCCGGTTGAAGGGGCTAGCGGAAACCGTATCCCAGTTTGAGCGCGAAATCTGGGATACGGTTTCCGTTTGGGGCCTCTAGGGGAAAGCGCGTCCCGTTCTGGACGTAAATTCCGGGATGAGCTTTCCGGTTGGCGGGCATGCGCACTATCCCGGCTGGCGGGCATATGCGCTAATCCTCAAGCTGTGCCCATTCGTGCGGATCGTAGACCTTTACGTGCTTGTTGGGCTTGCCGCTCCAGTACTCCTCGTCCATAAAGGGCAGATATGCCTGAATGCCGGGGCAGATAAAGGGAATCCGCTGCTGTTGCAGTCGCTCGCGCTGGCGCTGCTCCAGGTGCGCCTCGGATATGACGGTCGGCATGCCGGACAGCTCGACGAGGCTTGCCTGGATTCGCTTAAGGTCGGGGAGTCCCGCGTGCCATGACATCCGCATGATTAAAAAGGATGCACGGCGGTATTTTGCCTGCACCACAGTAATGGCGGGGCGTAACGTGGGGTGAATTTTGTCCCGTTCGGGCCAAAGGTCGGCAGTGATCTCGAGGCCCAGGGTCTCCCATAGGTAATCAAGCTCTTCGTCCATGGCGCCTCGATATCTACGCGATCATTGATACTTCGATTGTGTTGCCTGGTGCTATCGTTTTCACGGTAGAATCTGCCAACGGTTGACGGCTACCGCTCACGGCGTTTTGCCCTTCGTGTACAGCGGTTGGCTTCACAGGTCCTTCACGGGTTGGACTAAATTAGGCCAATTTGACTGAATTTCAAAAAAGTCAAAATTAGGGCTTGCGTCACGGCGGGACTTCCCGTATATTTCTTTCTTGCGCAAAGGCACAGCCGAGCGCAGCGATGCAGTCATTGGGATGTCGTCTAATGGCAGGACAGCGGATTCTGGTTCCGTCAATGGGGGTTCGACTCCCTCCATCCCAGCCATTGCATTTGCTACATATGGCCCGTTCGTCTAGCGGTTTAGGACGCCGCCCTCTCAAGGCGGAGATCACCAGTTCGAATCTGGTACGGGCTACCATACATCTGATACCCGGCCTTCCCATGGAAGGTCGGGTTTTTTATTTTCAAACAACCGTCTGCAATTCCCGTTTGAACCAGAGCTTTGCGTTCTGCCTATGGCCCTTACGGGTACAATATCCAAGATATTTTGACTGTTAGAAGGAGTCTCATGACGGAGTCCTCTCAGCATACGTCTAAGCCCCAGGTCGAGGTTGAGGCCTCGGGCGGAGATGACAATAAGAGCGCACGCCGCGGCGCCATCTTTATCGGCGTCGTGCTGGTGGGTTATATCGTCTATCTGGTGGTAACCGGGCAGATGGGGCAGTTCTGGGCCGCTATGTCGAGCGTCCAGGCGCCCTGGCTTGCCGCAGCGTGCTTCTGCATGTTCCTGTACCTGTTCTTTGGCATTGTGGCCTATGCGATCGCCGTCTGGCTCGATCCCAATTCGCCCGTCGGTATTCGCGACCTCATTTCGGTCGAGGCGAGCGGCATCTTCTTTGGCAATCTGACGCCCATGATGATGGGCTCGACTCCCGCCCAGATCTATCGCCTGACCAAGGCCGGCCAAAACGTGGGCGAGGCCGGAGCCACGCAGTTCACGCGTTTTATCGTGTACCAGTTTGGCCTCGTTGCCTGGGGCGCTATCCTACTGCTTGCTCGCATGCCGTTTTTTGCCGAGCGCTATGGCGACATGACGCTGCTGTGCGTCTTTAGCTTTGGTGGGCACTGCTGCATCTTGCTGGGCATCTTCGCCGTCGCGCTCATGCCTAAGACCGTCACGCGCGTCGCCCATTGCATCATCAATTGGCTCGAGCGCATTGGTGTCTCGGCCACTAAGATCGAGGGTTGGCGCACGTTTGTCGATGGCGAGATCTACTCCTTCTCCGAGAAGTTCAAGCTTTCGGCCGGACATTTTTCTTCCATGCTGCTCACCGTGTTTATCACTATGCTGCAGCTCGCGTTTTTCTATCTGGTGCCGTATTTCCTGATGCTTGCCTTTGGCCACCACGAGGTTGACTTTTTCTCGGTCATGGCCGCGAGCGCCTTTGTCCAGCTGCTGAGCTCTGCGGTTCCCTTGCCCGGTGGAACTGGTGGCGCTGAGGGCGGCTTTGCGTTGTTCTTGGGTCATTTCTTTGGGTCGGCTTCGACCGCCGGCTATCTGCTGTGGCGCCTCATTACGTTTATTGCGCCGACCATTTTGGCTGCGCCCCTGCTGGGACTTAAGAGCGCCCACAACGAGAGCATCCATGCGCGCTGGGATCGTGTGATGCGCAAGCTCGGCCGCACGCCTCAGACGCCCTCTGCGCCCACTATGCCGCACCCCACGAATGCTGTTACCGTTGATCCCAAGAAGCGCGCTCAGAAGGCTTCTGGGACCGCTAAGCCGGCTCATAAAGCCTATGTGCGCCAGACAGGCGATGGTATTCGCGTATCTCCGTCGGCACTCAATAAGAAGAAGCATCCCAAGTCGCAGTAGGGCAGTCGTGCGTTCTTCATGATGCGGGGCATATTTGTGCTGTATGGGGGATAATCCTCTTACGTAGATTATCTCTCATCTGTTGATGATTGCTCGTATATCGAAGGGACACGCCCATGGCAACCAGCAAACCGCGCCTTGATCGCCGCATCGTTCGCAGCCGCAATGCCATCCTTTCCGCTTTCGAGCGCCTGCTCATGGAAAAGCCGCTGGCAGACATTACGGTGAGTGCCATCGCGCGCGAGGCCAATGTCGACCGCAAGACCTTTTACGTTCACTTTGGCACGGTTGATGGCCTGCTCGATGCCATTGCCGTCGATGTGGTGGAGATGATTGTCGACTCGGTCGAGAAAACGCTTACTTCCATGGACGGCGACACCAACGAGCGCGCCCTGGGCGCGGCGGCGACCTTCTTTAAAACCGTTAATGAGGCACTGTGCAACAACTTAGTGCTCAATCGTCAGCTGATCGAGAATATTCCGCTCGATGATTTTATGGCTCGTCTTCGTGCGCCGCTCGAACATGAGATTGCCGAGCGCGATCTGCTGCCCCAAGGTCTCAAGGACGAGATGTTCGACTACTATCTGGCGTTTTTGCTGTCGGGTATTATCGGTATCTATCGCACGTGGGCGCTGTCTGACGGCTCGGTTCCTATCGAGCGCGTCTCTGAGGTCGCCAACGATCTGACTCTCAATGGTCTGTCGAGTCTGGAATCTCGCTTGGATTAGGCCTAGTTGGGCTCGTCGGCGTGGAAATTCCTGTTCCTGAGGTTCTCCGGCGCCTTGGAGACCTTGCCGGCGTAGGAGCTGTAGCCTGAGGATCCTTAAAAGAAAGTCCAGTTTATCCTTCCCACTCCAATTTTGGAATCCTCCGATGCGCCTTCGCACGCTCGCATGACCTCGATACCATGCGAGCGTGCAAACTCGACGAGCTCTGCGTTGCGGGCGTTTATGGTGCCGAAGGCGGCGGGGCACACGATAAGGCGCGCGCAGTGGACGAGGAGCTCTTTGGCGCGGGCTATGGTTTTATCCCCGATCGGCTCGAAGGCGCGCTCGGCCACGCATTCCGTCGCCAGGTCGCGCGCGAGCTCGCAGTCGATGTCCCCTTCGTGCAGAATGCCCGCGTAGAACGCCTTGCCCTGCCGGATGAGCTGGCGAAACACAGCTGACCCCGTACCTGCGCCGGCGATGACGAACGTGTGCGCATCGCCGTGTGGGCGCCCAATTTCCACGCTGCCGAAGCGCTCGTTGAAGGTGCCATGTTGAAGGCCGTAGAGCTCGCCAATCGTCTCGCGCGTGAATATGTCCTCGGGTGCGCCGGCGCGGAAGACCCGGCCGTCCTTCACGCAAATCACCTTGTCGGCGCTTTTCTGCGCGAGCTCGAGTTCGTGGATGGACATGATGACAGCCACATTCCGCGATTTCGCAAGGTGGCGAAGTATTCGTAGCAGGTCGATCTGGTAGCGGATATCGAGATACGACGTGGGCTCGTCGAGAACGAGCACACGCGGATCCTGCGCGATGGCGCGCGCGAGCATGACGCGCTGGCGTTGCCCGTCGCTTATCTGCATGAAGTCGCGCTCGGCGAGCTCTTCCACATGTGCGGTTTTCATGGCCTCATCGACCCGACTATGGTCGTCGGGCGAGAGTGTGCCCATTCGCCCGGTGTAGGGATGCCTTCCCGCCTCTACGATATCGCGGCAGGTGAGGAGCTCGGTCCGGGGGCGATCTGTCAGCATAACGGCAAGGTTCCTTGCGAACTCCGCCGTCTTCCATCGGGAAATCTCCCGCCCGTCGAGCTCGACCGCGCCGGCAAGCGGTGCCAGATGGCGTGTGATGGTTTTCAAGATGGTCGACTTGCCAGAGCCGTTCGGCCCGATGAGCGCCACGACGTCGCCCGCGCGAACCTCCAGATCGACGCCTTCGACTACGACCTTCTTGTCGTAGCCCGCCGACAGGTCACTTATGCGGAAAAGCGGCGCTCCGTCAGCCTGCGTTTCGACCGGGGTTTCGAGGTTCGACTCCGCTCCGAGCGTTTTGGTCCGCGGCACGAATTCCCCCATCTACCTCACCCGCTTCTTCAACATGAGTGCGATAACCACCGGCGCGCCGAAGATGGCGGTGACGGCGCTGATGGAAAGCTCGACGGGGGAGAACAGCGTGCGCGCGATCAAATCGCAGCCCGCGCAAAAGATGGCGCCTCCCAAGAAGCACGCAGGAATCACTCGGATGGGCTTCGACGACTTCAGCGCCGACTTAACGAGATGCGGAACCGCGATGCCTACGAACGACACCGGACCAGCGAACGCGGTCACGCAGGCGGAGAGCATGCTCGCTAGAAGGACGAGCACCACGCGGAAGCGTGCGACGTTCACGCCGACGCTTTTCGCGTAGGCTTCTCCCAGCTGGAAGGCGGAAAGGGGCTTCGATATCGCGAATACGCATGCGCTCACGGTGATCACCACGACCACGATGACCGCGATGTCGTCCCAGCTCGAACCCGAGAAGCTACCCAAAGACCAGTTGTGCAGGTTCACGATGGACTGGTCGTCGGCGAAGGCGATGAGAAAGTTCGTCGCCGCCGAGCAGATGTATCCCACCATGACGCCCGCCACGATGAGCATGGCCATGGAACTTATGCGCCGTGCGATGAGGAGCACGAAGCCGATGGTGATAAGCGATCCCAGAAACGCTGCGGCCACCATGGCCGGCGAGGACATGGCCTGGTTCGCGCCCAGAAGCACGATCATCGTAAGCGCGACGACGAACTTTGCGCCCGAGGAGACGCCCAAGATGAACGGGTCGGCGATGGGGTTGTTGAAAAACGTCTGCAGCAGGAACCCGGAGAGCGAAAGTGCCCCGCCGAGAAGCACGGCTGAAAGCACGCGCGGCAGGCGAATCTCCCAGATGACTTGGCTTTCCATGGAATTGGCCGCGCCGCCCGAAAGGATGCCGGGGATGTGGTCTGCGGGCACGAGCACGCTCCCGATGCACAGGTTGGCCCCGACGAGCACGATGAGGGCAACAGCGAGCAGCGCCGTCACGACGCGACACCGCGCGGCGCGTCGTGATTCGTCGTATGTCATGGAAAGTCGGCTTCTCATGGTGCTAGCCGAGCTTCCTCAGATAATGGAAGTCGCTCGCGTCATCGCCGGTGAACGCCCCGTGCAGCTCGTCGATAATGTCGGCGG
Source organism: uncultured Collinsella sp. (assembly GCA_905199225.1). Lineage (GTDB taxonomy): Bacteria > Actinomycetota > Coriobacteriia > Coriobacteriales > Coriobacteriaceae > Collinsella. The sequence goes on along the minus strand of CAJKFS010000035.1, from coordinate 5,347 downwards.
TAGAAGTCATCTGCTGGTACATGTCGGCGCTTGTGACCCAGACGTTGCCGTTCTTCACGGCTTTGAACTGCGACAATAGCGCGTTTTTGCCTACAAAGTCGTTCAAGGTGGCAACCGATTCGTCGATGGTGCCGTTGTAGACGATGATGTCGGCATCCTTCGCCGTCGCGTAGAAGCGCTCCATTTCGAGCGTTACTGACGAACCTGACGTCGACGCCGTCTGCGCGTCATCGAGCGCGTAGTTGCCGCCTGCAAGCTCGATCATCTGCGCCACGTAGTCGCCCGCCCGCCGCGTGACGGCGGCCCCGTTCGAGTTAATGTAGAAATACGCCACGGTTTTACCTGACGACGCAAGCCTCGACGTTTGCTCGACGCGGGCCTTCTGCTCGTTGAACAGGTGCGCGGCCTCGTCTTCCTTGTCGAACAGGACGCCGAAAAGCTTAATCCACTCGACGCGCCCGAGTGCTTCGGGCTCGCTCGACGACTGTTCGGTGAGCACGACGAGTCCGAGCTTCTGCAGCTTTTCCTTCACATCGGGTGTGTGGTTGATCATGGTGTTCTCGATGGCGAGCGTGCAGCCCGAGGCCGATATTCGCTCGTAGTCGGGCGCGCTGTACTTGCCGCCGTAGGCGATCGCCCCACTTTCGAGCGCGCTTTTGAAGCCCGCGACCGAGCAATCGTCGGCCTTCGTGCCCGACATGAAGATATTGTCGTTCGCATCGAGCGCGTCGACCAGGCACATCGTCGCCGACGACACGAGGTACACCTTGTCGGCGGGGCGCCTTATGACCGCGATGTCAGAGCTCAACCCATCAGGTACCTTCGCATCTTGCGGTACCACGAGGAAGCGCTCCCCGTTCGAAACGCAGATAAGTCGCAAGCCGCCTTCGAACTCGTCGACAGTGAAGTGCTTGGCGTATTCAAGCTGAAGCGTCCCCGTCGGCTCCCAGCCGCAGCCCAAATCTGGGTTGTGGAAGTCGGCCGCGGCGCTTGAAGCCGTTCCCGCGGGGGAGTCGCCGCTTGCATCGTCGCCCGATTTCTCCTTCATGGTGGATGAGTCGAAGTGGAGCGTGTAGTCGATGGTGTGCGGCGTCGACATGGCGACGGTCTCGGCCGACACGGCGATGTCCTCGTCGAGCGTGACGGGTATCTCGAACGTGGAGTTGCCGCCGTCGTTTATGGGCGCGTAGTCCACGCCGTCGACGGTCATCTTGTCGTAGTTCGAACTCGACCAGGTGATGGTCGCGGTGTAGGTGTCGCCATCCTTCACAATTGTGGTTGGTGAGGCGATGCTTGCGCGCCCTGACCCGCCGGAAAGCGAGACACTCACAGTGTATTCCTGAGAGCCCGTCGTGGCACCGGTCGCGTTCGGGCTCGCACTGCACCCCGCGAAGGGAAGCGCGAGCAGGGCGACGAGAACGCAGGCGATCGCGCGCACCGCGATGCTGCGACGCTTCCTGCTTTCCCCCTTGGGAAGAATCGACCGCATGGCGTTACTTCAGTGCGTCGGCGCGCAGATCGACGCCAGCGGATTCGAACACGAGCGTGCGGTCGTACCACTGCTCTTTTCTAATACTCCACGCGGCGCAGGCGGTGTCCTCGTCGAGCGCTTCAACGGGCACGTCGTAGGTGTACTTGCCTTCTGCGTTTTCCACATAGGGGATGAAGTCGGCCTCGCTCGCGGCGGCAGCCTCGTCGCCCGTGCCCATGAAGAGCTTGCCGTAGCCCGTGCCGGAAAGCGTCATCACGCAGTGCATGGAGCCGTTTTCCACGATGAGCTGGGCGTCCACAATCCTGAACATGTTCGAGCTGGAATCTACGGTGATCGGATAGGTGCCGTCGGCCACCTTGTCGGCGGTGATGGGGGCAGCGCTTGCGCCCTCGGGCGCATCGGCCGCCTGTTCGGTCTTTTCCTGGGAATCGGCATCGCTTGCCTTTGCGCTGTCGATTGAATTTCCGCCGCAGCCGGCGAGCGAGAACGCAAAAAGCGCCGCTGACAGGGCGAAGGCGAGGGTTTTCTTCAACATGGAGGGGGTTCCTTTCAATCGCTTCGACCGCCCGCGCCGTGCGGTGGGCGGGCGGGATGCGAATGCAACGGGCATGCGCCGTCGGTCGGGGAAGGCGCATGCCCGTTGCACGGGGACGCGACCGTCGCCCCCGTGCGCGGCGAGTTTACAGCTTGGCGATGGCGTCGTCCACGTGCGAGACGTAGATGTCGTCGACCGCGACGTTCTGTCCCAGACCCTGGAGCAGGCACGTCACTTCGAAGCCGGCGGCCACGAACTTCGCAGCCCAGCTGTCGGGGTCGGTCTCGTCTGCCATGTCGTTGTTCGCGTGGTCGCCCGCGACCACCATGAACGGCGCGAGCACGGCCTTCTTGTAGCCTGCGGCGCTCGCGGCGGCGATAACATCCTCGCAGGTCGGCTCAGCCTCGACAGTGCCGACGAAGAACTGCGTCAAGCCCTCGTTCTTAAACACTTCCTGCATCTTGGCATAGTCGGCGTTGGAATCGGCTTCGGTGCCGTGGCCCATGAGGCACAGCGCCGTCTTGCCGTCGTCGAAGGACGCCATGTTCTCCTTAATGGCTGCGGCCACCTTCTTGTAGTCGTCGTCGGAGGTGAGCAGCGGGTCGCCGAGCGAGATTTTGTCGAACTTGTCGGCGTACTTGTCGAGCTCGTCTTTCACGTCGGTGTATTCCAGGCCACCCATGAGATGCGTCGGCTGCACGACGATTTCCTTCACGCCGTCTTCCACGCAGCGGTCGAGCGCCTCGGTCATGTTGTCGATCGTGATGCCGTCGCGCTTCTTCAGCTTATCGATGATGATCTGCGCGGTGAAGGCGCGGCGGATGTCGTAGTCCTGCCAGTACTTCTCGCGGATAGCGTCTTCGATGGCGCCGATGGTGATGTGGCGCGAGTCGTTGTAGCTCGTGCCGAAGCTCGTGACGAGGATGACCGGCTTTACGGCCTTCTCCTTTTCGCTCGATTTCTCGGAACTCGCGGAGGTGCTGGAGCAGCCCGCGAGCGCGAATCCGGCGAGCGCGACGGCTCCGGTTGCTGCGGCGCCCATGAAGCCGCGGCGTGACATCTGGTCGGACATGGTTTTTCCTTTCCTCGGTTTGCCGGTCCCCCGGCGACAGTTGCTTGTCGGCACAAGCGAAAGAAAAGCGCACCCCTCGGGGTTCACAAGGAGCTAACGCCACGGCGATGCCGTGAGGAAAAGGCGAAGCAGTCTGGCTTGGGGCGCGAGGCAGTTCGCCCGCGCGTCCTATACAGTAATGTCCCTTGCCCAGGATTCCCACCTGGTTCCCTCCGCAAGCCAGCGCGGGCTGTGCGGGCGCCGCGCCGGTCATTTCCTTTTATCCGATTGTCATATGCTCGTTGCCGAAACTTTTACTATGATAGTGGGCACTTGTGAACGTGTCAAAGCCAGGGCGGGCGGCATTGCGCCTCCTGCCTGCGTATTTGCGCCGATTGCCGCTGCGGGCGCCGTGTTTTGCCCGCTGTGCGAAGGGCGGCGTAAACGGTTGCGATGAGAAACGGGAAGGGAAGGCTCGGATGATTCATATCGTTGGCGCAGGCTCGGGCGCCGCCGACCTTATCACGCTGCGCGGGGCGCGCCTTCTGCGCGCGGCCGACGTGGTCGTTTGGGCGGGGAGCCTTGTGAACCCCGAGCTGCTCGCCGATTGCAAGGAATCCTGCGTCGTCTACGACAGCGCGCACATGACCTTGGAGGAAGTGCTCGACGTGATGTGTGCGGCGGATGCGCGGGGCGAGGAAGTGGTGCGCCTGCACACGGGTGACCCGTGCCTATACGGCGCCATCCAGGAGCAGATGGACGCACTCGACGCGCGCGGCGTGGACTACGAGGTGGTGCCCGGCGTGTCGAGCTTTTGCGGTGCCGCGGCGGCGCTTCGCCAGGAATACACGCTGCCGGGAATCAGCCAGTCGGTCGTGATCACGCGGCTTTCCGGGCGCACCCCCATGCCCGCGGGCGAGGGCATGCGCACCATGGCGGAAAGCGGCTCGACTATGGTCATCTTCTTGAGCTCGGGTATGCTCGCCGAGCTTTCCGCCGAGCTTTTGGCCGCTGGCCGCAGCTCCGACGAGCCGGCGGCGCTCGTGTACAAGGCGACCTGGCCTGAGGAGCGCGTGGTGCGCTGCACAGTGGGCACGCTCGCTGATGCTGGCGCGCGAGAGGGCATCGACCGCACGGCGCTCGTGGTGGTGGGCCGCGTGCTCGGAGCTCGCGGCGGACTTGCGCACGACGGCGCGCAAGCGGAGTCGTACGAGCGCAGCAAGCTTTACGACCCTTCGTTTGCCACGGGGTATCGGAAGGCGAGCAGCTAACGTGGCCTTCGAGCACTACATATATACTGGGACGACCCGCCTGCGCTGCGGCTACACCACGGGGAGCTGCGCCGCACTCGCGTCGAAGGCGGCCTGCGAGATGCTCTTGTCACGAAAGCCCGTCGGCCGCGTGTCGATCGTCACCCCCGGCGGGCTGCCCGTCGAGGCGAACGTGGTCGACGCATGCATCGGCGAGGGGTACGCCCAGTGCGCCGTGCGAAAGGACGCAGGCGACGATGCCGATGTGACCGACGGCGTGCTCGTGTACGCGCGCGTGGAACATGCGGGGTCGGGTGCGGGTGCTGCGGGCAGCAAGGACGTGCCCGCGTGCGAATCGGAAGTTTCCGTCGATGGCGGCGTGGGCGTGGGGCGCGTGACGTTGCCCGGGCTCGAGCAGCCGGTGGGGGCGGCCGCCATCAACGCGACGCCGCGCGCGATGATCACTTCGGCGGTGCGCGAGGTGTGCGCCGCGCACGGCTTTTCTGGAAATATTGCTGTGACGATTTCGGTACCCGAGGGCGTTTCCCTTGCCGAAAAGACCTTCAACCCGCACCTGGGAATAGAGGGCGGCATCTCCATCCTGGGCACGACGGGCATCGTCGAGCCGCGCAGCCTCGCTGCCTTGCGCGACAGCATCGAGCTCGAGATCCGGCAGCATGCGGCTATGGGGCGGCGCGGAGTCTTGCTCACGCCCGGCAACTACGGCGAGCAGTTCATCTCGGGGCATTTCCACCTAAACGGTGCGCCGATGGTCTTCATCTCCAACTTTGTGGGCGATGCGATTGATTGCTGCGTTCGCGAGGGATTCACCAATGTCCTTCTTGTGGGACACATCGGCAAGTTGGTGAAGGTCGCGGGCGGCATCATGGACACCCATTCGCGTACCGCCGACTGCCGTGCGGAGATTCTGGCCGCCCACGCGGCCTTGGCCGGCGCGGGCGCGAAGACCGTGCGCGAGATCATGTCGTCGGTCACGACCACGGCGGCGCTCGAGGTAA
>CAJKFS010000034.1 GCA_905199225.1 uncultured Collinsella sp. | reverse complement strand
ACAGGAGGCCACTTAATGTGGCCTCCGTCGTGAGCAGGACTGTAGAGCAGGAAACTTTATCCGCGGACCCCGCCGGGAATAGCAAAAGGGCGACCCCAGTCCGGAGTCGCCCTTGTTAAGCTGCTTATGTGTAGCTGTTACTCGGCGTCGTGGTGACGGCGGGGCTTGCGGCCTCCGTTGTCGCCGGGACGGCGCGGACGGTCGCTGCGCTCGGAGCGCTCGCGACGCGGACGCTCACGGCGCTGGAAGTGCTCGCCGTCGCCCTCGGGGGCACCCTCGGCGCGAGCCGGGGCCTCGGGCTTATCCAGACGATCGAGCGAGATCTTGCCGCGATCGTCGACCTCGATGACGACGACCTTGACCTCGTCGCCCACGTTGAGGACGTCCTCGACCTTCTCCACGCGGCCCTTGGCGACGCGGGAGATGTGCAGCAGGCCGTCCTTACCGGGCAGCAGGTTGACGAAGGCGCCGAAGGGCTGGATGGAGACCACGCGACCGGTGTACTCCTCGCCCGGCTCGGGAACCTTGATGATGAGCTTGATACGCTCGACAGCCTGGTCGACGGACTCGCCGGTGCCGCCGACAAAGACGGTGCCGTCCTCCTGGATGTCGACCGAAGCGCCAGTCTCGTCCTGGATGCCGCGGATGACCTTACCGCCAGAACCGATGACGTCGCGGATCTTGTCGGTCGGAACCTGGATGGAAACGATGCGCGGAGCGGTACTGCGTGTGGTGTGGCGCGGCTCGGGGATCACATCGAGCATCTTCTGCAGGATGAAGGCACGACCCTCCTTGGCCTGCTGCAGGGCGCGGGCCAGGATGTCGAAGGTGAGGCCGGTGGCCTTGTTGTCCATCTGCAGGGCGGTGATGCCCTCGGTGGTGCCGGTGACCTTAAAGTCCATGTCGCCCAGGAAGTCCTCGAGACCCTGGATGTCGGACAGGACCACGGTCTTACCCTCCTCCTGGATCAGGCCCATGGCGATACCGGAGACCGGGCGCTTAATGGGCACGCCGCCGTCCATAAGGGCGAGCGTAGAACCGCAGGTCGAAGCCATCGAAGAGGAGCCGTTGGACTCCATGACCTCAGAGACAACGCGGATGGCGTAGGGGAACTCGTTCTCGTCGGGTAGCACCGGAAGCAGAGCGCGCTCGGCCAGGTTGCCATGGCCGATCTCGCGGCGCTTGGGGCTGCCCATGCGGCCGGTCTCGCCGGTGCAGAACGGCGGGAAGTTGTAGTGGTGCATGTAGCGCTTGCCCTCGGTGGGCTCGATGGTATCCAGACGCTGGCCCTCATTGAGCATGCCGAGCGACAGGACGGAGAGCACCTGGGTCTGGCCACGCTGGAACAGGCCGGAGCCGTGAACGAGCGGCAGGTAGTTGTCCTTCACCATGATGGGACGGATCTCGTCGGCAGCACGGCCGTCGACGCGCTCGCCGGTCTCGACGACCATGGTGCGCATGGCCTTCTTCTCGAGCTTCTTGAGCGCCACGGGGATCTCGCGCTCCCAAGCGGCCTGCTCCTCCTCGGTGAACTCGGCACGGATGGACTCCTTCAGAGCCTCGACCTTACCGATGCGGGAAAGCTTGTCGGCGTCGCGCAGGGCAGCAGCCATCTCGTCGTAGTGGGCAAAGATGCGCTCCTGGACCTCCTCGACGGGCTGGTCGAGCGGGTACTCCTTCTTGACGATGGGGCCGTTGACCTGCTCCCACTCGGCAACGAACTCGTCCTGAGCCTGGCAGAAGGCAGCAAGGGCCTCCTGGCCAAACTTCATGGCGGCGAGCATGTCGTCCTCGGAGATCTCCTCGGCGCCGGCCTCGACCATCGAGATGAAGTCGGCAGAGCCGCCCAGCTCCAGGTCCAGATCGGAGTTCTCGCGCTCCTCGTAGGTGGGATTGACGATAAACTCGCCGGTCTCCACGTTGCGGCCGATGCGCACACAAGCAAGCGGGCCCTCAAAGGGCACGCCGCCGAGCGTCATAGCCAAAGAGGCACCCATGACGTTGATGACGTCAAAGGGGTTGACCTGGTCGGCGACAAGCGAGGTAGCGACGATGTGCACCTCGTTGCGGAAGCCGTCCGGGAAGCTCGGGCGAATCGGACGGTCGATCATGCGTGCGGTGAGCGTGGCCTTCTCGCTGGGACGGCCCTCACGCTTGAGGTAGCCACCCGGGATGCGGCCGGCTGCGTACATCTTCTCGTTGAAGTCGACGGTCAGCGGGAAGAAGTCGTAGTTCTTGCGCTCCTTGGAGACGACCACAGTGTCGAGCATCGTGGTGTCACCCTGCTTGACCAGGCAGGCGCCGGTGGCCTGCTTGGCAAGCTCGCCCGACTCAAAGGTGTAGGTCTTGCCGTACAGCTCAAAGGTCTTGGATACGAGTGTCATTGTTCTCCTTTACCCCACAGGCCCCTTGCCTGCGGGCTTCTCATGTGACGCGGGCCCCCTGCCCCCGCCACGCTTCAGAGCGTGATTGTTCGCGCCCTTACACAAAAAGAGCGCCCCGCTGCGCAGGACGCTCTTAGCATGTGCAAATCCTACTGGATGTTGTCGCGGATGCCCAGAGCCTTGATGAGCTCACGGTACTCGACGATGTCGTTCTTCTTGATGTAGGAGAGAAGACGACGACGACGACCGACGAGCATGAGCAGACCACGACGGGTGTGGAAGTCCTTCTGGTGGGACTTCATGTGCTCGGTCAGCTCCTTGATGCGCTCGGACAGGATGGCGACCTGAACCTTGGGGTTGCCGGTGTCGACCGGGGTGTTACCGAACTGGGCAGTCAGCTCCGCCTTGCGCTCTTTGGAAACAGTCATTGTTTCACCTTTCTTTTTGCGTCGCCATCGGGCGACTCGATTCGCCTCGGACTGGGAAGCCGCCGGTGGAGCGAGCAACCAAGGTCGAGGTACCAACAGGTCGGTATGTTACCACAAGCAGCCCGCGCCTGCGCATCATCACCGACCCAACATGAATTCCATCGCACGGAGGCGCTGATCGGTGTGCGTCGCAGCCCAAACATGCGAAAGCCCAAGCAAGAATGCCGCCGTATGCGGGTCGATTCGCTCGGCCATAAGCGCATCGAAGGTCATGGATATGAGGGCGCGCAGCCATGCGGCCTCACCGGTCGACACCAGTTCGGCACCTGGAACGCTCGACGCGCACGACCCGCACATGAGGCCGCCCGCCTGGGGCGAAAAATACGACAGCATGGGGTCTCCGCACAGCACGCAGGCCGAAAAATCGGGTCGATAGCCAACGTGCGACAGCAGCTTAAAGACATATGCCGCCACAAGTAGATCCATATGCGCCGTGTCGAGCCCGCTGCCCACCAGGGCAAGAGCTCGCTGCGTTATGGCAAAGGTAAACGGGTCCTCGGCGTCCTCGAACGAGCACACGCGCGCGACCTCGGCGATCGCGCTTGCGGCGCAGGTCGTCTCGTAATCGGGCGCAGCGCCGAGCGGCGCCTCCATAAGCTCGGCCTGGGAAACCACGTCGAGTGACCGTCCATGTGCAAGCAGCATATCGACCGTACAGAACAGCTCGCAGCGCGCAGCCAGGCGTCCGCCGGGTTTGCGGGCGCCCTTTGCCACGGCGCGAACCTGCCGCCCCCGCTCGTCAAGCATCGTCAAGATCAGGTCGGTCTCTTTGAGCTTCGTCTTATCGAGCACGAGCACTTTCGTGCGATATGTCCGGGAGCCTGCCATGCGCGCCGCGCGTCCTTAGTCCTCGGCGTTGTAGCCAAAGCGGCGAATCTGGGCCTCGTCGTCACGCCAGCCGGCCTTGACCTTCACGTCCAGCTCCAAAAAGACCTGCGTGCCAAAGATGCGCTCAAGATCGCGACGGGCGTCGATACCGATATGCTTGATCATCTCGCCGCCCTTGCCGATGATGATGCCCTTTTGGCCCTCGCGCTCGACGTAAATGGTGGCGTGCACGCGCAGCACCTTCTTGGTCTGCTCGAGCGCATCACAGATCACGCCAACGGAGTGCGGGATCTCATCACGGGTGCGGCGCAAGACCTTCTCGCGCACAAACTCGGCAACGAGCGTCTCATCGGAAGCGTCGGTACCCATGTCCTCGGGGAACCAACGCGGACCCTCGGGCAAAAAGTGCGCAACGGTCTCGATAAAGGCATCGACGTTGAAGTTCTTGACCGACGACGTCACAATCTCGTCGTCATATTCCATAAGCTCGTGGGCAGCCTTAAGCTGCTCCATGACCTGTGCGGGGTCGGCCTCATCGGCCTTGGTGAGCACCAGGACCTTCTTGCAACGAGCGCATCTGACGCGCTCGGCAACCCAGGCGTCTCCCCTGCCGATCGGCTTGGTGGCATCAATCAAAAACGCGACGACGTCGACATCGTTCAACTCGAACAGTGCGCTCTTGTTGAGCTCGGACCCCAGGCCGTCCTTGGGCTTATGAATACCCGGGGTATCGACAAAGACCAGCTGGTAGCCGGGACGGTTGACGACGGCGCGCATGCGGCGGCGGGTCGTCTGTGCCACCGGCGAGGTGATGGCGACCTTTTTGCCATAGCAGGCATTAAGCAGCGTGGACTTGCCGGCGTTGGGACGACCGACCAGGGCCACGAAGCCGCTGCGGAAACCGGGTTCCACGTCACCAAAGCCCATAGGACCGTCGTCCTCGTCGCACAGGGAGTCGAGTTCCTCGTCGCTCATGCCCTCAAACGGGTCGAACTCCTCGACATCCTCGAGCTCCTCGGTATCCACCGCGTCAAGGACCTCGTCATCCAAAACTTCATCGGTAGGCTGCATATTGTCGGACATGGGAATCCCCTTCTAAATAAAGCCGAGCGCGTGGGCAAATACCAGCACGCCCACAATCGCGGCGGTGATGGAAAGTATGTATACGGAAGCGGCGGCGATGTCCTTCGCACGCTTGGCCAGCGGATGGAGCTCCTGGGTCGCCAGGTCGACGATGGCCTCCATAGCGGTGTTGCACAGCTCGCCGTGAATCACCAGGCCGCAACAGATGATAATCGTGGCCCACTCGGCAATGTCGAGCCCCACGACGCAGCCGGCAATGACGGTGCACACGCCCGCAACGAGCATGACCTTAATGTTGCGCTCGGTCTTGACGGCGGTGACGAAGCCCTCCATGGCGTAGGAAAACGACTTTAAGAAGGACGGATGGTCCTTGTTCGATCCGGGAATCATAGACGGCTCCTAGTCGTGGGCGTGGTTGGTGATGGGGCCGACGTGGACTAGCTTAGGGTCCTCGCCGCGCTCGAGCGCCAGATCGCGCAGGATGGCGTCCTCGCGGGCCTCCATGACCTCGGCCTCGTCGTCCTCGATGTGGTCATAGCCCAGCAGGTGCAGCATTCCGTGTACGAGCATCAGACGGCACTCGTCAGCGGGGCTATTGCCAAAACCGGGGGCCTGACGGGCAATAACCTGCGGGGCCAAGATAATATCGCCGAGCTCGAGCGTCTCATCGGCGGGAATGTCATCGTCAAAGGCCGAATCGCACTCAAACGAGAGCACATCGGTGGTGCGGTCGATACCGCGCCACTCGTGGTTGAGCTCGTGCATCTCGTCCTCGTCGACATACGAAAGGGAAATCTCGACTCCACGTTCAACGCCCTCGGCGGCAAGCACAACCTCGCAGATGTGCTCCACCTCCTGCGCGTCGAGCAGCGTATCGAGCTCGGCATCGTTGCTGATCAATACACTCAACGGGACTCCTTTCGGTCGCGCGGGCGCTGCTCGCGCACGTCATCATAAGCTTCATATGCCTCGACGATACGACCCACCAGGGCATGGCGCACCACGTCGGCACGCTCGAGGTGAGAAAATGCGACATCGTCGACACGACCCAAAATCTGCTCAACGTCAGCAAGACCGCCACGACGACCCACCAGGTCGCGCTGGCTCAGGTCGCCGGTAATCACGAACTTGGAGTTGAACCCAAGGCGTGTCAGGAACATCTTCATCTGCTCGGGCGTGGTATTTTGCGCCTCGTCGAGCACCACGAAGGCATCACTCAGCGTGCGGCCGCGCATGTAGGCAAGCGGGGCGATCTCGATCACGCCACGCTCCATAAGCTCATCGGTGCGCTCGCGATCCATCATGTCAAAAAGGGCGTCGTAGAGCGGACGCATGTAGGGGTCGATCTTTTCCTCAAGGGTACCGGGCAAAAAGCCCAGATTCTCCCCCGCCTCGACAACCGGACGCGTCAAGATCAAACGGCCCACCTCGTGACGCTTGAGCGCGGCAACGGCGAGCGCCATGGCCAGATAGGTCTTACCGGTACCGGCTGGACCCAAGCCAAAGGTGATGGTATGCGAGCGAATGGCATCCACGTAGCGCTTTTGCCCGAGCGTCTTGAGACGAATGACGCGGCCGCGATACGAAAGCAGCACGTCATCGCGAAGCGACGTAGCCTCGTGCTCACCGTCGCGCAAGACGGCCAGGCAGCGAGAGACATCGTCGGCAGACAGCGTGCGCCCGGCGGCCGCCTCGCGAAAAGCATGTTCGAAAAAACGCGCCACGAGTTCGACCTCATCCGGGTCACCGCTCACGGCGATGCTATCGCCACGGGCGACCACATGGGCGCGAACCAAGCTCTCGAGCGCACGAAGGACGCCGTCGCCGGCGCCCAAAACGCACGAGGGATCAATTCCCTCGGGAACGGTAAGTCTAATCTTCGAGGCTTCCATGAACCTCCCTGCGCGCATGGACCAAGCCGGAATCATCGACTCCGATGATAGCAACATCGAGCAGGCACGGGGCTGTAAGTCCACAGGTATCGTCAAGACGGGCATGATGGAACGAGCCGAGCGTCAGGTTGTCACCATACTCGAGCACGGCACGCTCGACCGTGCCCACGCGACGACGAGCGTCGGCAATAGCGAGCTCCTGCGCCGTGTCTCGCATACGACGGCTGCGCTCGGCCATAACCTCGGGCGGCACCTGGTCGGGCATGTCGGCAGCAAGGGTACCGGGACGCTTGCTGTAGCGAAACACGTGCATACGCGAGAAACCCACACGGCGGCACAGCGCCAGCGACTCCTCGAACTCCTCGTCCGTCTCACCAGGAAAACCGACGATGACATCGCACGAAAGGGACGCCTGGGGCAAGTTGGCGCGAATCATACGCACCGTGTCCTCAAAGGCTTCGGCGCTATAGGGACGGCCCATGCGATGCAGGGTCGCCGTGCAGCCGGACTGCACGGGCAGGTGCAAAAACGGGGCGATACGCTGCGGGTAGCGCGCCATAACCTTAAGCAGGCGCTCGGAGATATCCATGGGCTCGACCGAGGAAATGCGCACATGCGGAATAGACGTGCGCTCCATGATGGCCACGAGCAGCTCATCGATTTCGACGTGCTCGTCGGTCGCGCTCTTGCCATCGTAGGCACCCAGGTTCACACCGGTCAGCACCACCTCGGGCACGCCGGCCTCCTGGGCCTCGCGAACTTGCTCGAGCACGGACTCGACGGGCACGGAGCGCTCGGGGCCGCGCGCCTTCCACACAATGCAATAGGTGCAGCGATGGTTGCAGCCATCCTGAATCTTCACGCCCAGGCGAGAGCGACCGAGCGCATCGACCACCTCGCCATCGCTGCAGGCGGGAACGCTATCGGACTCAACACCCAGCACCTCGCATACACGTTCGGCGACATCTATCTTGGACGGCTCGGCAATCACGCGATCCGAAAGCTCCGACAGCTCCTCGGGATGCAAATTGACCACGCATCCGGTCACGACCACATAGGGCTCGTTTGGATGGGCCAGCGCATGACGGACGGCCTTACGGGTCTTGGCCTCGGCCTCGCCCGTAACGGCACAAGTGTTAATGACGATCAGATCGGCATCCTGGGGCTCCACAATAGCAAAGCCCAAGCGCATAAGATCGGCAGTGATACGGTCAGACTCAACCCGGTTGACACGGCAGCCGAGGTTGACGACGGAAATATGGGGTGCGAGCACGCGGGCTCCTTAATCGAGGATATCGTCGAGGGCACTCTTGATACGGTCGGTCACCGACTTCTTACCGGAAGCGACGTCATCGCCCATCTCATCGGCAAAAGCACGGAGCAGCTCGCGCTGCTTATTGGAAAGATTGGTGGGAACGACCACGCGCAGTTGCACGATCAGGCGGCCACGCGAACCGCCACCGCCAATGCGCGGCATGCCGTAATTATTGACGCTCACGGTGTCGCCGTACTGGGCGCCGGCGGGAACCGTCACCTTAACGACCTCGTCGGGCATAATGCCCTCGACCTCGATCTCGCAGCCGAGCGCAGCCTGCGCAATCGAGATATCGCTCACCAGGTACAGGTCGTCCCCGTTGCGCTTAAAGCACTCATGGTCGGCAACGCGCACGTTGACAATCAGGTCGCCCGAAGGCTCGCCGCGAAGACCGGCCTCGCCAAAGCCGTTCACACGCAGCTGGCGACCGGTCGAAACGCCGGCAGGAATATCGATGTCGATCTTTTCATGCGAAGGCGTGCGGCCCTGACCGTCGCAGGTCTCGCAGGGATGGTCGATGACCGTGCCCTCGCCATGGCAGTCGGGGCAAGGCGAAGAGGACTGAACCTGGCCCAAAAACGATCGCTGAACCGTCGTGACATAGCCCGTGCCGTGGCAGCGGCCGCACTGCTTTTCCTGTGCGCCCTCTGCCCTACCGGTGCCGTTGCAGTCCTCGCAAGGAGCAAGGCGGTCATAGCTGATCGTCTTTTTGCAGCCGAGCGCCGCCTCCTCGAGCGTCACCGAAAGCGAGATGGCCATATCACGTCCGCGACGACGCTCACGACGGCTGCGGGCGCCACCGCCGGCACCGCCGCCAAAGAACGACGAGAACAAGTCGTCCATGCCCATGCCACCAAAGATATCGTTGATATCGACGTAGCCCGAACCACCAGGGCCGTCGGCAGTGCCGTAACGGTCGTAGTTAGCACGCTTCTGCTCATCGGAAAGAACGGAATAGGCCTCGTTGAGCTCCTTGAACTTGGCCTCGGCCTCGGGGTCGTCCGAAACATCCGGATGTACGGTACGGGCCTTCTTTAGAAACGCACGCTTAATCGTCCGCGCGTCGGCATCCCTGTCGACGCCAAGCACCTCGTAGTAATCCCTATTTTCCGACACAACCGAATCCTTCCGACTTTCATTATTGTCACAGTGCGTCCTATACCCAAGCAGGGCCGACCGCAAACAGAGGGTTTGATGTTATTGCATTTGGTACGGCGAAAGCATGGCCCGTTGCGAGCAGCTCGCGAACCAAACCGACACGAGCGCGAACATGAAGCCATTGGCAAAACCGTTGGCAAACTGCATCGCGCCGCGCTTCCACCACAGCAGGCTGCGGTGCAGCACGCCGTCCGAGAGCACCATGAACAGGCCCATGGCAAACGGAATAAAGCACATCACGGCAAAGGCCGAGAACACGCCCGAGATGGCCGATAGCACCAAAAACGGCGCCACGATGCCCATCAGGTAAAAACCGGTACGGGCCTTGCCTTCCAGGCGCTCGGCCTCAACATGGGCGCGACCGACCAGATCACCGCCAGAGGCGCCGTTGGTGCCGGCGTGACCCATGCCGCCAATACGGACCTCGTCGCCATCGTGCGTGCCGGCGGGAAACTCAATCGTCTGCTCGGAGGTCACACGGGTCCGCCCGCTGCCGCCGCAATCGGGACAGGGGTCGGCGACGACCTTACCGGAGCCACCGCACTCAGGGCAGACCGACTGGAACGTGCCGGCACCAAACAGAAAGGACAGGTCGACATCGATGTGACCGCGACCGCCGCAGCTCGGACAGGTATGTGCATGCTCGGACGAAACAGAGCCCGAACCACCGCAGTGACCACAGGTATCGAAGCGCGTATAGCGGACGGTCTTGCGGGCACCGCCCTTGGCCTCCTTGGCGTCGAGTTTGATATCGACGACCACATTGGCGCCGTTCTCGGGATTGTAAGCAGCCTGCCCACGACGCTGCTGGCCCCAAGCGCCGCCAAAGGGAAAACCGCCCTCAAAGGGATTGCCATAGCCTGTGTTGCCGGCGTAGCCGCCACCATAGGGCGAAGCCGTAGGAGCACCGGCAAAGGGATTGCCCGAGCGCATGGCGTCGTAGCGCGCACGTTTTTGCTCATCCGAAAGCACGGCGTAGGCCTCGGAAACCTCTTTAAACTTTTCCTCGGCATCCGGCTCTTTGTTGACGTCCGGATGGAGCTTGCGGGCCTTTTGCTGAAAGGCCTTTTGAATATCACGCGAGGTGGCGTCCTTGGAGACACCCAGAATCTCGTAGTAATCTTTTTCGTTCATCGTCGCCATGCGCGGCAACCTCCTGCTCACAGCAGCGTATATATTCCAGTAATTCTACCCGAGCGGCCTAAGCTAGATCCCAAAACAGCTCGAACAGAACATTTCCATCGAGCCAGCCCAAGTGTGTCGGCGCCAGACGAGCTCGAACATAGCCCGCGACGACATCTGCCGAAGTGAAAGGTCCCTCATGGACCCCGAGCGTCTCGGGCACCCAAGTGGCAAGACCCAATTCGAGCGCGCGATCGCAGGCAGCTGCCAGCTCATCGGCCGGGATGACGCAAGCTGCACGAACCAACAGGTCGGACGCAACACCGCCCGTCATGCGACAAGACAGCATCAGGTCTTCAGCCGCAGCCTCACGCTGCGACAGATATTCGGCCTCAAACGCCGTCGCGTCATCGTCACGTTGCACCAGACGCACGCGGTACGAATCGCCTCGAGAAGACACGCCGGGGAACAAACCTGCAAGACGGTCGAAATCCTCGGCGTCGAGCATGCCCGCGGCGGAACGACCCAGGCCCAAATAGCCCTGGCCGGTCCAGTAGGCAATGTTATGGGCGCACTCATGTCCGTCGAGCGCATAGCTTGCCACCTCATACGGGTGATAGCCGGCCGCACCCAGACGCTCACGCGCCACATCCATGCACGAAGCTTGAAAATCCTCGTCGGGCTCGACCGACTCGTCGCGGCACGCCATGCGATAAAGGGGAGTCCCCTCCTCAAGCGTGAGCGGGTAGACCGACACATGATGCGGAGCCGCCGCCAGCACGCCATCGAGCGTGCGCTTCCAACTCGCTGCGGTCTGCCCGGGAAGTCCGCACATAAGGTCGCACGACACGTCAAGCCCTGAGTTCTTGACCGTCGCGATGGCGGCAAACGCCCGATCGGCATCGTGAATACGGCCGATGGCGGTAAGTTCGGTGTTATCGAGCGTTTGCACGCCCAGAGAGACGCGTGTGACACCAACCTTGGCAAGCGCAGTGGCAAGCTCGGCGGTCAGCGACTCGGGATTGGCCTCGCAGGTAAACTCAACGGGGGCGCACCACGCACGAATACGCCGCGCCAGCTCCACCAGGCGCTCCCCCGCCAGCGACGGCGTACCGCCGCCAACATAGACGGTGCGGATATGGTCAAGGGCCCCAGCCTTGCCAAAAGCATCGAGGCGCGCGAACAACTGCTCAAAATAGACATCGAGCGCAGCACTCAGGTCGCACGGAGAAAAACTGCGCGAGTCAAAGTCGCAGTACCGGCACTTTTGGGCGCAAAACGGCACGTGCACGTACAGCGCGGTAACGGCCACCCTTAAGCCTCCAGCGGATGAGGGGGCACCAATTCGCCGGCGGCAAGGGCAGCCTCGCAGGCCACCACATCGCGCTCGATATCATCGACCAGTGCCATAAACTCCTCGTACGTGGAGCAGCGCACCACCTGAGCGCGCCAGGCGGCGGCATGGGGCATGCCCTTTAGATACCAGCTCGCGTACGTACGGGCGCGCGACATAAGCGGCAGAAGCTCGTGCGTCAACGTCAGGTGCTCACGCAGAGCCTCCAGGCGCTCGACCGAGGAGCGAGAAGGAACCGGCGTGCCATCGAGCGCAAGGGCGCGAGCATCACCGAACACCCACGGATTGCCGTAGATGCCGCGCGCGATAAACACCGCGCTGGCACCCGAGCCTTGCAGATGCTCAGCAGCGTCCTCGGCCGAGAACACATCACCCGAACCAATCACGGGAATCTCGACAGCGTCGGCAACCTCATCGACGACAGACCAATCGGCCTGGCCCGTATAGAGCTGCGTGGCACAACGACCGTGCACGGCGACTGCGGCGGCACCGGCGCCTTCGAGCATCTGGGCAAACGTCGCGGCATTACGGTCCTCGGCATAAAAGCCCTTGCGGATCTTTACAGTCACGGGCACATGTGCCGCGCCCACCGCCGCCTCGACGATCTTCTCGGCCAGATCGGGCGTGCGCATAAGCGCCGAGCCCTCGCCCTTGGTAACGACCTTGCGCGCCGGACAAGCCATGTTGATATCAATCAATGACAGGCGATCGCCAACGCGCTCCTCGACGGCGGCGACGGCACTCGCAAACTGATCGGGCTTGGAGCCAAAGAGCTGCACGCAAATCTGCTGCTCCTCGTCGGCCGGCAGCACCAGGCGCCACGTTTTGTTGCTGGCATAGGCAAGGCCCGCCACGCTCACCATCTCGCTGTAGGCAAGGTTGGCACCGCGGCGGCGGCACATGATGCGGTAGGCAGGGTCGGTCACGCCCGCCATGGGAGCCATAAGGAACGGCTGCTCGGCATAGGCGCCCAGCAGCCGCAGACTATATTCGGAAAGCGCCATAGACCTACTCGTCCACCTTGAGGATCGCCATAAAGGCCTCCTGCGGGACCTCTACCGAGCCGATGGCCTTCATGCGCTTCTTGCCCTCTTTCTGCTTCTCGAGCAGTTTGCGCTTACGAGAAATATCGCCGCCGTAGCACTTGGCAAGCACGTCCTTGCGGCGCGCCTTGACGGTGGAGCGGGCAATGATCTTGTTGCCGATAGCACCCTGGATGGGCACCTCGAACAGCTGACGCGGAATAATCTCCTTGAGCTTGTCGCATAGGCCGCGGGCAAGACCGTAGGCCTTGTCCTTGTGGACGATAAACGACAGCGCGTCCACCTCGTCGCCCGAAAGCAAAATATCGAGCTTAACGAGCTCGGAGGGACGGTACTCGTTGAACTCGTAGTCCAGGGAGGCGTAGCCCTTGGTACGGCTCTTGAGCTGATCAAAGAAGTCCAAGATGAGCTCGGCGAGCGGCATGTCAAAGCGCATCTCGACCGATTTGCTCGTGAGATGGATCATGTCGGTTGTAATGCCACGGTGCTCGATAGCGAGCTGCATGACGGCACCCGTATACTCGGGCGGGCAGATGATCTTAGCCTTGAGGTAGGGTTCCTCGATACGCTCGATGCGCGTGGCCTCGGGAAGATCCTGCGGGCTACGGACATCAATCATCTCGCCGTCAGTCTTGTAGACGTGATAGTCCACCGAGGGGCTCGTGGCAATGAGGTCCAAGTTGAACTCGCGCTCCAGGCGTTCCTTGACGACCTCCATGTGCAGCAGGCCCAGGAAGCCCACGCGGAAGCCAAAGCCGAGCGCCACCGAGGTCTCGGGCTCCCACACCAACGACGGGTCGTTGACGTGCAACTTATCGAGCGCGTCACGCAGGTTCTCGTAGTCCTTGTTATCGATCGGGAACAGACCCGTATAGACCATGGGTTTAGCCTCGCGGTAGCCGGGAAGCGGCTCGGGGCAGGGATTCGACGCCCACGTGAGGGTATCGCCCACGCGCACGGCCTCGGGGTCCTTCAGGCCCGTGACCACGTAGCCGACCTCGCCAACCGTCAGCGCGTCAACCGGGGTCTCGGCAGGACGCTTGACACCCACGCCATCGACCAAAAAGTCGCCCTTTGCCTGCATCATGCGCAAGGTATCGCCTTTTTTGATGGAGCCGTCAAAGACGCGCACCGTGGCGACGACGCCACGATACTCGTCGAAGTACGAATCCAGAATGAGTGCCTTGAGCGGCGCGTTCGCATCGCCCTTGGGCGGAGAGATCAAAAAGACAATGGACTCCAGCAGATCGTGGATGCCCTCGCCGGTCTTGCCCGAGACACACACGGCATCATCGGCAGGGATCGCCAGGTCATCCTCGATCTCGGTCTTAACCTCGTCGGGGTGTGCCGAGGGCAGGTCGATCTTGTTGATGGCCGGCACAATGTCCAGATTGGCGTTCATGGCGAGCGTCGCGTTGGAGACGGTCTGCGCCTCGACGCCCTGCGTGGCGTCGACAACGAGCACCGCGCCCTCGCAGGCTGCCAGCGAGCGCGAGACCTCATAGGTAAAGTCCACGTGGCCCGGCGTATCGATCAGGTTGAACTGATACGTCTCGCCATCGTCGGCGTCATAGGACACGCGAACGGCATTGGACTTGATCGTAATGCCGCGCTCGCGCTCGATATCCATGGTGTCGAGCAGCTGCGACTCCATGTCGCGCTCGTCGACGGTATGGGTGAGCTCGAGGATACGGTCACTGATCGTGGACTTGCCATGGTCGATGTGCGCAACGATCGAGAAGTTGCGGATGTGGGAAATGTCAATTGAAGTATTCATGCGGACTATCTTACCCGAGCGATACAAAAAATGGAGCCTGTTCCATAAAACAGGCTCCATTTATGCGCGTAATCTGTGTGGTGTGAAATTTACAACTTAGGCGTTGATGCTGTTCACGAGCTTGGCAAGACCGGACTTGCGGTTGGAAGCCTGGTTCTTGTGGATAACATGCTTGGCGGCAGCCATGTCGAGACGCTTGGTGACGGTCTTGAGGGCAGCCTGGGCCTTCTCGGCGTCGCCCTCGGCGACGGCGGACTGGACGTGCTTGGTCAGCGTCTTGAGCTCGGACTTGACAGCCTTGTTACGCATGCGAGCTGCCTCATTGGTGCGGATACGCTTCTTCTGAGACTTGATGTTTGCCACTTCTGGAGTTCCTTTCGAGTTCCTTGCAAAAAATGTATGACACCTCTGAGACACGGTGAGGTCATGCAAGCGCCTACTATAGCACGCTCCCCCTCAAAGGGATAGAACGAATTTGTCAAATAGGCAGGTATCATCACGATTTTCTCAAGATGTTCGTAATCCAGAGCAAAAGCGCGGTCTGAGAATCGGCCGAACCCTTGAGCGCGAGCTCCACATCGACCGCACCCTCGAGCGCTGCGACGAGCTCTGCCATCGAAAAGCGACGTGCCCAGGTCAGGTGATTCTTGACCTGCCAGGACTGGAGCTTGAGCGTTGCGGCCAGCTCACGACCCTGTCCGCGCGCATCGAGCGCCTTGGCGACGATAAGCTCGCGGATGCGGCCGCACAGCAATGTGTAAGTCCACACGTAGCTCTTGGCGGGCAGTAGATTGAAGAGCTCGAGCGAGCGGCGCATGTCACGGGCCGAGACCGCATTGAGAAAGTCCCAGGGTTGGACCTCTGCCGTACGTACAATCCAGCGCTCAACGTCGGCAAGCTCAATCTGGGGCGCCTCGACCATCTGGGCAAGCTTAGCCAAGTCGTTATCGAGCATGCGGGTGTTCTCGCCCGAGCGCGAAACGAGCTCTTCGGCGGCCGCCGTCGAGATCGACTTGCCGTGCTGCGTCGCCATCTGCTGCACGCGGCGCGGTAGCTCCCAGCGCTTGGTACCGGAGCAATCGATCACCGCCTTCTTGTCGATCTTGGCGATCGCCTTATACAGGCGCGTGTTCTTGGCAAGCGAGTCGGCGATGATGAGACAAACCGTCGTGGGGCTGGGACTCGCCAGATAGTCGACAAGCGGCTCGGAGATCGCTTTGGCGAGTTTTGAGCAGCCGTCAAGGATTACCAGGCGAAACTCGCTGCCCATGGGAAAGGTGTTGAGCGATCCGATAATCGACTCGATATCGGGGTCTTTGGTCATATCGCGCTCGTCGAGGTTGAACTCGACCATACCCGACTTTTCCAGACGCGCTTTCATACGCGAGACGGCGTGATCGCGCTTGACGCCGTCGGTACCGACGATCAGATATGCCGGCAACAGACTGGTTTCGGACATTGCGCTCCCCTCCCGCAGGCCTTCGTATTCGTTCCGTGCCATTCTAGCCCAGGGGCCCACCACACGCCAACGACGTCGTCACGGTCGCTGGCATCGCATCGCAAAGCCATTCGCAGTTGGCGTGACGGTAATGTCGCCGTGTTCGATAGTGCACGCGAACACACCGCCCGCTTCCTTAACGGCATCGATGCAGGCATCGGACGGATGGCCGTATCGATTCCCCTCGCCCGCACTCGCAAGGGAAAGCTCAGGCTTCAAGACGTCCAGCAACTCACCATCGACTGAAACCTTAGAGCCGTGATGCCCAAGTTTAAGTACATCGATTTCCCCCACCTCCTGCACGAATTCCCGTTCTTGGTCGAGCTCGGCATCACCGGTGAGGAGCATACGCAGGCCCCTGCCTTCCTGAACATAGGAGAGCAGCAGGACAAGCGAGTCCTCATTTCCCTCGCCATCCACGGACTCGAATGGCCACATCACGCGGGCACAAAATGAGCCGATATCGACCGTATCCCCACGGCGCACCTGCCGATACTCAACGCCAGGTCGGTTCAATACCTCGGCAGGAGCATCCTCCAGCGCATCCGCCGCCACGGCAATCGTTCCAACCGAAAACTGTTCGAGCACGGCAGGCAGACCACCCCAGTGGTCCTCATCCCAATGCGTCACAAAGACGGCATCGATATGGTGCACGTTATTGCGAACCAACGCCGCCACCATGCGCTCGTCGAGCCCGCAGTCGACGAGTGCTACTGCGCCGCCCTCGCGGATAAGAATCGCATCGGCCTGGCCCACATCGAGTACCGTCACCGAAGGCGGAGCGAATCGATCCCAGTAGACGTACGGAATCGCAGCCAAGAGCACCAGGCATGCAAGCCCCACCGCCATAGGACGTGCACGGGGACGCGGCCACCAGACCAGCAGAACCGCCAGCAAACACGGCACTAGGTAAATCCACATGCTATCGGGCGGCACGCTCACGGATGCACCCGGCACGGCGGCAAACAGCCGCTCGAAGAACAGCGCGCAACGGGCGGCAATCATGGGCACAACGAGCGCCCAAGTCCGCAACGGCGCCACGAGCGAAAAGGGAACCAGCACGATCGACACAGCAAGCAGTACGCTCACCACCGGACCGATGACCGCATTTGCCAACGGAGCAATGAGCGAGAACGTACCAAAGGCAGGAATGGTGATGGGGAGCGTCGCCAACTGCGAGCACAGTGTGACGGAGAGCATGCTGGCAATGCCCGACGGCACGCTCAGCTCACCCAAAGCGTAGGTAGCATACGGGCAAAAGCACAGGATGGCAAAGACGCTGGCACATGAAAGCTGAAAGCCCATCTCGAACAGCACCGTCGGCCTCAGTAGCACAAAGATGGACATGGTTACGAAGAGTGCCGATGCGCCGTGCCGACGACGACCCGCTCCGTTTACGACAAGCGTCGCGAACACCATGCAGCACGCGCGCACGGCCGAGGGAGACGCGCCCGTAAAGGCAGCGTAGCCCACAAGCGTTATCGCCAATATCACCCGCTGAAAACCACGTGAGCACCGAGTCTTTTGCAATACGCCCTCGATCACAAACCCCACGATAGCCAGATGGCTGCCCGAGACGGCGATAAGATGCGCCGTTCCCGTCACCGAAAACCAGTCGCCCGCCGGCTGGGCGCGCAGCTCGGCCGAACGACCACAGACGACACCAGCTATGAGCGCACGTGCCGGGTCGGTCGCAGGCGCGATGGACGCAAGCAGCCCATTTCGCAGCCGAAGCAGCGGCCCCGGAGAGCCCTCATCGACCGACACAATCCGAACGGCTTTAACCTTGCGCACCTCGCCTCGGAGCACGCGCAATCGTCCATACGCATCGTTCTCAAAACGTGAAACGCGACCGATAACACGCACGTGCGCCCCGACCTTGAGCTCGCGGTCGCACGATAGGCGAACCGTTGCCAAGTTCTTACCGTCCGCGCGTACCTCGCAGGTATAGGAATACACGTCGTCGTTTATGGATGGATCACCCTGCACGACAAACTCGAGGCTGCTTGCCGCTCGACCGTCGAGCGCCTTCGAGGCGTTGAGCGCGCCCGCAGCCCACCACGCCGAGACGACCGCTCCCGCCACGAGACCGACGGACGCGGCATACAGCCACCGCTTCCAAGGGGCAAGCCGCGCACAAGATTGAGCCAGCACAACGAATACCGCCGCCGCAACGGGAATGGCCCATAGCAGCCCGACCGCCGGCGCCTGCTCCCTCAGCAGCGCATCAGCGGCCACGTTGAGCACCAAGGCGCAGCTCATGCACATGCCGGCACACAGGGCCATCGTCCACGGCATCAGGGGCCGCGGAGGCATCACATGTTCGCGCTCGGTCGCACTCATACGCAGATGCAATCTTTGATTTTGGCAAGCTTCTTCTCGCCGATTCCCGACACACGCATCAGATCGTCAACCGAGGCAAAAGCACCGTTCTTTGTACGCTCATCGATAATCGACTGTGCCATGGAGGGACCGATGCCCGAGAGCGTCTGCAGCTCTGCCGCGCTTGCCGTATTGATGTTGACTAGGCCCGTTGCGCCACTCACGCCCAATGATGCGGAAGCCCCACCATCAACACCGGCTTCCGCAATGGACGCCTGCTGCTCCCCCACCGTTGGAACGTGAATCTTCTGCCCATCGACGACCTTGGATGCCCGATTGAGCCCCGTAACGTCTGCCTCGGGCGCCAGCCCGCCGGCGGCATCTATCGCCTGAGCCACCCGCGCGCCGTCCTTGACGCGATATACACCGGGCGACACAACGGCACCATCAACATCGACATAAACCTCTGCCGCGGCAGACGCCTTAGACGAAGAGCCTTCGGATGTCTTTCCGCTCGAGGCATCGCCGGATCCCGGCTCCACTAACGAGCCCGAACCATCAGTGCGCTCAAACGACACGCCGCCAGTACCGCCGCCAAGGTTCGCCATCGCCAAGCCGCTCGCCATCGCAATGACGACCAGTATCGCCATCACCACTGCCTTGTGACCGAGCAGCTTGTCCGCCCAGCGGTCCATCTTTTTGACCCGTTCGTGTTGTTCGCGCTGCGCCATAGCAAAACCTCCCAACACCATCGTGTCAGGAAAAAAGCCCTGCAACAGCCACGCTCCAAAACCGGTTTTAGCGGTCAAACCAAATACCGACCAAAACCTTGCACAAATCTGTCCATTTATTCAGGCACACGTCAGCAAATGAACACTTAGCCGCAAAAAGCCCAGATAGCAAAAGACCGACGATGCAGGCGCATCGTCGGTCTATGCACAAATTTACTCGTGATCTTGGTAAATCTCACGCGGAGCAAGCTCCGAATGTTTGCGATTTAAGGTCTTGGGGGCCTTATACGTGTTGCTTTCGAAGTCGATGTACTCAGTCTGCTTGAGTAGGCGCTCGATCATCTCCTCGTGATCGAACAACTCCCAGGCCTCATGCACGGCATCGAGTTTAGCGTGCGTCTCGGGACGACGCGGCATAAACAGCGTGCAGCAGTCGGGAGCGGCCTCAGTCGAGATATCGAACGTACCAATCTCCTCGGCGCGCGCGATGATCTCCTGCTTGTCCGAACCGATGAGAGGACGGAACACGGGAATCTTCACGGCCTCGTTAACGGCCATGATATTCTCAAGCGTTTGGGAGGCAACCTGTCCAAGCGATTCGCCCGTCACGATGGCCTTGGCGCCCTCGATGTGTGCAATGCGCTCGGCAACCGAATACATAATGCGGCGATACATGATCACGCGCAGGTTGCTGGGACAGGTGACCGAAATCTCACGCTGGCAGTCGCCAAACGGCACCACGTACAGGCGGCCGATCTGGACACCCGGCTCAAGCGCACGGATGATGTCCTGCACCAAATACTCGCTCGTGTCGGGCGTCTGCGGACGACCGGAGAAATGTACCGGCACGCACACCGCGCCGCGACGCGCGAGCATCCAGGTTGCCACCGGAGAATCAATACCCGACGACAGCAGCGTCACGACCTTGCCGGCAGAACCCACCGGCAGACCGCCCACGCCGCGCTCGGAGCGCGCGTACACATAAACGCTACCCTGGACCACCAGTACGTGCACCATCGCATCGGGGTCGTGCATTTGAACCTTTTTATCGGGGAAGGCCTCGCACAGTACCTCGCCCACCTGACGATTGATATCAATCGAGGTGAGCTCATAGTCAGTATTGGAGCGCTTGGCGTGCACCTTAAACGAATCGAAAGGACCAAACTCGCGCAGTGCCTTCACGGCGGCGGCGCAGTACTCCTGCGAGTCGCGGTTGGTGTGATACGCCAAAGACACACGTGCAACGCCGGGAACGGTGCGAATGACACGCGCCGCCTCATCGGCCTGATGCTCGTTAAAGGTCACGAGGATATAACCGGAAATTCGAGACACGGCATTCACGGAAAAGGCGGCCAAGGCCGCCTTGATGTTATCCATGAGGATATGCTCAAAATGTGCGCGGTTCTTACCCTTCAGTCCAACCTCGTGATAGTGGACCAGGCAGACGCGAGCCGCCATTTAGGCTTCAGCAACCTTGTGGCCGAGCGCCTTCTCGTAACGGGCCTCGTCGTAAGAGATGTCGCCGTCGACAATCTCGTCCATAGCCATCGAGATGGTATCGGCACCGGAAAGCCCGATGGTGATGTCATCGACATCCTGGACGGCAAGCACGCGATTGTGCTGGCCACGCAGCATGCTATTGATGTCGCAGGCGCGCTTGGAGGCAAGCGAAGCGAGCAGGAAGCGGTTGTGATCGGTCTTCTCCAGAAGATCGTCAATGCAAGGCTTTACAACGGACACGGACCTCAGATCCTTTCATGCATATCGAGAACGCGAACGAGCTCATCGGTCGCGCGGTCGAGATCGTCATTAACCACGACGTCGTCGTAGCGGTCGGCAAGGGCAAGCTCATCGGCGGCGTTTGCCATACGCAGCTCAATCGTCTCGGGCGTCTCGGTACCGCGACCGACTAGACGCTCGCGGAGCACCTCAAGCGAAGGCGGCTTGATAAAGATCAGCACGGCCTCGGGGAAACGCTCCTTCACCTGCAGGGCGCCCTGGACATCGATCTCCAAAATCAGAGACGAGCCCGAGGCGAGCTTGGATGTGACCTCGCTCACCAACGTGCCGTAGCAGTTACCGTGGACCTCGGCCCACTCAACAAACTCACCGTTTGCCACGCGGCGGTCGAACTCCTCACGCGTCAGAAAAAAGTAGTTGACGCCGTCGACCTCACCTTTGCGTGGTGCTCGCGTGGTAGCCGAAACCGTCAGACCCAGGTTCGAGCGGCGCTCGCGCACACGAGTGACGAGCGTACCCTTGCCTGCGCCTGACGGTCCAGAAATCACAAAGAGCTTGGAATCCTGAGCGCTCACTTATTTGGTCAGCTGCTCGAGGAGCTGCTCACGCTGACGGACGCCGAGGCCCTGGACGCGACGAGTAGCGGAGATACCGAGCTCCTCCATGATCTTGGCGGCCTTGGCCTTGCCATAACCGGGGAGAGACTCGATGAGGGTGGAAACCTTCATGCGGGAAGCGATGGGGTCATCGGAGTTGAGCACGGACTCGAGGGACTTCTCGCCCTTCTTGATCTGCTCGCGAAGCTCAGCGCGGGCATGACGTGCGGCAGCAGCCTTCTCAAGAGCCTGCTTGCGCTGCTCGTCGGTAAGCTGAGGGAGTGCCATTCGTACCTCCAAATAGTTGGGTTATATCTGATTCAATAATTGGCATTTTAGCACGTAGAACGTACAAAATGCCTAATCGCGGCTCCATAGGTTAGACGATACCCGCAAAAAGTGCAATATACTGCGCCCAAAGTTAAGCCCCTGACCTGCGATTCCACACAAAGGATGGGAAAGTTTACGCAGGCACAGGGGCTATTTTGTGCTAATGAGACCCAAAAGTGGTGACTTAGGGGAATCTTTTACGCGACGTTTTCGACCACCTCGGCGACGATGGCGTCAAAGGCGGCAACCGGATCGTCGGCACCGGTGATGGGACGGCCCACCACAATGTGGCTTGCGCCACGCTCGATAGCCTGGGAAGGCGTCGCCACGCGGGACTGGTCACCAAGGGCGGCACCCACCGGACGCACACCCGGAGTCACGATCAGGGCATCAGGACCCAGCAGCTCACGCATGTCGTGAGCCTCCATCGGTGAGCACACGATGCCATCGATGCCATTGGCCTGAGCAAGCTTTGCCAAGCGGGCGGCCTCCTCGGCCACGGGCGACTCGACGCCGATCTCGCTCAAGGCATCCTGATTCATGCTCGTGAGCACGGTGATGGCGACGAGTTTGGCGCGGTCCTCACGCGCCTCCTCGGCACCCTCGCGGCAGGCAGCGAGCATAGCACCCGAGCCCAGGCCGTGGACCGAAAGCAGGTCGGCACCGGCAAGCGAGGCCGAGCGGGCAGCGCCGCGCACCTGATGCGGAATGTCATGGAACTTAAGGTCGAGGAAGACCTTAAAGCCAAGGTCCTTAAAGGTCTTGACGATCTGGGGGCCCTCAGCGTAATAGAGCGTCATGCCGACCTTGAGCCAGGCGGCATGGCCCGAAAGCTCGTGGGCGAGCTCGAGCGCGCGCTCACGGTCGCAGTCGAGGGCGACGATAACACGGTCGCGGGCATCATTCTCTAGCATTCGAAAGCACCCACCAGCTCGTTGATGTCCTTTACGCCCTGGGACTCGGCCCAGGCCTCGAGCTCATGCGCGATCTTAAGCGAAGCACACGGATCGACGAAGTTGGCCATGCCGACCGACACGCAGGTGGCGCCGGCCAGGATAAACTCAGCCGCATCCTCTCCGGTCATGACACCGCCGACACCGTTGATGGGGATATCGACGGCCTGGGCAACCTCCCAGACCATGCGCACGGCGATGTGGTGGCACAGCGGGCCCGAAAGGCCGCCCTTGGGCTTGGCCACGCGGGACTTGCGGGTATGGACGTCGATGGCCATGCCCTGGATGGAGTTGATGACCGAAAGGCCGTCGGCGCCGGCGGCCTCGAGGGCCTTGGCGATCTCGGCGACGTTGACCGGCGCCATCTTGACGAACAGCGGCTTATCGGTCACCTTACGGCAGGCGGCCATGACGGAAGAGGCGCCCTCGGGCGTAGAGCCCATGGCGGCACCGCCGGCGGCGATGTTGGGGCAGCTCACGTTGATCTCGTAGCCGGCAGCCCAGGGGCATAGCTCGACATACATCTCGAGCGCGCGCACAAACTCATCAACGGAGTGCCCGGCAACCTGGCAAATGACCTGGCAACCGTCCTTGGACAGCTGCTCGAGCCACGGGCCGGACTCACGGGCAAAGGCGGCGACACCGGGGTTCTGCAGGCCCACGGAGTTGATCATACCGCCAGGAATCTCGGCCATGCGGGGCGCAGGGTTGCCCGGCCAAGGCTCGGCGGCACAGCCCTTGGTGGTAATGGCGCCCAGCTGGGAAACATCAAAGAAGTTCTGGAACTGCCAACCGTAGCCAAAGGTACCGGCTGCGGTGTTAATGGGGTTCTGCATCTTGACGCCGCCGAAATCGACGGCCATGTTCACGGTACCCACTAGAAGACCACCACCTTGGAAGCATCGAACACGGGGCCGCACATACAAGCACCCTTCATACCGTCGACCGTCTCGACATTGCAGGTGTTGCAGGCGCCAAAGCCACAGCTCATCATGCGCTCGAGCGACACCTCGCAGTACACACCGGCCTCGGCGGCAGCGGCGGCGACCTTCTTCATCATGACGGCGGGGCCGCAGCTGGCGACGTAGTCGTAGCCGCCCTCTCCAAGCAGCTCGGCTGCCGGATCGGTGCAAAAACCGTGCGTGCCGAGCGAACCGTCGTCGGTGCACACGTTAACCGTGGCGCCCAGCGCACGGAACTCATCGACACCCACGACTTTGGAAGCGGTGCCGAAGCCCAGGCACACGTCCACATCAACACCCTGCTCGGCAAGCATGCCGGCAAGACACAGCACAGGCGGAACGCCGATGCCACCGGCGACGAGCAGTGCCTTCCTGGTGCCCTCGGGTACCATCCAGCCACGGCCACCGGGGCCCAACAGGTTAGAGGTGGAGCCAGGGCCCATCTGGGACAAACGACGGGTATCGTCGCCCACGACGGCGTACCACAGCTCGACGGTGCCGGCCTCGGCGTCGGCGCGGTAGAAACTCAAGGGCACACGAAGCAGAGAAGACGCATCGCCGGGGACGGCGATGTTCACAAACTGACCGGGCTTGAGCGCACTTGCAAGCTTGGGGGCCGAGATGACGAGCGAGAAGATGCCGTCGGCGATCTCCCGGTTCGAGACGACCTCGAAGTCGTGCATGCGTGCAGTGGAAGGTGTGGGCATAGACGCTCCAATCCCCCATGCGGTTGCATGGTCTAAACGAACAGAAAGCGCGGCACCGCAAGGGCGCCGCGCACAAAAGCGATAAGGCTATGCTAGCAGATGCAGCCGTCGGCGAGCGTCTGCTTGCCACCGACAAATACATCGGTGGCACGACCGGTGAGCGTGCGGCCGGCAAAACCGGAGTTCTCGGCGCGCGACTCGTAACCGTCCTCGCCAACCGTCCAAGTTGCGGAGGGGTCGAACACGGTCAGGTCGGCGACAGAGCCCGCCTTGACCTGAACCTGATCGAGGCCCAGAATCTCACGCGGCTTGATGGCCATGAGCTCGACCATGCGGCTCACGCTCATCTTGCCCGTGTTGACCAGCTCAGTGAGCACGAGCGACAGCGAAGTCTCGAGGCCAATCATTCCAAAGGGCGCGAGCTCGAACTCGCGGGCCTTCTCCCACGGGGTGTGGGGAGCGTGGTCGGTAACGATAGCGTCGACGGTACCGTCGATGACACCCTGACGGATGGCCTCGGCATCCTCGTCGGTGCGCAGCGGCGGATTGACCTTGAGCGAGGTGTTGTAGGTCTCGTCCAGGTCGTTCTCGGTCAGGAACATGTGGTGCGGGGTGGCCTCGCAGGTCACCTGGACACCGGCAGCCTTACCGGCACGCACGAGCTCCAGGCCATGAGCGGTGGAGATGTGCTGGATGTGCAGCTTGGCACCGGTCAGCTTGGCAATCTCGATGTCGCGGGCAATCTGAAGCTCCTCGCCGGCGGCCGGCCAACCCTCGAGGGCCAGACGGGTCGAGACCTTGCCCTCGTTGATCTGGCCGTGGCCGACCAGATCCTCGTCCTGGCAGTGGCTCATAAAGACCTTGCCGAACATCTTGCCGTAGTCCATGCAGCGACGGAGCATGCCCGCGCCCTGCACGCCGCGACCATCGTCGGTGAAGGCGACGGCGCCGTGGGCGACCATATCGCCCATCTCGGACATGGCCTCGCCCTTAAGACCGCGGGTCATGGCGCCCGACGGATAGACGCGGCAGTGGCCGACCTCGGCAGCGCGGGACTTGACGAACTCCACGACGGTGCCGTTATCGGTGACGGGATCGGTGTTGGGCATGGCGCACACGCCGGTGAAGCCGCCCTTGGCAGCAGCGCGGGTGCCGCTCTCGATGTCCTCTTTGACCTCATAGCCAGGCTCGCGCAGATGCACGTGCATATCCACCAGGCCGGGGACGAGATACTTGCCGGAAAGGTCGCGGACCTCGGCTCCCTCGGCGGCGAGGTTCTCGCCGACCTCGGCGATCTTGTCACCGTCGATCAGGACGTCGACGACACCGTCAAGCTCGACGGACGGATCGACGACGTGGGCATTCTTAAGAAGCAAGGCCATTATCGGCACCTCCAAGCAGCAGATACAGGATAGCCATACGCACGCAGATACCGGCGTAGACCTGCTCCAGGATGACGGAGCGTTGCGGGTGGTCGGCCATATAGGAGTCGAACTCAACGCCGCGGTTGATGGGGCCCGGGTGGCAGATAATCGCATCGGGCTTCATGAGCTTCTCGCGGTCCTTGGTCAGACCGAAGAGCTTGTGGTACTCACGAATCGTGGGGAACGGTGCGCCCTCGAGGCGCTCCTGCTGCACGCGCAACATGTAGACGACGTCCAGCTCGGGCAGGACGGAATCGAGGTCGCTCGTCACGTGGTCGCAGCCCAGGACCTCGGGCGCCGGCGGCAGCAGCGTGCCGGGGGCGACGGCGTAGGTCTCGCAGCCCATGATCTTAAGTGCGGGGATCAGCGAGCCGCACACGCGGGAGTGCGCGATATCGCCGACGACGGCGACCTTCAGACCGTGGAAGTCACCCTTGTGCTCCCAGATGGTGTACAGGTC
>CAJKFS010000033.1 GCA_905199225.1 uncultured Collinsella sp. | reverse complement strand
CCTGCGCAAGACGAAGGCCACATTAAGTGGCCTTCTTTGCGTGCGGAACTCGCGACAAACCAAAACCATCTCGCCAGCCCAGCGACCATGGGGTCCCAAGGTTTTCAAAAAAGCGGTCGGCGCGCAGTGCGCCGACCGCCGATATATGGTGTCTGATATTTTCTACCAGCTAGGGCCTCTTACTCGTCTAGGAGATCTTCTGGCATGTCGTTGCCGTCGCCTAGATCGACAGGGGTTTCTTCGGAAGCAGAGCCGTTTTCTGTGGCTTCGCCTTCGGGCCTCTCTTTGGCGGCCGTCATGCGGGCCACGGCGCAGATGCGGTCGTTGTCGTCGACGGTCATCATCTTGACGCCCTGGGTAGCGCGGCCAGTCTGGCTGATCTCATCGGTCTTGACGCGAATGACCGTCGCGCCCTCCGTCACGATGAACAGCTCGTGCTGCGGGCCCACCGTCTTCATGGCCGCGAGGTTGCCCTTACGCTCGGTCATTTGGATGGTGTAGACGCCCTGGCCGCCGCGATTCTGCTCCGGGTAGTCCGCGACCGGCGTGCGCTTGCCGTAGCCGCGCTCGGTGATGACGAACAGATCGCCGTTGCCGTTAGTGACTTCCATGCCCAGAACGCTCACGCCGTCCTTCATACCGATACCGCGAACGCCGCTGGTATCGCGGCCGGTGGCGCGCACCTGCTCCTCGGAGAACATGATTGCCTTGCCCGCGGTGGTGGCCAGGATAATCTTGTCGCCCTCGCGCACGCGGCGGACGTTCAGCAGCGCGTCGTCGTCACGCAGGTTGATAGCGATCAGGCCGTCGCGACGGCTGCGGTCATACGCGCTCATCACGGTCTTCTTGACCATGCCGCTCTTGGTGGCAAACATCAGATACTCGTCGGCGGGGAACTCGCGGCAGCTGATGACGCTCGCGATCTTCTCGCCCTCCTCGAAGGGCAGCAGGTTGACGATCGCGGTACCGCGCGCCTGGCGCGTACCCACCGGCAGCTCGTGCACCTTCAGTCGATAAACCTTGCCCTTGCTCGAGAAGAACAGCACGTACTCGTGCGTGGACGCGATGAACATCTCGTCGATGACATCGTCCTCTTTGAGGTTGACGCCCGACACGCCCTTGCCGCCGCGTTTCTGGGCGCGGTAGGCGGCCACCGGGATGCGCTTGACATAGCCGGTGTGGGTGATGGTCACGACCATGTCCTCGTCGGCAATGAGGTCCTCGACGTCCAGGTCCTTCTCGACCTGGCTGATCTCGGTGCGGCGCTTATCGCCAAACTTCTTGGAGATCTCGCGCATCTCTTCCTTAATGACGCCCAGGATCTTCTCCTCGTGCGCCAGCAGGTCCTCGTAGTAGGCGATGGCGCGGCGCAGGCCGTCCAGCTCTTCCTGAATCTTGTCGCGCTCCAGGCCGGTCAGGCGGCGCAGCTTCATCTCGAGGATGGCCGTGGTCTGCTCGGGCGTAAAGCCAAAGCGCTCGATCAGGCGGCTGCTGGCCTCGGAGTCGGTCTGCGAGGAACGGATGATGCTGATGACCTCGTCGATATGGTCAAGGGCCATCAGGTAGCCCTCGAGGATATGCGCGCGGGCCTGGGCCTTCTTAAGGTCGAAGCGGGTGCGTCGGGTGACGACGTCGACCTGGTGGTCGATGTAGTGCTGCAGCATCTCGCGCAGGCTCAGGCATTTGGGAACGCCGTTGACGAGCGCCAGGTTGTTGGCGCCGAAGGTCGTCTGCAGCGAGGTGTACTTGTACAGGTTGTTGAGCACGACCTGCGGGATGACGCCCTTCTTGAGTTCGATGACCAGACGGATACCCTTCTGGTTGGACTCATCGCGCATATCAGAGATGCCCTCGATGCGCTTGTCGTTGACGAGCTGGGCGATCTTCTCCTGCAGGGTGCCCTTGTTGACCATGTAGGGAATCTCGGTAAAGACCAGGCGGCTGCGGCCGGTCTTGGTGGACTCCACATGTGCCTTGGCACGCACGGTAATGGAGCCGCGGCCGGTCTCGTAGCTCTGCTTAATGCCGGCGCTGCCCATGATGATGGCGCCGGTGGGGAAGTCCGGACCGGGCATGATCTGCATGAGCTCGTCGACGGTGGCGTCGGGGTTGTCGATCAGGTAGCATGTGGCCTCGATCGCCTCGGTGAGGTTATGCGGGGCGATGTTGGTGGCCATGCCGACGGCGATGCCCTGGCTGCCGTTGACCAGCAGGTTGGGGAAGCGCGCAGGCAGTGCCACGGGCTCGGCGAGCGATTCGTCGTAGTTGGGCTGCCAGTCGACGGTATCCTTCTGCAAGTCACGCAGCAGTTCCATGGCGGGCTTGGCCAGGCGACTCTCGGTGTAACGCATGGCCGCCGCGCCGTCGCCGTCGATGTTGCCGAAGTTGCCGTGACCGTCGATGAGCGGCGTGCGCATGGAGAACCACTGCGCCAGGCGGACCATGGCCTCATAGACCGCGAAGTCGCCATGCGGGTGGTACTTACCGATAACTTCGCCGACCGTCCAGGCTGACTTCTTGTGCGGGCGGTTGGGGTAGATGCCGCTCTCGTTCATCGCGTACAGGATGCGGCGGTGCACCGGCTTTAAGCCGTCGCGCACGTCCGGCAGGGCGCGCGCCGTGATGACCGACATCGAATACTCGATGAACGACTGCTTCATCTCGCGACCGAACTCCGAAATCTGGAGCTGACCGCCGTTGATATCCTCGCCGGCCGAGGCACCACGGTCGACTTCGCCAAAGCTCTCCTCGAGCTCGGCGTCGTCGTCCTCTTCCTCTTCATCCTCGGCGTCGGGGTTATAGGAATCCGGATTGCCGTCCTCGCCCTGCTCAGCACGGGCAAGCAGGCGCTTCAGATCATCGGGCATACCGGCATCGCCGGCCTCATCCATACCCTCATTGTTGTTGATATCGTCTGCCACGTTACCTCCTCTTAAGCGTCAAGGAATCGTGCATCATGTGCATGCTTCTCGATGTACTCGCGGCGATAGCCGACCTCGGAACCCATCAGCTCGCGCACGGCGCGGTCCGCCACCACGGCGTCCTCGATCGACACGCGCTGCAGAATGCGGGTCTTGGGGTCCATCGTCGTCGAGGCAAGCTGCTTGGGGTCCATCTCGCCCAGGCCCTTGTAGCGCTGGACGGTATAGCCCTTGCGCTTTTTGGTAATCTTGCCGTCCTTGGCCTTGCCGTCCTCGTCGTTATCGTCGGGGTTCAGGCCCAGACTCTGGATGGTGTCGCGCAGGATCTCGTCTTCGGGCTGGCGGCCGTTGGGATACACGTAGTGGATCTTGTTGCGCACCTTAATGCCAAAGATGGGCGGGCAGGCAACATAGACGTAGCCGGCATCGATCAGCGGACGCATGTACTTGTAGAAGAACGTCAGCAGCAGGATGCGGATATGCGCACCGTCGACGTCTGCATCGGTCATGATGATGATCTTGTGGTAGCGCGCCTTGGTGATATCGAAGTCGCCGCCGTCGCCGGCACTCGTCGTGACGCCGCAGCCGATCGCGGTAATCAGCGACTGAATGGTGTCACTCGAGAACGCGCGATGGTCACCAACGCGTTCGACGTTCAAAATCTTGCCGCGCAGGGGCAGAATCGCCTGGATGTCTCGGCGACGGCCGTCCTTGGCCGAACCGCCTGCCGAGTCGCCCTCTACGATGAAGAGCTCGGTCAGCTCGGCATCGCGCACCGAGCAGTCGGCGAGCTTACCGGGCAGGGACGCCGTCTCGAGCAGGCTCTTGCGACGGGTCGCTTCGCGCGCTTTGCGGGCGGCATTGCGCGCCTTGCAGGCCTGTTGCGCCTTCTTGACGATCTCGCGAGCGGGCTTGGGATGCTCCTCGAGGTAATCGGCAAGGCCGTCGGTCACGATCTTGAGCGTGAGCGCGCGCATATAGGAGCTGCCGAGCTTGGCCTTGGTCTGACCCTCAAACTGCGGGTCGGGCAGCTTGACCGAGATGACAGCCGAAAGGCCCTCGCGCACATCGTCGCCGGTCAGGTTGGCGTCCTTTTCCTTGAGCAGATTCTGCTTGCGTGCGTAGTCGTTGATTACGCGGGTGAGCGCGGTGCGGAAGCCCTCAAGGTGCATGCCGCCCTCGGGAGTGTAGATGTCGTTGGCAAACGACATGACGTTCTCGCCGTAACCGCTATTCCACTGCAGGGAAACCTCGACCTCGCCCATCTTGGTCACAGGCGCGTCCGGGTCCGATTTGCCCTCGATGTAGATGGGCTCCTTAAAGGCTTCGGGGACGTCCTTGCCCTCGTTGAGGAACTTGACGAAGTCAATGATGCCGCCCTCGTAGCAAAACTCCTCCACATGGGGAGTCGCCTCGCGCTCGTCGGTCAGCACGATTTTGAGGTTCTTATTGAGGAACGCCGTCTCCTGCAGACGGTTGTGCAGCGTATCGAAATCGTAGATGCAGGTCTCGAAGATCTCGTCGTCGGGCCAGAAAGTTACGGTGGTGCCCGTCGAATCCGAGGTGCCCACGACCTCCATCTTCTTGACGGTCTTGCCGCGCGAGAACTCCATCTCGTAGGTGTTGCCGTCGCGACGAACCTGAACGACCACGCGCTTGGACAGTGCGTTGACGACGGAGATGCCAACGCCGTGCAGGCCGCCCGAAACCTTATAGGCCGAGTTATCGAACTTACCGCCGGCGTGCAAGATCGTCATGACGACCTCGAGCGTCGGGATCTTTTTAACAGGGTGCTCGTCGACGGGGATACCGCGACCGTTGTCGACGACCGTGATGGAGTTGTCGGCGTGGACCGTCACCTGGATCTCGGTGCAGAAACCGGCCATGGCCTCGTCGACGGAGTTGTCAACGATCTCCCACACCAGGTGATGCAGACCGCTGGCGCTCGTCGAGCCGATATACATGCCCGGGCGCTTACGAACGGCCTCGAGACCTTCGAGAATCTTAATCTCGCCGCCATCGTAATCGTTTTCGTTTGCCACACGTCCTCCTTCAGTCAAGAAAATGTGTACAGCCTTACTAGTTTATCGTAAAAAAATACCCTCGGGAACGAGGGTATTTGGCTCTACAAGGCCACCAGATGCGATTTAAGGCTCTTTTTTGCTTTGCACGCCCTTGGCCCACTCGGCGCTGGCTCTCATGGCATTCTCGAGGGCCTCGCGCAGTTTTTGGTCTTCGATGGGCGCCACTTGGCGCTCGATCTCGGTGCGCTCGGCCTCACTTAGGTCGGCGTGCGGGGCCGACGGGCGCTCGGTCGTCGCCGGGCGCAGGCGCTCCTTGGCGGCGGGCGGCGTGTGACCGGGCGCGGTGGTTTTGAACACCAGGCCGTCCACATGCGCACCGGCGCGCTCCATGCGCGCGCGAATGATCTCGCGCAACAGCGTCATTTCCTGCGTCCACGAGGGCGAGTCGAGATATACCAGCAGCTCATTGGACTCGGGCAGGTAGCGCAGGCCCGTCACATGCCGTCCCTCGCGCGTGCCCGAGCACACCGCGTTCCACGCGCGATAGACCACGCGCGACTCCTCGGCAGCCTCCATCTGCGCACGGCGCTCGGGCGTTGCAGCCGCCAGGATGCGCTGGCGCTCTGCGTTCAAAAACCCACTGAAGGCGACCGTTTCGCTCTCGCGCTCGTAATTAGCACGTCTCACCCATGCTCACCACCTTGGCTCGATCAAGCAGGTCATCGGTAAAGTACCCCAGGTTGGTCGTGGTTATGACCGTCTGGATATCATCGCCGATCAGCCGCAGGAAAGCACCGCGGCGTTCGCCGTCGAGTTCGCTCATCACGTCGTCCAAAAGCAGCAGTGGGGCAGTACCCAGGATATCGCGCGCCACAGCCACCTCCGCCACCTTCCAGGCCAGCACCAGTGTGCGCTGCTGCCCCTGGCTGGCAAACGAGCGGGCCGATCGACCTGCAACGGAAAACTCAATCTCGTCGCGATGCGGACCCACGAGCGTCATGCCGCGGCGCATCTCTTCGTCGGCGCGTTCATCAAGCGCCGCCAGCATGCGCTCGTATGCCCAGCCCCTCAGCTCGTCGCGGTCCTGGGTATAGGGCAAGTCGCCGAGCGTAGACACGTAGGACACGCCGGCGAGCTCGCCAGCCGCCACCCGCCCGTAGGCATCGCGCACAGGCCCGGCCAAGCGCTCGAGCAGGGCCAGGCGGTGTACGAGCAGGGACGAACCGGCGCGGGCGATGGACTCGTTCCAGGCGCCGAGCATCTCGCGGCAGCACCAGGTCTCCTTGAGAAGGGCGTTGCGCTGCGTCACGCAACGGCCGTAGGTGCTCGACAAATCGGCATAGCGCGCGCTCAGCTGCACGCCAAAGTCGTCGAGCGCCGCCCGGCGCACGCTGGCACCGCGCTTGACCATATCCAGGTGGTCCGGGCAAAACAGAACGCTCGGCAGCACCCCGCGCACACCGGCCGCCGCGCAGCGCTTGCCGTTGCGGCTAAACGAACGCTTGCCGTCCTCCACGCTCAGCCCCATGTCCAGCACGCGCCCATCGCCCTCGAGCCTCAGCTCAACCTTGCATGGGCCCGCTCCGTCATGCACGAGCTCGACGGCGGTCGGATGCCTAAACGAGGAGCCACTCGTCAGCAGCTGCAGCGCCTCTATGAGATTGGTCTTTCCCGCCGCGTTGGGGCCCGCGAGCACCGTCACACCGTCGCTCAGGGCCAGACGGTAACGGTCGAAGCTACGGTAGTGCGCGACGGAAAGCTCGCGGGCGAACATAGTCATCGATATACGCTAGATGCGCACCGGCATGACCAGGTACAGGTAGTTGATCTTGTCGTAGGACTTGAAGATACCCGCCTGCGAGTAGCTCTTGAGCTCCAGCGTGATCTCCTTCTCCTTGGACAGGGCGTTGAGGCAGCCGAAGATGTAGTGGTAGTTGAAGGCGATGGTACCCGACTCGCCCTCGGCCTCGACATCGATCGTCTCCTGCGCAAGGTCCTGGTCATTGGAAATGGAGGACAGGCCCATCTGCCCGTTCTCGACATCGATCTCGAACTTGACGGCGGGGTTGGCGCTCGCGATAACGGCCACGCGCTTGAGGGCGGCGTTAAAAGCGGCGACATCGATCTTGACGCTCGTCACGCACGAATCGGGGATGAGCTGCTTGTAGTTGGGATACATGCCCTCGATGCGGCGCGACACGTAGGTGGTGTTGCCGGCCTCGAAGACGACCTGGGTGTCGGTAGCCCCGATCATGATGGTCGCCTGGCTGGCCATGATGTTCAGCGCGTCGTTAAAGGCGTCAGCCGGAACGTTGAGCTCAAAGGAGCCCTCGAGGGTCGAGGTCTCGACCTGCGTATCGCACACGGCCAAGCGGAAGGAATCGGTCGCCACCAGGCGCACGGTATTGTTCTCGACCTTCATGTGCACGCCGCCCAGGATGGGGCGGGCCTTGTCGGTCGAGGTGACGCGCCACACGCGACCGACCATTTCGGACAAGATATCGGTCGGCAGCTCCACGGCGCTCTCGATGGCATAGGCCGGAAACTCGGGGAAGTCATTGGCATCGAGCGTGTTCAGCCTAAAAGAGCTCTTCTCGCAACCAATCAGCACCTGGCGCTCGGACAGCTCAAAGGTGACCGGGGCATCGGGGAGGGTCTTGGTGATATTGGAGAGCATCTTACAGGGGATAACCATCTCGCCCTCTTCTTCGACATGCGCCGCGATGCGATGACGGATCGAGATGGTGTAGTTAGAGGTCTGGAATTCCAAGATGCCGTCTTGGGCCTTGACGAGCACGCCCGACAGGATGGGAAGGGTGGATGCCGAAGCGACACCCTTCATAACGACGCCGATGGCTTGTGTAAGCGAGCTCTGGCTGACGGTGAACTTCATCTTTTAATACCTTTCTATAGATATAAATATCTTAATAATAGTAATAGCACTGACGAAACTGTTGATTACTCCCAAAGACGCAGGTCAGACCCAGAAAGAGAATCGACAGCAACCTGTGTGCAACAGGGGTGGTTTTCCACGTTCAAAACCTGCGCAAAACTTTTCATCACCGCGGGTTGGGTTTTAGACACCTTATGCCCGTGGTTTCGACAAGTTTTCAACAGGTGTCTCTATTTCCCTACGAGCGCAGTGTAATTTTATCGCGCAGCGACTTGAGGTCTTCGGTGACGGTGCGGTCTTCCTGGATCATCTTCTGGACCTTTTTGTAGCTCGTGCTGACGGTCGAGTGGTTGCGGTTGCCAAATTCGGCGCCCACCGCCGTGGTCGTCATCTCGCACATCTCTATGGCCAGGTAGATAGCGATATGGCGTGCTTTGGCGATATTGGCGTTGCGACGCGGGCCGATGAGCTCCTCGTGCGTCACGCCGTACTGCTCTTCGATGACGGACTGAACCGTCTGGACGTTGATCTTTTTGGCCGATGTGTCGAAGTACTGGCTGGCGATGGCGTCGATATCGTCAAAGGTGAGCTCCCCGCCCTCGCGCTCGCGGTCCCCCGCCTCGCCGGCACAGCGCTCGCAGAAGCTCTCGAGTTCGCGGATGTTGGTGCCCGAGACCTCGGCCATGTGTTTAAAGTGCTCGTCGGTCAGGTGCCCGCCGTCGCCCCCATAGGCCGCCAGCAGCGAGTCGTCGCCTGCCTCGGGAGCGGCGACGATGGTGTTCTCGTAATAGCGCTGCAAGATCTTGTATTTCATCTCGTAGCTGGGCTCTGCGACCAGGCAGAGCATACCGGCGTTAAAGCGGCTGGTCAGGCGTTCGTCCATGCTCAGGTCCTTGGGGGCGCGGTCTGCCGCGATGACGACCTTCTTGTTGTTGCGGATGAACTCGTCCATGAGCTGGAAAAAGTAGTCCACGCTCGCGCGCTTGCCGATGATGTTTTGGATGTCATCGATGATGAGCACGTCCACACCGTGGTACGCCTGCATGATGGGGGCGTTGCTCTTCTTTTGGCGGTCGAACTCGGTCATCAGGTCGTCCAGATATGCCTGGGAGTTGGCATACTTGACCTTGATCTCGGGCGACTTCTCGGCGAGCTCGTTTTTGATGGCAAGCAGCAGGTGCGTCTTGCCCAGGCCCGATTTGCCGTAGATGAACAGTGATGTGCACGTGCCGCGCTCGTCCGCGAGGGCGGCAAACTTGAGCGCCGAGCGATAGGCATGGCTGTTCTCGGGGCCGTAGACAAAGTTCTCAAAGGTAAATTTTGAGTTCGTGGCGAGCGGGGCTCCATCCATATTCTGCTCGGCCGGCACGGTCGGTGCTGGCATGGATGAGGCGGGGGTCGCAGCTTGCGTGGATTTAGTCGGCGCTCCGCCCTTCATCTGGTTCATCATGCGACGAAAATCATCGGCCGAGAGCGTGTTCTTGATTGCAATGCCCGAATCCGCGCCCGCCGCTGCGTCATGAGCGATGGGCATGTGCGTGACGGGTGCGTTCGTTGACGTCGCAGCGGCGGTCGGCAACGGTGCCATGGTTTCACGGGAAACATCGCTGTGCTGGTGCTCGATTGTCGGCACGTCGCCTGCGGAGGCCGACACCGCCGGGGAAGCAGCGGGAGCCGCGGCGGCCGCCGTCGCGGCAGCAGATTCGGCCGTTGCGCCTTGCGGTGCCACGATGTCGAGCGCGATCGGAGCAAAGGCGATTTCTTCCAGATAGGCCTCAATAGTCGGCTGATGCTTTTTGAGCTGCGCGATGGCAAAGCGCGAGGGGGCCTCGATCGTGAGCGTATCTTCGGTCAGGCTTATGGCGCGCGATTGCCCCAGCATGTTGATGAGGCGTGCATCTTGGCCGTCGCGCTGGCAAAAGGCGATGGCATCCCCCAGGATGATGCTTGCTTCCTCGTCCACTGTCTCTCCCGTTCTTTAGCTCTGAGCTCGCACACGAGCGGCGCCGAGTTCGGTCAGATGGTATTTCTGGCCATGCTTGATGACCAAGCCGGCCTGCGCCAAGTCATTGAGCGTGCGTGACCAAGTGGGGGCCGAGTTTCCAAACGCCCTCGCCAGATCGGTTGCACCGCACGCTTGATTTTGCGCCAGATAGCCCAGCGCGGCGTTGCCGCGATCGCTTACGAACACGTCCGGCTGTGGCTGCGCATACTGATTTGCTGCATTAGGATACATCATTTGAGCTGCTGATTGTTGAGAACTCTGCATCGGCGGCATTTGCTGTTGAAAACTTTGAGGCCACTGTTGGTAAGGCTGCGGAGTCATCTGCTGGGCCCAGGGGTTGTACTGCTGCTGCGGCATCTGCTGGTACGGCTGCTGATATCCCTGCTGGTACTGCTGTGGGAACTGCTGGCCATACCCCAGCGGCGGCATCTGCTGATATGGATATCCCTGTTGGTACGGCTGATATCCCATTTGCTGGCCACCCGGTGCCCCCGTCGCCTGCTGCATTGCTGCTGCATCCTGATCCGCCAGCGGCATGGCCTCTGGCACGTTTGGCGGCATCGACATCGACGCCGCCTGGGACTCTTGTGTAGGAAGCATTCCGGGCTGCTGCATCTGTCCCACGCGGGGCTGCATCTGTTGCGTTGCCATGGGCTGCTGCGCAAAAGCTCCCGGCAGGGGATATGCGGGCTGCTCCGTCTCGGGCCGCACGGCAGCACCGCGCCCGCCGGCGCGTTCGATTTCCTGCACGCGTTTAGGGTCCAGGCTTACCGTAACCACGGTGCCGTTGCCCATGTTGTCCTCGATGGACACGGCCCCGCCGGCGTTTTCCAAATACTCCTGCACCATGGGAAACCCTGCTCCGGTTCCACGGATATAGCGCTTCATCTTGCTGTTTGCGCTGGTAACGCCAAAGTCGAAAGCGCGCTCCTTGTCGTCGATGCCGGGTCCTTGATCGGCAAAGCGGATGGTGTCTCCGCCGTCCAGAATCGAGATGATGGGCTCGGCAAAGTGCGCGTGGATAAAGTTTTCGACAATCTCGCGGATGACCATGAGCGAGATATGGCCACCTTGTTCTTTCATGCACTGGTAGACGGTGTTGGTCGTCTCTTCCAAATACGTGCGGACATCTTGCGGATCAATGACGATCACACGCGGTGTCGACAGCATGTCGTCATAGACGGCGATGCGCGCGGCGTACATGACTTTTGGCGCCTGCGTGGTCGTCTGCTCGCCTTCCTCACGCTCTTCGCGCACGCCGGTGATGTGCTCGTTGTCGGGTGCCGGGTCTCCGGAATCGACCATGGTGTAAAAGTCGTCAGACATGCCGCTCGCAATCTTTCAAAAGGTTTCGAACAAATAGTAGCTCACCGTGCAATGTTTCTCATCTTTCGACAACTTTTCAAAACCTGTTGAAAACTTTGGAAAACGGACGAAAAGTTCTCAACATTGCCAACATGACCTGTTGAAAACTCGATGAAATATCGTGAAAAGTTGCCATGCACCGCTAAATCGAGCTCGGCTTATGGGGGAACCGTGTGAACTGCGCAACCTTTTACCTTTGATTTCTTGACATTTGAACATTGATTTCCCTACAATCTTCAAGCTCACGTGTCTATATCTGCGTCCGCGCCCCCGCGGACACTCGAAATGCAGCAGGAGGAACTTAAGATGAAGCGTACGTATCAGCCTAATAAGCGTAAGCGTGCCAAGACCCATGGCTTCCGTGCCCGTATGGCCACTAAGGGTGGTCGTGCCGTGCTCGCCCGTCGTCGCGCCAAGGGCCGCAAGCGTCTCACTGTCTAGCAGCGATACACACATCTCGCATGAAGACTATTAAGTCTCGGCAAGATTTCGAGCATGTGTTCAGTCAGGGGCGTCGTTTCAATCACCCTCTGATTCGAATGACCATATGTGAATCGGTTGGCGAAGGCGACTCCGGAAGGGTCGCCTTCGTTGGTGCTAAACGGCTCGGTTGTGCTGTCGTGCGCAACCGTTCTAAGCGTGTGATGCGCGAGGCCGCCCGCAGCTGCGGATTTCCCGTTGCGGGTTATGACATCATCTTGTTTGCAACTCCCAAGACTAGGGTTTCCTCGCCGCAGGAGATGGACAAGGCGTTGCGTTCGCTTATGAAGCGCGCCGGCGTTGCCGGGGAGGAGCGATGAGCAATCACGTTTTGCGACGTGTTGCCATCGCTCCTATTCGCATATATCAACAGGTTATTTCGCCCTTATTGCCTGACGCCTGCATTTATTACCCAACGTGCTCGCAATACGCCATCCAGGCGATTGAGAAGCACGGTGTTTTGAGAGGCTGCTGGCTTGCCGTGAGGCGCATCGCTCGCTGCAATCCCCTGCAC
Source organism: uncultured Collinsella sp. (assembly GCA_905199225.1). Lineage (GTDB taxonomy): Bacteria > Actinomycetota > Coriobacteriia > Coriobacteriales > Coriobacteriaceae > Collinsella. The sequence goes on along the minus strand of CAJKFS010000033.1, from coordinate 15,128 downwards.
GTCGGCGGTTATGACCCTGTGCCCTAGCGGGCACTCGCTATCGGAGGAAAACTTACATGTGGGATTGGATCGTTAACATCCTTTTCGAGCTGCTCAAGCTCATCCAGACCTTTGCGGTCGACTGGGGCCTGTCCATCATCATTCTGGTGGTCATCATCCGTCTGCTGCTGACGCCGCTTATGCTCAAGTCGACCAAGTCGACGGCTCGCATGCAGGTGCTGCAGCCCAAGATGCTCGAGATCCAGGAGCGCTATGCCGACGATCCCCAGCGTCAGGCCGAGGAGATGCAGAAGTTCTACAGCGAGAACAAGTTCAACCCCATGGCTGGCTGTCTGCCGCTGCTGATTCAGATGCCCATCCTGTTCGCCCTGTTTACATTGCTGCGCAACCTGCCGCAGTACTTTAACGACGGCACGTTCTCGTTCTTCAACATCCTGCCCGACCTGACCACCACGCCGAGCGCTTCCTTTGCCGATGGCTTTATGGTTGCACTGCCTGCGCTGGTTTGCCTGATCCTGTTTGCCGTCCTGACCCTGATTCCGCAGCTCTATATGTCGCGCAACCAGACCGGCCAGCAGGCTCAGAGCATGCGTATGATGGCCGTTGTCATGACGGTCATGATGCTTTGGATGGGCTGGAGCCTTCCCGTTGGTGTTCTGCTGTACTACGACGTCTCGTCTGCTTGGCAGGTTATCCAGCAGATTTTTGTGACGCAGAAGGTCATCGACAAGGCGAAGGCCGATGAGGAGGAGCGTCTTAAGAACGCTCCGCTGCAGGTTGAGGTCACTCGTCGCGAGAAGAAGCCGCGCCCGCACAAGAAGAAGTAGTGGGATATCAATCTTATTTAGGTACCTAACTTTTGGAGTACGTTATGTCTGAAGAGATCATCGAGGATATGCTTGAGGAGGTTGCCCCGCAGGTCGCGGGCGATTATCCCGAGATTGCACAGCGCTACAAGGCTGGTGAAGAGCTGACCGATGAGGAGCTCGACACCATTGCCGATGTTGCGATTTCCATCCTGCGTTCCATCCTTTCGCACTTCGATGCCGCCAACTCTCCTATCGATGAGTATGAGGGCGACGAGGGTGAGCTGATTTTGGATGTAACGGCTCCCGACCTTGCTGTTCTCATTGGCCGTCATGGTCGCACTCTTGATGCTCTTCAGGTTATGTTCTCTTTGCTGGTGAGCCGCAAGCTTGGCTTTAGGTATCCGGTTGTAGTGGACGTCGAGGGATACAAGAGTCGCCGTCAGGATAAGGTCGCCTCCATGGCTCAGTCTGCTGCCGAGCGTGCCATCCGCACTCATAAGAGTGTTTCGCTTCCGCCCATGAATGCCTACGAGCGCCGACTGGTTCACATTGCACTTCGTGGCAACGATGCAGTCGATACTCATTCTGAGGGTTCTGACCCTGATCGCCATGTGGTGATTGTTGCTCGATAATCTACTCGAGCTTATGCTAAGGGGACGTGGTTTCCACGTCCCCTTTTTTTGTCAAAAGTTCTCGATACACTGATTTTTGTCAGAAAGGAGCTTTCGTTGTTAGTACTTACTGATCAGCAAACTGACGAGATGTTGAGTCGTCTAGCTTTCTATTGCAAAGAGTATTCCTTGAGCGTAACTGATGTTGAGCTGAGGAAATGTATTCAGCATTTGGATTTGGTTCTAGAAACAAATAAGACAACCAATCTCACCCGTATTCTTAACGTAGAAGATGCTGCAGTACTTCATATCCTCGACTCACTTGTTTTGCTCCCCTATATCAACAAGGCTCCTGAGGGAGCTTTGCTCGATATGGGAACAGGTGCGGGCTTCCCTGGTATTCCATTAACCATAACCACGCATCGTAAAGCTACTTATATTGACTCTGTTGGCAAGAAGGTTGATGCGGTTAATTCCTTTGTCCATGCTCTTGGATTGAAACATGCTCATGCGGTTCATGATCGTCTTGAAGAATATGCTCGAAGCCATAAGAAGCAGTTCTCCGTTGTAACCGCTCGCGCACTGGCCCCTCTACCGATTCTTGTTGAGTATGCGGCTCCGTATCTGAAGGATGGAGGGCTATTTGTTATAACCAAGGGCAATCCTTCGGATGAGGAGCTTGCTTCCGGCATGTCAGCAGCTAAGATTTGCGGCTTCACTTTGCTTCTGAATGACGCAATTGATTTGCCTGAAGGCTTGGGTCACAGGGAGTTCATTGTTCTTAAGAAGAGTCATCCAGCATCCGTCTCATTGCCTCGTGCAAATGGCGTGGCAAAGAAGAATCCGCTTGCCTAGATGTTTCACGTGAAACATAATGGATACCAACAACTTGCAGTGTTTCACGTGAAACATGGCGGTTGATATCGATTCGGAATGTTTCACGTGAAACATCCTCCGTTTGACAGCTTTAATACACACCAGGAGGGACCGTGGGATTTCGCGACGTTAAGTGTTCTAAGAGCGCAAAAGACACGCGTATCATTGCAATCATCAATCAAAAAGGCGGCGTCGGTAAGTCAACGACGGCTGTAAACCTTGCAGCAGCACTGGGTGAGCAGGGTCGTAAGACACTGATTGTCGATTTTGATCCGCAGGGAAACAGCACCAGTGGATTCGGAATTGAAAAAGAAGACCTTGATCACTGCATCTATGATGCATTGTTGAATGATGTGCCAGCAGAATCGCTTGTTCTTGATACAAATTGCAAAAAGGTATTCGTAATTCCGGCTACAATTCAGCTTGCAGGCGCGGAAATTGAGCTCGTAAGCGCAATCGCTCGTGAAACCCGCCTTAAAGATTTGCTTGAGCCGATTCAGGACGAGTTCGATTTCATTTTCATTGACTGTCCTCCTTCGCTCGGCCTGCTAACTATCAATGCCTTGACTGCAGCAGATAGCGTTTTGATTCCGATCCAGTGCGAGTATTACGCACTCGAGGGCGTTACGAAGCTGCTTGAGTCAATGAAGATGGTCAAATCACGTCTGAACAAGGGCTTAGACACCTACGGTGTGCTTATGACCATGTATGACTCGCGTACTTCTCTATCGAATCAGGTTGTTGAGGAGGTTCAATCGTACTTTGGTGATAAGGCGTTTAAGACGCTGATTCCCCGTACGGTTAAAATCTCAGAAGCTCCGTCTTTTGGAGAACCGGTAATTACCTATGCACCTCAAAATAAAGGTGCAAAAGCTTATATGAACCTTGCAAAAGAGGTGATCAAGCGTGCCTAGTGTAAAGAAACGTGGCGGATTGGGACGTGGACTCAATGCTTTGGTCTCAGAGGCCGAGTATGAGACCGGCGGTTCGGCTGCATTGGCTTCAAATGCCGCATCTGAAACAAAACTACCTATTGAGGATATCGTTCCCAACCCTAATCAGCCGCGAATTCACTTTAACGAAACTGAACTTCGCGAGTTGAGCGAGTCAATCCAAGAACATGGCGTTTTGCAGCCGCTTTTGGTTCGCAAGCATGGAAACGGCTATGAGATCATCGCTGGTGAGCGTCGTTACCAGGCGTCGAAGCTTGCTGGCCTTGAAGAATTGCCAGTCATCATTAAAGAGGTAAATGATGAAGAGATGCTGGCTCTTGCTCTTATCGAAAACCTTCAGCGTTCTGATCTGAATCCTGTCGAAGAGGCTAAGGGCTATCGCCAGCTTATCGATGCCAGCGGTATGACCCAAGAGGCATTGTCGAAGGCAGTCAGCAAGTCACGCTCTGCAATTACAAACTCGCTGCGCCTTCTCGATCTTCCTGAAGTTGTTCAGCAGATGATTTTTGAGGGCAAACTTACTGCTGGTCATGCACGTGCGATTCTTGCAGTTCCCTATGAGGATGCACGAATTCGACTTGCTGAGAAGGTTGTTGCAGAGGGCCTTTCCGTAAGAGCGACAGAAAATCTTGCTCCGTTGTTTTCTGCCGGAGAGACACCTAAGACTCCGAGGCCTGCAACGCCTCAGTCTTTTAAAAAGGCTGCCCGCGTGCTTCGTCAGGTATTTAATACCAACGTGCGTGTGAAGAGCTCGCGTGGAAAGAATAAGATTGAGATTGAATTTAAAGACGAGGAAGAGCTCTCTCGTATTCTTGGCGAAATGATTCAGTTTGATCAAGGAGGCCAAGATGAGGAATAGAATTTTAACAGCGATTGCATTGGCGACGACTGTCGCGGCTGGTGCCTTTGCTGGCTATAAGATCGCGACAGACGATGAACTTCGAGGTCGTTTGCTTCGTAGTGCGCAAGATATTGTCGATACATCCAAGAAGAAAATGGATGTTATGACAGAAGATGTTGCCATGCGTACAGCTCAAGTAACAAAGAATCCAAAGATTAATCAAGGTTGGGTTAGCAACCAATGGGAAAATGTAGGCTATTAGGTACCTAACAATTACTTAGCATATTGTGATGGGTCCTTGTCTGATTCACGAGACAAGGACCCCTTATTATGGCCGTAAAAATGGGACCAGTAGCAGCTGATTCAAAATTAAGTTCAATAAATGAAACGACCCCGGTTGCATATCCTGCAACCGGGGTCGTTCGATGTTTCACATGAAACGTTTTAGGGTGCGACTCCCCTATGCTTTTTTCTGAACTTTGAAGCGCTGCTTCAACTGTCCGCAAGCGGCGTCAATATCGTTACCACGGGAGTTACGAATCGTTGTCTCGATGCCACGGGACTCAAGGCGACGCTGAAGATCCTCAACCTTATGAATCGGCGACGGCTTGAGCGGGCTGCCCTCGATGTCGTTAAGCTGAATCAGGTTAACGTGGCACAACGTTCCCTCGCAGAAGTCGCAGAGCGCCTGCATCTCGGGATTCGTATCGTTGACGCCTTCAATCATGGCATACTCATAGGTCGGGCGGCGGCCAGTCTTCTCGGTGTAGAGCTGAAGTGCCTCGTGAAGGCGAAGTAGCGTGTACTTCTTAACACCGGGCATAAGCTTATTGCGCGTCGACTGGATGGCGGAATGCAGGGAAACGGCAAGCGTGAACTGCTCGGGGATGTCGGCAAATTTGCGAATACCGGGAATAACGCCGCTGGTAGAGACGGTGAGGTGACGAGCGCCGATACCGATGCCTTCGGGGTCGTTGAGGATGCGCAGCGCCTTGAGAACCTCGTCGTAGTTGGCAAACGGTTCGCCCTGGCCCATGAAGACAACGCTCGTGGCACGCTCGCCAAAGTCGTTGGATACATGAAGTACCTGGTCGACGATCTCTTGAGCGGTCAGAGAGCGCTTGAGGCCGTTGAGGCCGGTAGCGCAAAAGGCGCAGCCCATGCCACAGCCTGCCTGGGTGGAAACGCAGACGGAAAGCTTGTTGCGACGGGGCATACCGACAGTCTCGACGGAAATGCCGTCGTGGTACTCGAGCAGATACTTGCGAGAGCCATCTTTGGAAACCTGCTTGGTGAGTTCAGTCGGCGTGTCAAAGGCAAAAGCCTCTTTAAGCTGCTGGCGGAAAGCCTTGGGAAGGTTGGTCATATCATCAAACGAACAAACGTTCTTCTCAAAGACCCATTCGATGAGCTGCTTCGCGCGGAAGGCGGGCTGGCCAAGTTCGGCCACGAGCTCGCGAATATCGTTTTGGCTCAAGTCGCGAATGTCCTGAGATTTAGTCCTGGGATTCATGGAAGCCTTTCGATTTTGGGGAAACGTAGAGGGTATCGCTACAATATGGTATCAGCTGCAGAAATTATAGAGGAGGAGTCTGCCCATGCCGGGTAAAAGCTTAGAGAACATGCACGTAGCGGTCTTGGCGGGCGGTCATTCCGCTGAGCGCGAGATCTCGCTCAATTCGGGAAAGAACGTCGTGGTTGCCTTGAAGGAGGCCGGCTACACTTCGGTGGAGCTGCTCGACACGGCTGCCGATGATTTTATGGTAACCATGGCGACCGGCGGCTTTGACGTGGCATTTATCGCCATGCACGGCGCCGGCGGTGAGGATGGCGCCATGCAGGGTGCCATGGAGACCCTGGGTATCCCCTACACGGCCTCGGGCGTGCTTGCCAGCGCCTGCGGTGCCGACAAGGAGGTCTCTAAGCTCTTGTACGCCAAGGCGGGCATCCCCATTGCCCCCGGCCTCGCGCTCGAGGTGGGCGATGAAGTCGATATCGATCATATCGTCGAGGTTTGTGGCGAGCGCTGCTTTGTGAAGCCGGCCGTCAACGGTTCCAGCTATGGCATTTCCCTGGTCCATGAGCCCTCCGAGCTGCCCGCGGCAATCGCCAAGGCGTTTGAGTACGGCGACAAAGTGCTGGTCGAGAAGTGCATCGAGGGTACCGAGATCACCGTCGGCGTGTACGGCGAGGACGACGTGCGCGCTCTGCCGATTGTCGAGATTCGTAAGCCCAAGGACTGCGAGTTCTACGATCTGGACGTGAAGTATGTCGACCCTACGGACATCCATCGCATTCCGGCGCAGATTTCACCCGAGAATTACACTCGCGCTCAGGAGCTTGCCTGCGCTGCTCACAAGGCCCTCGGTTGCCTGGGTATCTCGCGCAGCGACTTTATTGTGAGTGAGGACGGCCCCGTCATCCTCGAGACCAATACCATTCCCGGCATGACCGATACGTCGCTGTATCCGGATGAGATCCGCCACACCGACGACATGACGTTCCCGCAGGTCTGTGACAGCCTGATCCGTATGGGCCTTCGTCGAGCGGGCATTGCATGCTAATCGAGGACGCGGTTTCGTCAGGAACGCCGCAGTTTGTCATCGACTCCTATGCCACGCTTGCCGAACGCGCCAAAACGCAGTCCTTCGGCCTTATCGAGGAAGATGTAATTGTCCTCGATACCGAGACCACAGGTCTTTCGGTGCAGGACAACGAGCTGATCGAGATCTCGGCGGCCCGTCTTTCGGGCCGCGAGATCGTCGACCGCTTCGATACCTTCGTGCATCCCAAGCAGCTGATTCCCGCCGAGATTGCCGAGCTCACGAGCATTACAAATGCCGATGTGGCAGATGCCCCGTCGGCCGTTGAGGCCGTAGCCGCTCTCGCCGATTTTGTCGGTGGTTGCCCGGTAATTGCACATAACGCCACGTTCGACCGCTCGTTTATCGAGTCGGTCAAAGGCGGCGTCAACGTGAGCGATATTTGGATCGATTCGCTGGCGCTGTCGCGCATCGCGCTTCCGCGCCTGGCCTCGCACAAGCTGTCTTTTATGGCCGATCTGTTTGGCTGTGACTCGGTATCACACCGTGCCAATGCTGACGTCGACGCCCTGTGTGGCGTATGGCGCGTGTTGCTCGTGGCGCTCACCGACTTGCCTCAGGGCCTCATGGCGCGCCTAGCCGACATGCATCCGGATGTGCCTTGGTCCTATCGTCCTATCTTCTCATTCTTGGCAGGGCAGAACCCTGGTTCTATCTTCTCTCTCAGCGCCGCCCGTGCTGACGTTCTCAAGGCCGATCGCGCCGACGATCGGGTGGACGCCGACGAACTGCCGGTACTCAAGATGCCGAGTCGTGAGGAGATTGAGGCAGACTATGCGCCAGGTGGCCTGGTCAATCGCATGTATCCCACCTACGAGCCGCGTGATGAGCAGATCGCGATGGCGCTCGAGGTCCGCGATGCGCTGGTCACGGGCACTCATCGTGTAATTGAGGCGGGCACGGGCGTCGGCAAATCGATGGCCTATCTGGTGCCTTTTGCCGAGGCAGCACGCCGTAACAACATCACGGTTGGTATTGCGACCAAATCGAACAATCTTGCCGACCAGCTCATGTACCATGAGCTGCCAAAACTTGCCGAGCAACTGGACGGTGGCCTGTCATTTTGCGCTCTCAAGGGCTATGACCACTATCCGTGCCTGCGCAAGCTTGAGCGCATGAGCCGCGGCCAGGTCGAGATTACCACCAAGCGCGATCCGGCGGACACGCTCACGGCGGTCGCGGTCATTATGGCGTACGTCTGCCAATCAGCCGATGGCGACCTCGACTCGCTCGGCATTCGGTGGCGCAGCGTCAACCGCCCCGACTTTACGACGGCCTCGCGCGAGTGTGCTCGTCGCCTCTGCCCGTTTTTCCCTGATAAATGTTTGGTCCACGGCGCTCGCCGTCGTGCAGCGCATGCCGACGTGGTGGTCACCAACCATTCCCTGCTGTTCCGCAATGTCGCGGTCGAGGGCAGGATTTTACCTCCGATTCGTCATTGGGTAATCGACGAGGCCCATTCCATCGAGCGCGAGGCGCGCCGTCAGTGGGCGCGCGTGGTGTCGGCGGACGAATCACGCGTTCTGTTTGAGCGCCTGGGTGGCTCGAGCACCGGTGCGCTAAGCCAGGTTTCCCGTGATTTGGCAACCTCCGAGGGCTCTACGCTCTATCTGGGCCTTACTGCCAAGGCGACGTCGACGGTTGCGCGCGCGAGCATGGCAATCGCCGACGTGTTCGATGGCGTTCGCGAGCTCGGCCGCCGTGCCCGTGGGGGTTATGACAATGCCAATCTATGGATTGGCCCCGAGCTGCGCGAATCTGACGACTGGCATGATTTCTTACCGTCGGCCTACGCTGCCATCGATGCATTGGAACAAGCTGACAAGAGCGTCGACGCGCTGGTGCAGGCTGTCGCCGCCGACAAGCCCGAGGTTGTTGTCGACCTGGGCGATATCTCGCGCCGCCTGCACGAGCTGGCCGAGAACCTCAAACTCATCATCGACGGCACCGATGAACACTACGTGTATTCGCTGCAGGTCAATCGCAGGTTGCGTGCCGGCGGAGAGTCAATGACCGCAGAGCGCATCGACATTGGCGAGGCCTTGGCAACCGAGTGGCTGCCCGAGGTTCACACGGCTATCTTTGCCTCGGCGACCATGACGGTGTCCAAAAGCTTTGAACACTTTAACCACGCGGTCGGCCTCGATCGCATCGGTGCTTCGACATCCTCATCGCTGCACTTGGACTCGAGCTACGACTTTGATTCGAACATGGCTGTAGTCGTTGCGGGCGATATACCCGATCCGCGCGATCGTGAGAGCTATCTTACGGCGCTCGAGCGCGTGCTGGTCGACGCCCATCTTGCCATGGGCGGATCGGTGCTCACGCTGTTCACCAATCGGCGCGACATGGAAGACCTGTACACCCGCGTTGAGCCCAAGATGGCCCGTGCGGGTCTGGAACTCAACTGCCAGCAGCGCAACTCATCTCCTCGTCGCCTGCGCGACCGGTTTATCAGCGAGCCGACTTCATCGCTTTTTGCGCTTAAGGCCTTCTGGGAGGGATTCGACGCCAGCGGCGAGACGCTGCGCTGCGTCATCATTCCCAAGCTGCCGTTCTCGAGCCCCACGGACCCGCTCTCGTGCGAGCGCAACCTGCGCGAAGACCGCGCTTGGGCGCGCTATTCGCTGCCCGAGGCGGTGCTCGAGGTCAAGCAGGCGGCTGGCCGCCTTATCCGCTCGTCGACCGATTGCGGCGTGCTGATTCTGGCCGACCCGCGCCTGGTGACGAAGGGCTACGGAAAGAAGTTCTTAACGTCGCTGCCCACGAGCTCCTACCAGCGCATCGAATCGGCGCAGATCGGGCACTATCTGCAACTGTGGCGTGCACGCCACGAGCGGCGGCGCTAAAGCGGACAAACGAGGGTTTTTGCCATATCGCACAGACGCTTTGACAGGGCGGGGTCATCCAAGATGCGGATGGCTCCGCCCGCTGCGATTACCTGGCTCAGTAGCCAACGCTCGGAGCCGTAATGCACGGTTACCATTGCCATGTCTGCCCCGCTGCGCTCGATTAGGGTGATGCCGGCCCAGTCCAGATGTTCCGCCATATTGAATGGCATCAAGAGCTTTGCGCTACGCTGCGTCCGGGCAAGGGAATCGTGGAGGGATGCGACGTCCGGTGCGTGAGACACGACGGAGTCTTCCGTCAAGGTGAGTCCCTCGATTTTATCCATGCGATAGGTGCGCTGCTCATCGACTGCGATGTCCCAGGCAATCAAGTATGTTTGGTCGCCGTTTGCCGTAATGCGCAAGGGGTCGACCAGACGCTCGCGTGGCCGTGCATCGTCCATCGAGCGATACGAGATGCGGCAGCGAACGCCGTCCTGAATGGCGCAGCTCAGCTGCTGCCAGTGCGACCCGTGGTTGACGGTGTCAAAGACGCGCTGGTTATAGCCGAGCTCTTCGGGTAGAAGAGCATGCCGAATCCGGGCTGCCGTCTGTGGCTCGATCCCCAACGATTCAAGTTCGTGGTTGAGCACAGCGCCCTCGGCGGCACTCAGGCGCAGCGGTAGAACACGCCCGGCGTCGCCGGTGAGGACCACACGCTCGCCGCGGCATTCGCAGATGATGCGCGCGCCCGATTCTCGGTCCGCGAGCGTCGAGACGATCTCGAGAATCTCGTCGAGCGACACCCCTGTGATGTCAAAGCGGCTGCAAATCTCGGCTCGTGTCATGCCGCTCTCGCCGGCGGCGTAGAGGGCCTCCATGATGTCGATGGCGCGCGAGAGTCTCTGCTCGCTGGTGAGTTTACGCACGGGCATGCTCGTGCACCGTCCTTTCAATGAGGCGGTTCCACGCCTGCTTGAGCGATTTGGGGGCCACGGGCCTCATGCCGTCCACGGCGTGGGCCATGCAAAATGAGGCGGCGGCTTCAAGGTCACGCACGTCAACGGTCCAGGTCCATCCCGCATCGGTGTGTGCGAGCTCACCTCGCCCGCCCGCGAGGCCGTTGATCATATCGATCTGCGTCTGAGGGGCGAACGAGAACGTGGCTGCAACGGGCGGTCGGTCGGCAAAATCGAATTCAAAGAACAGATAGTCGTTGAGATTGAAGTCCGCAGGGATGGCGTAGGCCTTCGAAGGACGCCAAGCGCGAACGATACGGTCGCAGCGGAATGTCCTGATGCCGTCGGTGACATTGTCGAGGCCGCAGAAGTACGCCACGCCCTCGCGTTCGAACATGCCGTAGACGCAGACGGTACGTTCTTTCTGCTCGCCGCGTCCGTTCTGATATAAAAATCGCAGCGCGCATCGCTCGGCAAAGGCGCTCCATACCGCATCGACGGTGGGAGAGCGGCGGATTGGTGCTTCGTCCACCGTCGTCCTACCGGTGAGATAGGCAATCTTGGAGCGAATATCGGCAAGCGGTGCGGCAAAAGTGGATGAGCCGGCCGCTAGTGTCTGGTCGATGGCGTTGAGCAGGATATCGGCGTCGTCTGCGGTGATGAGGCCGCCTGCTGCAAAGGTGTGCTCGCGGTCGATTGTCCACGAGCTTTCCTCGGTCTCCTGCGCACCGGCGGGGCGAACCTCCTTGATTAAGATGCCACGCTCGAGCAGTTTGTCACGATCGCGCCGAAACTTGCGCTTATCCGAGTCGATATTGCCCGAGCCATATCCCAAGTCAGAATCCAAGACGATCTGCTCGGTCGTCAGCGGTTCGGGGGAGCTGTTGAGCACAAAGAAAAGATTGAGGATGCGCTGAGCCGTTTTATCGAAACCGGGCTCCGAATTCCCCTTTTTAATTGTCGCGGTCGCGTCGCTTGCCGTCATAGAGTCCTCGCATGAGAAGGTGGTTTGCTGCCATGATTTTAGTCCGATATGGAGATTAGGCTATATCCTTGTCCGCTCGAGGCGTTAAGATGGCCCGAATTCGGTCGTTTGCGCTCGCTCGGGGTATACTTTCGACTATATACGGTTCTAATGTGCATGCATTGGGCCTATTTGTCGGATTATGGATGTGGAGCGCACATGGCGAACACCCAGAACTATATTAACCACCTGCTGCAGAACACCGGCATTACGCCGGCATGCAGCGAAGAAGAGCGCTTGGCTGCCGAGGATATCGCTCAGATCTTCCGCAACCACGGCTTTGACCCCGAGGTTCAGGAGTTCAATGCCCCGGCGCCCAGTAGATTGGCATTTGCCGTTACCGGTATTCTTGCGTTTGCCGGCGCCCTGCTGATGGGCATCGGCGGCGGTATCGGCTTGGTCGGCACCTTGCTGGCCATTGTCGGCGCCGTTCTTTACGTGCTCGAGCGCACGGGCCACCCCGTGGTTTCGCGCCTGGGCAAGACGGGCGTGAGCCAAAATGTCATCGCCTACCACAAGGCCTCGGGCCCGCTCGCGTCTCCGCGCAACCGCCCGGTGGTCGTTGTCGCACACTACGACTCTCCCCGTGCTGAGCTGCTCGCCCGCGAGCCCTATGCTTCGTATCGTGCGCTCATCGCCAAGTTGTTGCCCGTTGCCACGATTGCCCCTGCTGCCGTTGCCATCCTGCGTATCCTGCCGCTCCCCGGCGCGCTCAAGGTTCTGCTGTGGATTGTCGCGATCCTCGCTTCCCTCGTTGCACTTGCCAACGCGGCAAACATCATCTCTAACCGCCACGTTCTTCCCTATACGTCCGGCGCGGTGTGCAACAAGTCTTCTGTCGCCGCTATGCTCGGCGTTATGGACAACGTTGCTCCCTTCCAGGGCGAGAACGAGTTTCCCGACGATGTTCCGTTCGATACCTATTTTGTGGAGCAGAAACGTCGTGCCGAGGAAATGGCGCGCGCGGCGGCGGAGTATGCCGCGGCCCAGCAGCAAAACGACTACGGCAACACCATCGAGTACGAAGAGCCTACCTACGCCGAGGACGAGTTCGGTCAGCCGATTGCTCCCGACGCTCAAACCGAGCCCGAACAGGGCGAGGCTTTTGACGAGCAGATTGAGGGCTTTGAGGGTGCGTCTGCCGACGAGACGCTGATTGGCGCCATCGTGCCCGAGGATCAGAATCAGGCTGTCCAGGCCGAAGAGTTCAATGACGAGGTTCCCGCTGCTGAGCCGGCGGAGGAGCCTGCCGCGGCCGAGCCCGAGCCCAAGCTCTATCGCAACGCCGCCGGCAACATTCGCTTTGGTTCGGATGCCATCCGTGCACTCGGAATGCTTCCCGAGTCCTGCACGCTCGATTACGAGGAGGGCGAGGAGCCGACGTTTGAGCCCGAGCCTGCGCCCGTTGTCACTGCGGATGATGAGTCTGCCGCGGTTACCGCTGCCGTTGCCGATCCCGAGGCGGTGTCCGCGTTCGATCCCGCGGCAGGACTGGACATTTTGGCTCCCGCCACACCGGCGCAAGACGTTGCGGACGAGTCTGACGACGATTACGTTGAACAACCGAGGCGCGTGTCTTACGAGAGCGATACTGATTTCTCGGCCGAGATTCCCGCGGCAACGCCGCATGCCGACATTGCATCCGCGTTCTCGTCGATTGGCGCCAGCGCTTCCAACTTCTTTAAGGGTGCGTTTGCAAAGGGCAAGAAATTTGTCGACGATTTCGAGGAGAAGCGCGCTGCCGCACGCGAGGCTGCCGAGCAGGAGGCTATCGCTCAGCAGCAGGCAGTCGAGGCGGCACGTGAACTCGCGGCGCAAGAGTTCGAGCAGAACGAGGCTATGCAGTCCGCGCCCGTCGAAGCCGCCGAAGCTACAACGTCCTTTGAGTCCCAGCAACCGGCGTCCGCGGATGTTGTTGAAGCGACGACGTCTTTCGAGGCTCAGCAGCACGTCGATAGCACCATGTCGTTTGATGCCGCGCAGTTCGATTCCACGATAACGTTTGAAAAACAGGGCACCGCGATTGCCGAGCCCCTTCCTGTTTCCGATGAGCAGGGCGACGCGGCAGACGATGACGAGCCTGCTGATGCTGCCGAAATCCAAGATGCCGCCGAGGACGAGCCCGTCGAGGCCAACTCTGACGAAGAGCAATACGCGGCAGCCGAGCAAGATGATTCGACCGAGGTCGAGCAGGAGGAAGTGCCTACGGTTTCCGAGACTCCCGAGACGGATGAGTCGAGGCCTTATTCCACGCAGATTTTCACCATGCCGACCCCGAGTGGTTCCGGTGCCACGGTTGCCAATGTCGCTCCCACCCAGGACGAAACGGTCGATTCCCTTATGGCCCAGATTTCCTCCCAGGCATCGCCGCGCCCGCAGATGAATGTTCCCGATCCGGCGTCGGCACCGTCGCCTGCACCTTCCTCGTCTCCGCTGGCTTCGGTCCCCGATCCGTCGCTGCCGTCTATGAAGCAGGCAAACGTTGCGTCTCGCACGTCGCTGTTCGACCTTCCCGACCCCTCCGCACAGGTCAACGATCCCTTTGCTACTGCCCAGGGCCCCGAACCCACATCGGCACCCGTTGCGCCTCCTATGCCCGTTGCGTCGGGCGCACAGCCGATCGAGACCATTTCGGCTCCCGCCCCGGCGGCACCCAAGTCTCGTAAGCGCGGCCTGGGTGGTCTGTTCGGCCGTAAAAAGAAAAACGAGCAGGACAGCATGAGTGACTGGCTGGGCGTCGAAGACGATTACGATGCCAAGAAGTCCGGTCGCGGTATCGGTTCGTGGGATAACTTCGAGGACGATAACGATGGCTGGAAGGGTGGCGCTACGTCTTCCGATGGCGCTTCTTCCGAAGATATGCTCTCGGCTGTCGCCTCTATGGGCGATGATGAGCTGCTCGGTCACGATATCTGGTTTGTGGCAACGGGCGCCTCGGATTGTGATGGCGCCGGCATGAAGGCCTTCTTGGCTTCGCATCGCGATAAGCTCCGCGGCGTATTCTTTATCAATCTTGAATCCGTCGGCGCCGGTAGGCTTTCGGTGGTGACGGTCGAGGGCGAACAACAACTGCTCAAGGGCGATCGCCGCATCATGAACCTGGTCAGCAAGGTCTGCAAGTCGTTCCATGTCGATTGTGGCGCGCTCGAGATGCCCTATGCCAAGACCGATGCCTATGCTGCGCTCGAGGCGAGCCGCCGAGCCCTTACCATCGCCGGCGTGGACGGCACGCGTCTGGCTTGCGCTCGTACCGAGGACGACCTGCCCCACAATGTCAACCCGACGAACATTGCTACGGTATCCGAGGTCGTGACCGAGGTTATCCGCCGTTCGTAGACGGAGCTCTAAGGAGTCAACGTGTTTTCGTATATTAAGCGCCATTGGCCTGTCTACGTGATTTTGACCTTGATTGCCATTGCGTTAGGATTTGGGGCTGCCTACATCGTGGGTGCAAAGGGCTCGACCCCCGCCTCCGCAATCAGCGAAGAGGTGGAGCAAGAACAGAGTACGGGTGCCGATGGGATTCCTGAGTCCGAGCAGGCAATCGTTGATGGTGGATCTTCGTCTGCAGAGTAGATGCGGCGATTTAAATGATTGAAAGCGGGCGAGCCAGGGGACTGGCTC
>CAJKFS010000032.1 GCA_905199225.1 uncultured Collinsella sp. | reverse complement strand
CCCCGCCGCGCGAAGCGCACGGCGGGGTCCTGACATGTCCGAGGACGATTTGGGAGGTAGGCCCTGGGGCCTCCGATGAGAGCAGTTCCAGCCGAGGCTATTCGTCGCCGAAGCTGATGCCCAGCGCTTTGGCCTCGCGCACCAGATCGCTCTGGGGGTCGACATACTTGAGCTTGCCGGCGACATCCTCGAGCGGCATGTGACACATCTTGCCGTCACGCAGTGCAATCATGTAGCCAAACTCGCCGCGCAGGCAGCCAAGCGCGGCCTCGACGCCGCACTGGGTCGCAAAGATGCGGTCCTGGGCGTCGGGCTGGCCGCCGCGCTGCGTGTGGCCGGGGATGGCAACGCGGGTCTCGCGACCGGTCTTGGCCTCGATCTCCTTGGCGATGTCGTAGACGATCGATGGGCTCGTACGCTCGGCGAGCTTCTTCTTGTACTCCTTCTTGGACAGCGCCGCGTCCTCCTTAGAGATGGCGCCCTCGGCGACGGCCACGATGGTAAAGCGGCTGCCGGTCTCCATGCGATGCTCGATGGTCTTGATGACCTGGTCCATGTCGTAGGGGATCTCGGGAATCAGGATGACGTCCGCACCGCCCGCGACACCGGCGTACAGCGGGATCCAGCCAACCTTGTGGCCCATGATCTCGATAACGAACACGCGGCCGTGACTCGAGGCGGTGGTGTGGATGTCGTCGATGCACTTGGTGGCGACGTCGATGGCGCTCGTAAAGCCAAACGTCATCTCGGTGCCCCAGGTGTCGTTATCGATGGTCTTGGGCAGGGCGATAACGTTGAGGCCCTCTTCGCGCAGGCGGTTGGCGGTCTTGGTGGAGCCGTTGCCACCCAGCATAAACAGGCAGTCGAGCTGCAGCTTATGATAGGTGTGGACCATCGCGGGCACCTTCTCGACGCCGTCGGCCTCGGGAATGTTCAGGCGCTTGAACGGCGTGCGGCTCGTGCCCAAAATGGTGCCGCCGCGGGTGAGGATGCCGCTAAAATCGGCGGGCGTCATGACGCGGAATCTGCTGTAGATAAGGCCCTGGTAGCCGTCCTCAAAACCGTAGATCTCGATAGGCTCTTCGCTATTGGTCATGAGCGTTTTGACGATGCCGCGCATGGTGGCGTTGAGCGCCTGGCAGTCGCCGCCACTGGTAAGAAGACCGATTCTAAGCATGATGAGTCCTTCCGGGCAAGTTATAACATGCGCATAAGTTTACCCCCGCACACTGTTGATACGGGGGTAAAACGTGTTAGCTCAAGCGTATGGAAATGTAAGCAACGTCAGGCGAGCGTAAGGACGACGGTGCCAGCTCCTTACAGCGCGAAGGCGTCGACGTCGCCCCAGTGGCGGCGCAGCGTGATGGCGGCAGCGGGCTCGGTATTGTCAAAGACGACCGACCATTGCGTATTGCTGGTGATGTCTTCCGGATTGGGCTCTTGCGCTGCAGCGCGTAGGGCCTTCCAAGCGACTGCCTCGTCTTGGGCGCCGGCATGGGCGTCAAGGACATCGGCGATGGCGACGGCGCGTTCCTTGCCATGGCCAAGCTCGCCATTCTTTTGGTTGGGCAGCACTTCGTCGCCATAGCAGGCGTAGAAGTTCGTAACCTGGCGTACAGGAGTCGCTTTGAAAGCGCGGTCCGGATCGCGCGGATCCCACTCTACTACGCGCGCGTCACCGGAGGCGTCGTTGATAAAGAAGTGGTAATCGCGTCCTGCCATGGCGTGCATGTCGTAGGCAGAAAGCAAGTCTACGGCCTCCTGCGTGGTAGCCGCGCGGTCGAGCACAAGGCGGATGGCGAGCGAAGTGTTGATGACGGGGCGTTGCGTGTCCTGGTCACAGGGCTTGGAATCCAGAGTGAGTACGGCAATGGACACGCCGCATTCGTTAACACCGTCGAGCTGGGCAAACGGGCCCATGAGTGCGGCGGCACGTCCGGCGGCGGAGTCAAGCGGTGTGTTATCGCCCAGGTTGTTAAGGGCGGCAAGCCCGATGGAGGCATAGCCGCCTCGTGGGTGATTGCGCACCAGCAGCGCCGAGGTGTCGTCCTTAAAGTCGTAATTGCGACCGGTGCGCACGCGGCCTTTGGCATCTACGGCGACAAAAGCGCTGCAGGCAAACTGCGGCGCTTGGACATGTGCCGGCACACCGGGCAGCACCTGCGCCACCACGGCATCGATGTAGGCCTGGTCGTCGCGCACGCCGGCGGCGATGATGCGGTCGAGGTCGTAGTCGTAAGCGATGCCGATTGCGTACAGGTCATAGCCATCCGCGTAGCCGGTCAAGCGTTTGAGCGACGCGGCGGACTTGATTTGCTTGCGGTAAACGATGCCGGCGGCAGCGGCAAGGCCGACGGCGACTCCCGCGACACCGCAGGCGATGGCAATGTTACGTGGCTTCATGACGGCTCCTCTCGTCCTGTTAGCGCAATTGTCGCAAAGGGAGCGCGGGCATGATGGCTCAACTTGGTGAGCGGCGCGGAATTAAGCATGGAATGAAGAGTGCGGCACTGGCGTGGCGGGGTATGCTGGAGGGGACCATCAACCCAGCGAAAGGGGAGAGCATGACGGATCAGGAAACGCCCGAGCGCGTGCACGTGACTGCCGACGATATCGAGGCCGCCAACGACCTTATCGACTTTATCGAGGCATGCCCCAGCATGTTCCATACGGCGGCGACCATTATGGCCGAGCTCGACGAGGCGGGCTTTACCTACCTGCCCGAGAACGCGGCATGGGATATCGAGCCGGGCGGGCGTTATTACACGCAGCGCAACACCTCGAGCGTTATCGCCTTTAAGGTGGGCGAGGACCTGGCCGCGACGTGGGGCGAGGACGGCGTTGCCGGTGACTATCATTTTCAGCTGACGGCGTCGCACAGCGACTCGCCGACGTTTAAGGTTAAGGCCGTGCCCGAGCTCGACGGCGCGGGCGAGACGCTGCGCCTGAACACCGAGGCCTACGGCGGCATGATTGACTACACCTGGTTCGATCGCCCGCTGGCGCTCGCGGGCCGCGTGCTGGTGCGCGAGGGCGACCGTATTGAGAGCCGTCTGCTTGCCACCGAGCGCGAGGTCGCTATTATCCCGAGCCTTGCCATCCACATGAACCGTGGCGTTAACGAGGGCTTTGCTCCCAACCGAGCCGTCGACCTGTGCCCGCTCATCAGCGCCGGCGAACTCAAGCAGGGTGACTTTGATGCCCTGATCGCCGAAGAGCTGGATGTTGAGCCCGAGCAGATCCTGGGTCGCGACCTGTTCCTGGTCAATCGTCAGGATGCGCGCATCTGGGGCTGGGCCGACGAGTTTATCTCGACGCCCAAGCTTGACGACCTGGCCTGCGCCTATACCTCGCTACAGGCATTTTTGGGCGCCGAGAACGCGCACGACGTCTCGGTCTTCTGCTGCTTTGATAATGAGGAGGTTGGCTCCGAGACCAAGCAGGGCGCCATGTCGACGTTCTTGGCCGACGCGCTGCGCCGCATCAACGGATCGCTGGGCTTTGACGACGAGTCGTATCATCGCGCCCTTGCCGCATCGATGCTCGTGAGCTGCGACAACGCGCATGCCGTGCACCCCAACCACGCCGAGAAGTGCGATGCGCGCAACCAGGTTGTGCTCAACGGCGGCATTGTCATTAAGGAAGCCGCTAACCAGCACTACTGCACCGATGCCTTTAGCCGCGCGCTGTTCCAGGCTATCTGCGATGACGCCGATGTGCCCACGCAGGCCTTCGCCAACAAGAGCGATATGGCCGGCGGCTCCACGCTCGGTAACCTGTCCAATATGCAGGCGAGCATGCATGCCGTGGACGTGGGCCTGCCGCAGCTGGCCATGCACTCAAGCTACGAGACCGGCGGCGTGCGCGACGTGATGTACGCCATCCGCGCTCTCACCGCGTTCTACGAGCGTAACCTAACCATCAACGGCGCCGAAAGCGTAGAGCTCTAAAATCGACCAAAATGGGATGACAATTTTGGCAGGTTTTATCTGGGCAAATGCCACAACGCCAACGGCAAGACGGAACTGCTAAGGCTTGCAGATAAAGCTGGCGCCAGCGAAACGTCGCAGGTAGAGCAAAAGTCAGCGAGAGCCCGCCAGGGCGAGCAAGGTGACGTGAAAGAGGAGGGCATAGGCCTTTTGGCCATGCCCGACGATTGAACGTCAGATTGCCGCTCTGGCGGGCTCGCAGCGTCGAGTGGTTCCGGCGTTTGTTAAAACGCCGGAACAGATCCCCTAATGCTCGATCCAGCAGCGAAGCGTCTCGCCAGCTTGCAAGTGGCGCAGGTTTTCCGCGGCGATGTCGACCACGTTATTGAGCGTGGCGGCTAGGTGGAACCATCCGGAGACGTGCGGTGTGATGAGCATGTTGGGCGCATCCCACAGGGGGCTTGTCTCAGGCAGCGGCTCGGGGTCGGTGACGTCGACCGCGGCGCCGGCAAGATGTCCCGACTCCAGGGCGGCAACCAAGTCGTCAGCAACCACGAGGTCGCCGCGGCCGCCGTTGGCAAAGAAAGCGCCTGGTTTCATCGCGGCGAAGAATTCGGCGTTCGCCAGACCGCGGGTCTCGGGTGTGCTGGGCATAAAGGTTGCGACGACGTCGGCCTCGGCCAGGCGCTCGGGCAGGGCGTCCATGCCGTCCATGTCCTCAAACACAATGGGGTAGACGAGCGGATGGCGCTTGATGCCGCGGACGTGCGCACCCATACTGCGGCAGAGCGTGGCAAAGTGGCCGCCGATATCGCCCGCGCCCAGCACCAGCACGTTGGCGTTATTGAGCGAGGTAACCGGGCCCAAATCCTCCCAGCGATGCTCGCGCTGCAAGTCCTGGTAGCCGGGCAGGCGCTTCATCATGGAAAGGACCATGGCAAACATGTGCTCGCTTACGGCCTGGCCGTAGGCGCCCACCGAGCAAGACAATTTGGCGTCGACCGGCACGGTGCCGGCGGCCAAGTAATCGTCATAGCCAGCGGTCTGCAATTGCAACAGCTGGAGATGTTCGCATGCCGTGAGCATGTCAGGGTCGATGTTGCCCAAGATCACGTCGGCATCGGCGACCTGCTCGCGCGTGGCGGCGTCGGAGCTCGTGTAGATAAAGTCCTCGCCCGGAGCGCTCGACTCAAGAATTGCGCGATGGCGGTCATTGACGGGCAGCAAAACCAGGATGTTCACAAGCAGTCCTCTCCGCTCGACCTGCCAAAAAGGGACAGGTTTATTTTGGCAGGTTTTATCAGGCAAAACGTTCAAATAAAACCGCCGGATGCAAGACGAGCGTGCCCGTCAGCATCCGGCGCATCCACGGCTACCAGCTGAGCAGCTCGTAGCCGTCCTCGGTCACCACGAGCTGTACCTCGCACTGGGCCGAATCGCTGCCGTCCTTGGTGCGCACGCACCAACCGTCACCCTTGCTAATCTTAATGTCGGGCGCTCCGGCATTGACCATGGGCTCGATGGTAAAGACCATGCCCGGAGCCATGATGGTGTCCACATCGGGTGCCTCGGTGGTAAAGCCCACAAACGGGTCCTCGTGGAACTCCTTACCGATGCCGTGTCCGCCGTACTCGCGCACCACGCTAAAGCCGGCGTCCTCGACCGTCTTTTGCACGGCCTCGGCCATCACGGACAGTGGCAGCCATGGCTTGACGGCTGCCAGACCCGCCTCCACGCTGGCGCGGGTGACGTCGACCAGGCGCTGGCGCTCGGCCGAGACCTCGCCGATGCAGAACATGCGGCTCGAGTCGCTAAAGTAGCCGTCTAGGATCGTGGAGCAGTCCACGTTGATGATGTCGCCCTCGTGCAGCACGTCCGTATCGCAGGGGATACCGTGGCAGACCACATCGTTGATCGAGGTGCACACGCTCTTTGGGTAGCCCTCGTAGTGGAGGTCGGCCGGTGTGCCACCGTGCTCGACGGTGTAGTCGTAGATTATCTGGTCGATCTGGTTGGTGGTCATGCCCGCGGCGATGTGCTCGCCTACGTAGTCGAGCACGCCCACGTTGATGGCGGCGGAGCGCTTGATGCCCTCGATGTCGGCGGGCGTCTTGTAGAGCGTGCGGGGCAGAACCTCCCAGCCCTCCTCCCACAGGCGCTCGAGGCGCTCGTCGAAGGCGCTGTGACATTTCTTATATTTTTTGCCGCTGCCGCACCAGCAGGCGTCGTTGCGGCCGGGTACGGGTCCGTTGTCAAACATGGCTAACTTCCTTTCATTCGCAGCTAGTATAGCCCACCCACGCGTCCATAAAAGTTGCGGTGATATAGTTCCGATTTAAGCGGTTTAACAGCACAAATAGGAACTATATCACCGCAACTGATGGGGCGGGATAGCGGGTACTAGCTGCTGCGTGGTTTTGCTAGTAGCTCACCTGGCAGGGAATGCCGAGGGCGCGCACGCGCGCGGCGATGGCGTCGAGGGCCTCGGGCGCTGCTTTGGCAAGGCCGGCGACCGGCGTCTCGCGAGCCACCGTGTAGATGGTCGCTTCTTGTGGGCGAATGCGCTCAAGTGCCGCGAGCCAGGGGGCAACGTACTCCTCGCCGGTGTTGTCGATGGGCTTGCCCAGATACTCACCGGTCAAAAAGATCGTCTGGATAATAACGTGACCGTCAAAGCTTGCGAACGTCTCAATCTGGTGCTCGACGTCGTAGGGGCCAACAGGCTGGTCGAGCAGCTGGATAAATGCCGGATCGACCGTATCGAGCTTGAGGATGTTGTCGTCGACCATCATGAGCGCATCGTGCACCTCGGGGCGGTCGGCGCGCGTACCGTTGGAGAGCACGGCGATTTTGGAGTTTGGGGCCAGCTGATCGCGCAGCGCGACGGCGCCGGCAATCGCCTGGGGAAACTCCGGTGCGGCGGTGGGCTCGCCGTTTCCTGCGAAGGTGATCACATCGGGGAGCTCGCCCTCGGCTGCCATCTCGCGCAGCTTTGCCTCGAGCGCGTCGAGTACCACGGCAGCTGTGTTGTACGGCTCATGGCAGGGGCGCTCGGCGTTGAGGCCGTTTTCGCAGTAAATGCAGTCGAACGTGCAGATTTTGCCGCTGGCCGGCATCATGTTGACGCCGAGCGAGAGACCAAGGCGACGGCTGCGAACGGGCCCAAAGATGGGGCTGGCATTCAAAAACGTAGACATAGGCATATGCTCCTCAAGACAATTGTGCCTAAGCATAGCATCGGCTCCAAAGCAAGGTGCGGGCTCTTGCTTTACAAGTTTCGTTTTTTCACGTCGCCCATTATGCCGCGCCATGAAAAGCCTCGGGTCGGGTAAAGTTAATCTGTTAACAAGGTGTAAGGCAATGTGGGTCCATCCAACCGCGCTGACGTGCAACTGGATGAGCATTGATGATGGGGGCACAACATGAATTTTACGGTCGAGAATGCGGGCACCACGATTGCCTGTCGCGAATATGCCGGCCCGGATGTGTCGCCTGATACTCCTGCCTTGGTGTGCGTGCACGGCGCTTGTGTCGACGGCACATTTTTTGACGGTATCGCTTGTGAGCTCAGTCGCAACTACCGCGTAATTGCCTACGACCGCCGCGGCTGCGGTGACAGCAGCGATGCGGCAGACGACAGCTATGATCTTGCCGCTCAGGCCGCCGACCTGCAAGCCGTGATCGAACACGTTGGCGCTCCGGCAAATGTGCTTGCGCATAGCGCCGGTACGTTGGTGGCGCTGGAGCTTCTTCGTACCGAACCCCATCTCGTCGCCCGTGCGATTCTGCATGAGCCGGCTGTGTCGGCCGAAGGCGTCGGTATGGGCGCAGCTCCGGTTTTGCTCGATATGATTGCGGCTGGAAAGGTAACAAGGGCGCTCCGGCTTTTCTTGGTAGCCCTCGGCGACTTGGACCCCGAGGCTCCGGGGACGACCGAGGCAGAAGCCAAGCATGCCCTGCGCAATGGTCGTTGCTTTATGGCCAATGAATACGGAACAAATATGACATATGCTCCCGACTGGGAGCGCGCCCGCGCGTCAAAGGCAGTGTCGGCCGTGTTTTTGGGCGAGCTTTCGGTCGATACACCCCGCGAGGCTGGTACGCGAGCGGCTGCCGAATATCTCGATTGCCCCCTTGTGACGATTCCGGGCGCGCATAACGGTCTGCGCGATCGCCCCGTTACGGCGGCAAACGCCGTTCGCGATGTCTTGGAGCGTTAGCACGCTCGATGACCTGCGGGGAGAGGGGCTGTTAGCGTTTCGTCATTGTTAACGAATGCGTCCATAACCGCGCGCCCGCGGCTCCATTACCGCCGTTTGCCAGGTCATAAAAATGCAACGATAATCGCGCGTTTGCCTTCAGCTGTTAGATGTTACCCTTGTACCAATTGATATGCACCGTTGCCGTGCGTAACGATAGAAAGGGCCCCATATGCTCAATAATCACGAGGTCAATCTAACCGACGAGGAGGCTGCCGCTGAGGTCGCCCGCGTCGCGAAGACCTACCCCGTGGTGCGTTTGCTGTCGGCCGATCAGATTAAGAGCGAGCCTAACTGCCTGCTCGCCGGCAATCGGTGCCCTTGTCTGCGCCAGTCAAGTCTTGAGGCCTTGGCAGGTTCCGATGATGTATCGGAGCAGCTGCTCAATGATGGTACCGAGTACCGCGCTCGCCTGCGCCCTCTGAAGGTCGAGGGCGAGCCTCACGTCCTGCTGATGGTGCGTCCGATCGATGAGCAAGAGGCTGCAGAAGAGGACCTTGTCTACACCGACGTGCTGACGAGTGTGCGCAATCGCCGATATTACGAGGAAAAGCTCCGTAGCGCCCGCATGAATGCCGGCGTTGCGGTGATCGACCTTGATGATTTTAGGGTCTTCAACGATACGTGTGGCCGCCATGCCGGCGACCTTGCGCTCGGTGCTGTGGCGACAGCCATACGCAGCGGAATTCGTTCGACTGACGAGCTTGTACGCTATGGCTGCGACAAGTTTGTGGTCGTCATGCCCAATATTCCCTCCGATGACTTCACCCGTCGCCTGCACCAGGTATCCGATGCCGTTCATGCCACGATTGTTCCGGGCCATGAGTACGTGAGCTTGACGGCATGTGTTGGTGGCGTTCGCATTCATGGCGAGACGATCGATGAGGGAGTTGGCCGCGCTGTCCAGTTATTGAGCCGCGCTAAGGCAAAAGCCGGTACGGTCGTGACCGACGCCGATTCCATCGAAGCCTTCCAAAGCGAAAAGCCTTTGGTGCTTATTGTCGATGACTCCGACATGAACCGAGCCATTCTCAACGAGATGCTCAAGGACGAGTATTGCATCCTCGAGGCCGACAACGGTCGTACGGCGCTCGACATGGTCGACCGCTATGGCGATGAGTTGTCGCTCGTGCTGCTGGATATTGTCATGCCGGGCATAAGCGGTTTTGAGGTGCTGGCCGATCTGTCGCGCCGATCGGGTATCGACAATCTGCCTTTCATCATGATTTCGAGCGAAGATTCCGATGATATGGTTCTGCGCGCGTACGAGCTGGGCGCCTCGGACTATATCAACCGCCCGTTTGACTCCCGTGTCGTGCGCCGCCGTGTAAGCAACACCATCCGCCTATACGCCAAACAGCGCCGTCTGACGAGCCTGCTGTCCCAGCAGTACAACGAGCGCGTCAAGAACAGTCGCATGCTCATCGACATCATGGCCGGCGTCATGGAGCTTCGCAATGGCGAGAGCGGCAGGCACGTTACGAACATCGAGAAGCTGACCGAGCTGCTGCTTGGCTGTCTGGTCCAGCGTAGCGGCACGATCTCCCTCGACAATGAGGAACGCTCTACGATTGCCCTGGCTTCGGCGCTGCACGATATCGGCAAGATGTCGATTGACGATGCGATTCTCAACAAACCCGGGCGCCTTACGCCCGAGGAGTTCGAGATTATGAAAACGCATACCACGATCGGCGCCGACATGCTGCGTGAGCTGGGCCGCCATCACGTCGGCAATGCGCTTATGGAATATGCGTACCAGATTGCGCGTTGGCACCACGAGCGCTGGGACGGCAAGGGCTATCCCGATGGCCTTAAGGGCGACGAAATTCCCATTGCCGCACAGGTGGTCTCGGTGGCCGATGTGTACGATGCTCTGACGAGCGTGCGTGTGTACAAGGATGCTATCCCGCACAAGGAGGCGATCCAGATGATCCTGGACGGTAAGTGCGGCACCTTTAACCCGCTGTTGCTCGACTGCCTGTTCGAGGTGCAAGACCGTATTGCCGAGACGTTGGCACGCCCCGCCGACGTTGTCGCGTTTCCCACGATTTAGTTTGACCAAAGGAGTTTTTAATCCATGATTTCCATGCGTGAGGCGTATGAGAAGATCGGCGCAAATTATGATGACGCGTGCGCTCGGCTGATGGGCGAGGAAATGCTTGCCCGCTTTGCCCTCAAGTTTTTGGATGACGAGAGCATGGACAAGCTGGAGGCCGCCATGGCGGCAGGAGACGCCGAAGGTGCGTTTATGGCAGCGCACACGCTCAAGGGCGTGAGTCAGAATCTGGGATTCGATAATCTGTACGAGCCGGCGGTCGTGGTGACCGAGGCGCTGCGCGGCGCCGATTTCGTTGACGGCGCTCGCGAGGGAATGCATGCGCTGCAGCAGCAATATGCGGCTACGATGTCGGCTCTGCGCGAGACGGCTGAATAAAAGCTTGCGTGCTTTGATGACTATGAGCGTGGATAATCTCCCGTTTTAGGCCCGGTGGCGGCCTCAAAGTGGGAGATTATCCACTCTCGTTCGATACGTGTCCAAAAATCCACTCTCACCCTTTCTGATTAGTGAATGGCCTATGCGCACTGGCAGGGCTTTCCGCATGCAATCCATATCGTTGTTCGATAAACTGTTCGAATAACGATAGAGTCGATGAGGGTGAGTGTATGTCCAACAGCGTTCAGCGTATGGCCAAGGCGGGCGAAAATATCAGGAAGCTTGGTTTTTGCATGGCAGCCGTTTTTGCAGGGATGCTCGTCGCTTTTGCCGCGTTGGTTGTTTACGTGATCTGGTATGCGGTTGCAAACGTTGCTTCTGTCGATGCTTTCGGTGTCGTGACGCTTCTCAATGGCGGGTGCATCGTTATCCCAAGCGGACTGTGCCTGGCACTCGTCGTGGGTATTTCGCTTGTCGTTCTGTGCGGGATCAGCCGTAACATCTCGCGAGGCGTCTCGCCCTTTACCAAGACGCATGTGCGGCTTATCCGTGTTCTCGCGCTTGCCTTTGCTGTTAACGCCGCGGTTTCGCTTGTTGGTGCCTATGGATCGGTCAATCTCACCATTGGCGGACTGGAGCTTTACATCGTGCCTCATTCCTTCGTTATTGAGATTTGCCAAGGCGCTACCTTTGATACGGGGTCGTTTATCGGCGCAGTTGTCTGTTTGTTTATCTCGGCGATCTGGAGTTATGCCTCGCTGCTCCAAGAGCAGTCTGACGAGCTTGTGTAGGAGGAAACATGAGCTATCTCATCATCGAGCTTGAGACGCAGCTGCTTAAGACCGGAAAGACCAGCGCTGATCTGATTCGGGCGACGGGGCATACTCCGGCTAATATTTCAAAGCTTAGAAACGGAAAGATAAAAGCTATTCGCCTAAAGACGCTTCTCGATATCTGTGATGAGCTTGATTGTCAACCGGGAGATATTATTCAGCGCGTGAGCGAGAAAGAGCTTGAGGAGCTTATTGTCGAGCGCGCAAAAAATGTCGTGAGACAGATGCGGGACGGCGGAGGCAATGAGGCGTCGCTTCCGACATCAGTCTTTGCTGTCGATTTGAGTGACGAGTAGCTTAAGGCGAACAACTAAAACGAAGTATCAGCGTGAAGGGACCCGTGTCTAACATGGGTCCCTTCTTTTAGATTATCTTGACAAATATGAGTTATCGAAAAACAATAACAACTATGGAAAACGATAAAGGAAAGAAGGAACGATATGAGCGGTTTTCCTATCAAGCAGAACAGGAGGACAATGAACGCATCAGCGATAAAGCTATCAAAGCTGTCAAAGCGCTACGGGAAACGGCGCGTTTTGCATGACGTTTCCTTCGAGGTGCATCAGTCTGAGCTCTGTGCCCTTGTCGGCGCAAACGGTGCGGGCAAAAGCACGCTTATTAAAATCGTCTTGGGTCTCTGTGAGCCATCGTCGGGGAGCGTGGAGCTCTTTGGAGGCAAATCAAAAAGAGAGCTTGGCCTGATGCGGACGCGTATCGGCTATGTGCCAGATTCCAGCGGAGCATACCAATCCCTCAGTGTGGTTGAGAATCTCCAAATCCGATGTTCGGAATGGGGGCTTGATGCGAATCGTGAGATTCCTCGCGTTTTGCGCCTAGTCGGGCTGGATGCCGATGAGAAAAAGAGCGTGAGCAGTTTTTCTCTGGGAATGAAACGGCGACTGGATATAGCTACGGCTTTGTTGGGCGACACCGACATACTAATTTTCGATGAGCCGGCAAATGGATTGGATCCGTTGGGCATCGAGAGTATATGGACCCTTATCGGTCGATTGAATCGGGAGCAGGGCAAAACTATGCTTATCTCTAGCCACGACTTGGATGAGCTGGCATCGGTTGCAACAAGCTGCCTGTTTCTTCATGACGGCGAACTGCTGAAAAAGGAATCGATGGACGTCATAGGGGATGAGGCGCCATCCCTAAAAGAGTATTACAGGCGCTTGATGAAGGCGGTCTCGCTATGAAGCGGGCGATCCATCCCATAAAGGCAGATATGATGCGTTTGCAGCGGATGTTTCCGGCGAAGTTTGGTCTTGCGCTTATGCTGGCGTTCGGCCTTCTCTTCGGTGTCTTTCTAAAAAACGGAACAACGTTGCTCGCCTTTAGCAATAGCGTTTTTGGGGAGGATATTGGTTTCCTCTGGAATCTAATCGATCCTTCTGCACCCGATGAGTCCCTTGTGCGCAGTGCTTTTGCCGGCACCTCTCTGTTCGTTCCGCTCATCGTTTGCCTAGCGATTTTACAGGAGCGCGGCTATGAAGAGGGATACCGAATTTCTTCAGCAAGAGGTCTTACCCGCTTTAATGGGGCCCTAGCACATGTGCTTTCGTCTGCTTTAATAATTGGCGCAGCATATAGTGCGCTTTGCCTTCTTCTTTTTGCAATAGCCATAATACGTGGAGGGCATAACTACTCGCACGACATGCTAACTGCATTTTTGCCTGCAATGATGATCAACGCCGTATTGGTGATATCGGTTGTGCTGGAGACGGTGACCATCTATCGGATCACAGGCAGCGCTGTATTGAGCGGGGCTGTGCTAATAGTTGGATTTGTCATGAGCTTGACGCTCTACGGGACTTTCCTCCAGGCGCCCATACCATCCTTGCGATGGATCTTCCTCCTTCCAGGGCCGTACCTTGGAGTCGGATGTGCCCTTGGGTATAGCGATATGGGTCAGCTGACACTTCTGGAATATGGCGTGGCAGCCAGCTGTCTATCGGTATTGATTTACGCTCTCGTGAGCTTTCGCGCTGGGGGGTGTGCTCAATGGCTCGTCAGATTAAAAGACTTCTCCAGTCAGAATTGAAGCATGTGAGCAAATGGGCGTACGCCTTAATCCTGGTAGTTTATGCGTACATGGTGGTATTGCAGCTTGATTCTTTCCCGATGTGGTTCTGTAGCCTCCGTGAGAACAGTTTCTTGGGCTTTTTCCCAGACCCGACGCTTCGGTTATCGGCGGAGGATGTCCTTCTATTTGGTAATGCAGAGGTTTTTCGCGGTCTGCTGTTCAACGTAGCCCCGTTGGCTCATGCATTGTTCTTTCCGTTCATCGCGGCTTGTATCGTGCCGCGCTTTGTCAGCTCGGGCTTTGTCGAGGAGCCGTGGGGGTTGTCGGAGGCTCGGGGAGAGAAGCGAGTGTGCGCTATCGTTGCGCGAGTGGTGCTGTCTTCTTTTGCCCTTTTGGGCGCGTTTATCCTGACGAGTGTCGTTTTGTACTGTCTTAACTGCGCGATCGTTTTGGATGCTCAGCAGTATTTCAACCTGAATATTATTTGCTATCGACTTGTTCTTGCCGCCGCTGCCTGCCTTGCATACGTGGTTTCTTGCGTAATCGTTGTTTCCTATTTTGGGTCCGGCATCGGTCCGATTGGCATGCTGCTGCTTGTCAACGTCGTAGCGATCTACATACAGGTCGGCGCCAATTCCATGCTTCCGCTTCCAGCCTCGATGCTCATGTGGATTTGCGGCGTGACCCCGTTGGGGAATGGTCAATGCATCTCGATTTTAATTGACTGCCTCATAAACGTAGCAAGCGTTTTTACCATTTGCTTTACTGTCGACCGATTGCGGTCGAGATTTCTCTGATTGTTTGTGAGGGATAATCATACCGAGCATATCAAATACAGGGGGGCGGGCACCGTAGCTGGTGTCCGCCCCCCCCGGCTTAGGAGGCTTTAACCTGAGTGGTTCGCGAGCTAGCGGGCCTGCTTTACCTTGGCCGCTGCTTCGACAAACGACTTCCACAGGTTAAAGTCGGTTTCGAGCGTCTTCCACGTGTACTCGGGATGCCATTGCACGCCCAGGCAGAAAGGCTGGCCTTCGACTTCGATGCACTCGGGAACGCCGTCGGTTGCCTTGGCGACCAAGCGCGTGCTCTTACCCAGACGGTCGACGCAGCAGTGGTGTGCGGAGTTGGTTTGGATTAGCCTGTGCCCGCCAACCGCGCGTTCCAGCAGCGAGCCCGGCACGACCTCGACGGGGTGCACGGGATCGTTGAGCACGTGAGTGTGACGCCACTGCGTGCGACCCTCGCGAGCGCCCAGGCTCGGCACGTCCATGCACAGGGTGCCGCCAGTGGCGACGTTGAGCAGCTGCGTGCCGCGGCAGGTGGTAAAGAGCGGCTTCTTGGCGCGAAGCACCTCGCCGACCAGCTTAAACTCAAAGCTATCGCGGATCTCGCAGCAGAGGGTGGGGTCGTAGGGTCGATCATCGCCCCAACGTTTGGGATTGACGTCGGGGCCGCCGGGGATGGCGATGCCGTCGGCGATATCAACGTAATGACGGATGACCTCAATGTCCTCGGTGATGGACATCTGCAGCGGCAGGCCGCCAGCGGCAAGGATGGCATCGACAAAGACACTTGCGATTTCCTCGTTGGGGGAGAGCATCTCGGTTAAAAACGGCTCTGCCTCTTCCCAGCGCGGTGCGACGAGGATGAGTGGGCGGTCGGCGGGGGCGACGTCGACGTGCGGGGTGTATGACGATGAAGTGCGAGTTCCGATCATAGGTGTAACTTTCGAGTTTGGATGGGCATGGCTGGCGGGTGGGCGGTCTGGTTAGTGGCCCTTGATGGAGTTGAGGAAGTCCTGGGCGCGCTTGGTCTGGGGGTGGTCGAAGAACTCATCGGGCGTGCCGGTTTCCACGATCTGGCCGTCGGCCATAAACACGACGCGGTCGGCTACGCGGCGGGCGAAGTTCATCTCGTGCGTGATGACGATCATCGTCATGCCCTGCTGGGCCAGACGGACCATGACTTCGAGCACCTCGTTGATCATCTCGGGGTCAAGGGCGCTCGTGGGCTCGTCAAAGAGCATGGCCTTGGGCTGCATGGCGAGTGAACGGGCGATGGCCACGCGCTGCTGCTGGCCGCCCGAAAGCTGTGCGGGTACCTTGTTGGCCTGCTCGGCCACGCCCACGCGGCTCAGCAGGTCCATGGCGCGCTCACGAGCCTCCTCCTTGGAGACGCCCAGCACATCGACCGGTCCCAGCATAACGTTCTGCAACACGGTCATATGCGCGAACAGGTTGAACTGCTGAAACACCATGCCCAGCTCGGCACGCATGCGGGCAAGATCCTTGCCTTCCTGCGGCAGGGGCTCGCCCTCGATGAGGATCTCACCCGAGTCGATGGTTTCCAGACGGTTGATGGTGCGACACATGGTCGACTTGCCCGAGCCCGAGGGGCCGATCACCACGACGACCTCGCCACGGTCGACCGAGAGATTGATGTCGTTGAGGACGTGCAGATCGCCGTAGTGCTTATCGACGTGTCTGAGCTCGATCAGCGGCTGATTGCCGGTGGAAGAGGTGCTCTGTGCCATGGTGCTCGGCTCCTTATGACTCGAAATGGTAAAGCGTTAGCGGATGATGGTCGCGCCGGTCTTGTGCGAAACGTAGACAGCGGCCTTGTTGATCGCGACGTTGATGAGGATGTAGATGACCGCGATCACCAGGTAGACCGACACGAGGGCGTCGTAGTTGGTAATGAGCACGCGGGCATTTTGCATGAGGTCGGGGTAGCTCACGACATAGGCGACGGTGGTGTCCTTGACTACGACCACAAGCTGCGAAATCAACGACGGAATGATAAACCGAATAGCCTGCGGCAACACGATTTTAAAGGTGATTTTAGCTTTGGAGAGGCCGAGTGCCTGGGCGGCTTCGACCTGGCCGCGCGGCACGGCGTTAACGCCGGCACGGAAGATCTCGGCAAGTACGCCGGCTGCAGCGAGCGCGACGGGAAGCGTGAGCATCCAAAACGACGGCAGCGCGATCTTGTACTGGGGCAGCACCAAAAAGAAGAAGTAGATGAACAGCAGGCTCGGCACGCCACGGAAGAAATCGGTGAGCACGCGGCAGACCAGCTGCAGCGGCTTGATGTCGCTGGTGCGGCCGAGCATAAGGGCTAAGCCCAGCACCAGCGCGATGGCGCCGGCGGTGAGTGCGACTTTAACGGTGCCCTCAAAGCCGGCAAGCAGGAACTTCCAGGTGGTGAGGTGCGTAAAGAAATACCAATAGTGGACTGAAAGCTGACCGGTCACATAAAAGCGCTGCAGCACGAGGACGACGAGCGCGGCGACGGCGACAAGCGAGATGGCGGTGCCGATGCGAATCTTGGCGCGCATCTTGGGGCCGGGAGCCTCGTAGAGCGCATCGCGCATGGTAAGTGCAGGGGAGGAATGTTTGCTCATCGGAGGATCCTCACCTTCTTATCGATGTAGTTGCCAATGTGGCTCACCACAAAGGCCGTGCCCAGGTAGCCGAGCGCCGAGATAAAGAACGCGGCGACGCCGCCGAGCGAGCGCGTGTTGATGTAGCTCACCACGCCGGTGAGCTCCTGCGGTTTAAGCGGCACCTGGCTGCCGAGCGCGGTGGTGAGCATGACGGCGATAAAGAGGTTGGTCATGGGCAATACGCTCGAGCGCAGCGCCTGCGGAATCACGATCTTGGCGAGGATGCGGCTGAAGCTCATGCCGAGCGAGCGGGCGGCTTCCACCTGGCCGACGCCGACGGTGTTGATGCCGCTCATAAAGTTCTCGGAGCCAAAGGCCGAGCCCAAAAGGACCGTGGCGACGATAACGCAGGTGCGGTAGGGCAGGACGACTTTGAGCGGCGGCAGCGCATAGACGACGATGATGAGTAGCGCGATGCCGGGGATGTTACGGAAGACCTGAACATACAGGTCGCCAAAGACGCGCAGCGGCTTGAGCGGCGACACGCGCATCACGGTGACGGCGACGGCCAGCACCATGGCGATGGCAAACGACTCAAGCGTCATGCCCCAGGTTGCTAGCAGTGCGTCGATATAGTTCTGGCCATAGAGCGACCAGAGCTCGGAGAGACTCATGCGGACCTCCCGCCGGTAAGGAAAGGGGCTCCCGTGTGTACGGAAGCCCCGACAACTCAGTGAGGAAACAGTTTACCGCAATAAAGCGCATCATGCGTTTCCGTATGGTTTCGTTGCGGTCGTTACCAGGCTCGCTGCCTAGGCGCCGATCTCGGGCAGCTCGGGAACATTGGTGTCGCCCGTACGGTCACCGATGCAGATCTGCCACAGCTCGGTCCAGGTGCCGTCGTCCTCGATCTTCTTAAGGAAGTCGTTGACAAAGGCGACGCCGTCGGAATCGAGCGGCAGGCCGATACCATAGGGCTCCTTGCTGCCGAAGGGCTTGCCGGCGATCTTGTACTTACCGGGCTCGCGGACCAGGGCGCTCTGCTGCATGTTGTTATCGATGACGTAGGCGTCAACGCGGCCCTGCTGGAGTGCCTGGCGGGCCTCCTCGTCGGTCTTGAACTCCTGTTGGCTGGCCTTGGGAGCGAACTCCTCCAGGATGGCGGGGCCGTTGGAGCCGGACTGGACGGCGACGTTCTTGTCGGCCAGGTCGTCGACGCTCTTGATGTCGTCGTTATCGGCGAGCACCAGGATAGCCTGCTGGGTGTAGTAGTAGGGACCGGCAAAGGAGACGAGCTTCTTGCGCTCATCGGTAATGGTGTAGGTGGCAAAGACGGCGTCGACCTGGCTGTTCTGCAGGACGGACTCGCGCGTGTCCGAGGTCACCTGGGTGATCTCGACCTTGTTCTCGCCCAGAATGTAGTTGGACAGGAGCTGTGCGATGCCGG
This sequence comes from uncultured Collinsella sp., assembly GCA_905199225.1. Taxonomy (GTDB): domain Bacteria; phylum Actinomycetota; class Coriobacteriia; order Coriobacteriales; family Coriobacteriaceae; genus Collinsella. The sequence goes on along the minus strand of CAJKFS010000032.1, from coordinate 9,809 downwards.
CGTCGAAGCCGCGGGTCTGACCGTCCTTCTCGTTGAGGAGGGAGAAGAGCGTGGAGGTCTGAACGCCACCGATCTTAAAGACGCCGGCGTCCTTGACGGCGGTCGCCCAGGTGCTGGCGGCGATGGCGTCGTCATCGGCCTTAGGGCCGTCGTTGACGAGCTTGTCGAATGCCTTGGCATCGAGCGTGGTGGAAGCCTCGGTATCCTCGGAGCTCTTGGAGGAGCCGGCGGCGGAACCCTTGTCGGCCTCGGCGCTGGTGTCGGAGCAGCCGGCAAGACCAAGGCCGGCGACGGTTGCGAAGGTGGCGGCAACGAAGCCGCGGCGGTCGAGAACGACCTGCTGGGAGAGGTTCTTGCTCATGGTAGAACACCTTTCTCAATAAAATCCCTAGCGGTTGAGTAGAGTTATACCCTATCCCGCTCAAATGGGTCAACACGAAATAACTCAGAAACATACTTACCTTATGGGTAATTCTACCTACCAAAAAGGGACAGGCACCTTTGTGGTGGTTCTTGCAGATGTGGCGGCCTGCCTCGCTGCTTTGTCTCAATCTGTAACATCTGCAGCCATTTTTGCCGAGTAACTGTTACAGATCGAGATTTTCTCTTCAGGGGAATTCGAATGTCTCAATCTGTAACATCTGGACGGACAAAAGGTCTCTATCTGTTACAGATTGAGACAAAGGTCAGGGACTAAGACGTCTTATCTAGATCTGTAACAGTTAGACGGGAATTCGGGCCATAGATGTTACGGATCGAGATATTCGCGCCACGAAAATAAAAACCTCCGCAGGGGGCGCTTCCCTTGCGGAGGTTTTTTACTCGTTGAGTAGCCTTACGGCTTCGGCGGCCATGTTCTCGACCGTCATGCCGTTCTGAGCGAGCAGTTCGTTGGGGTCGTAGCGGTCGGGGAAGCCCTTGGCGATGCCGAAGGTGCGCGTGCGCACAGGTGTGCAGGCCAGATAGCACGCGACGCGCTCGCCCCAGCCGCCGTCCAAGACGCCGTCCTCGAGGGTGACGACGACGCGATGCTCGGCGGCAAGGCTGTCGAGGAACTCGCGGTCGAGCTCGGTCGCAAAGCGCGGGTTGACGAGTGTGGCTTCGATGCCGTACTCGGCGGCCAAGCGGTTCGCCACGCGCTCGCCCAGCTCAAAGAAATCGCCGAGCGCGAGCACTGCTACGTCGCGACCCTGGCGCACCACGTTGTAGCGAACGGCGCTGTAGTCGGTGTCCTCGGCAGGCGCCAGATCGGGGCGGCTTACCAGGCCAATGCCCGGTACACGGATCGCTACGGGATGCTCGCGGTGGTCGAGCGAACTGCTTAGCATGGACAGATATTCCTCCATGCAGGCCGGCGCCAAGTAGCGCATGTTGGGAAGACCGCCCAGCATGGAGATATCAAAGAACGAGAGGTGCGTCTCGGATGTGGTGCCAAAGATCGATGCGCCAAACACCAAGATGGTTGCGGGGGCGTCGTTGAGGCACAGGTCGTGCCACAGTTCGTCGTAGGCGCGCTGCAAAAACGTGCCGTACACACCAAAAACTGGCTTGGCACTCGAGCGCGCAAGCGCGGTGGCAAAGGTTACGGCGTGCTCTTCGGCAATGCCCACGTCAACAAACTGCTTGCCTGCCGCGGCGCGAAGCTCGGGTGTAAAGCCCATGATGTAGGGCGTGGCGGCCGTGATGCCCACGACCTGCGGATCGCGCTCTATGGCGGCGCTGAGCGCCTCGCCCGTAATGTCGGCATAGGTGCGCGGTGCGGGCTCGCTCGGATGACCCGGGCAGAGCTTGCGCCCAGTCGCCATGTCAAACGGGCCCACATGATGCCAGCGCTCGGGGTCGCTCTGGGCTGGCTCAAAGCCCTTGCCCTTGGCGGTGGAGACGTGCAGCACGATGGGGTGGTCGATGTCGCGCAGCTCTTGCAGCGTGTCGACCAGGGCCAACACGTCGTTGCCGGCGTCCAGATAGCGGTAGTCGAGTCCCAGCGCACGGAAAACGTTGCGCTCGGCCGTGCCGTTTGTGGCGCGCAGTTCGGCGAGATTGCGGTAGAGGCCACCGTGGTTTTCGGCGATGGACTGGTCGTTATCGTTGACGATGATGATCAGGTTGCTGTCGAGATCGGCGGCATTGTCGAGACCCTCAAACGCCAAGCCGCCCGAAAGCGAGCCGTCGCCAATAACGGTAATGACGTTGTACGCATCGCCCGCTAGGTCGCGAGCATGCGCCAAGCCACAGCCTAGGCTCACGGACGTTGAAGTGTGGCCCATGGCAAACAGGTCGTGCTCGGACTCGTCGGGGTTGGCAAAGCCGGAGGCCTCGCCAAAACGATTCGGATCGATATAGGTATATGCGCGCCCGGTCAGCGCCTTGTGGGCGTAGGTCTGGTGCGACACGTCAAAGACGATCTTGTCGGTGGGGGAGTTGAACACGCGATGGAGCGCGACCGTGAGCTCAACGACGCCCAGGTTGGGGGCAACGTGTCCGCCGACGGCGGCGGAGCTTTCGAGGATGGCGTGGCGAATCTCGCCGCAGAGCAGCGGAAGCTCGGCGCGATCGAGAGCCTTGACGTCCTCGGGCGTTGTCGTTTGCGTAAGCAGCATCGTTGTTGGTTACTCCATGCGAATCGAGCGCCGGCACTCCCTCGGCCGGCACAATTGCACAAGACAGTCTCGCACATTTTGACGTTTGATATGTGACGGCGGCGCGGTAATTCGACAACTGGTGGGGCAAAACGTTTTGTCCGATGCCATACTGGTAGGTTCCATGATGATTTTATTGATAGTGTGCCGGCAATAGCTCGCTGCCGTGAGCCGCTGGAAGGAGGCCACATGTCAGAAACCGCTCGTGCCGAGAGAATCGCGCGCGAAGTTGACCGTGCCGCCCGCCAGCTGGCCCAAGCGGGGCGTTTGGACCTGACGCGGGAGTTTATCCAGCACGGCGATGTGACGGTGTACGCGCATGTGACCTCGGTGGCACGGGCGAGCCTGTCCTTTGCCGAGCGCTTGGACCGTGTTGGCGTTTCGGTCGATCGTGCCTCGCTGCTGCGTGGGGCCTTGCTGCACGATTACTTTCTCTACGATTGGCATGACCCCGACCCAAGCCATCGGCTGCATGGGTTTCGGCATCCGTTTTTTGCCCTGGCGCGTGCCGAGGAAGATTTTGAGCTAACGCCTCGCGAGCGGAATATTATCACGCGTCATATGTTTCCGCTGGTACCGGTTCCGCCGACGTGTCGTGAGGCCTGGATTGTGTGTATGGCGGATAAGTGGTGCGCGCTGTGCGAGACAGTTGCCGGCCGTCTGCCGCGCAGGGGCTGCACAGATGATTTGAACGAAGGCTCGAGCGAGAAGAGGAGAGGGTAGACGGTGGGAACCGCGATCGACATGGCATTTGACGGCGCGACACTTGCCGCCTGCCCGCTTTCGGCGCTGGTACTCTCGTTTGCCTTCTACGGATTTTGCGGCTGGGCGTGGGAGTCGACGGTTTGCGCCATGCTCAACCACGGGCGCTTTGCCAACAGCGGCTTTTTGCTAGGGCCGTGTTGCCCTATCTATGGTGTGGGCGGCATAGCCTGCTGGCTTTTGCTGCGCGGGATTCCGGATGCCTCGAGCCAGTTTGTTGCCGCGGCGCTCGTATGCAGCTTGATTGAGTACAGCGTAGGCGTGTTGTTGGAAAAAACAACAGGCGCGCGCTTTTGGGATTACTCGCACCTGCCGTTTAATTTGCATGGACGCATCTGTCTGTACTGGGCCTGCGCGTTTGGCCTGGGTGCGCTGTGCATTTGCCGTTTAGTGGAGCCGGCATTGCTGGGGCTGCTTGGCCATCTGCCGGTGCTGATTGTGCGGCTGTCCGCCTTTATCGTTGCGGTCGCGATGATGGTCGATGCGGCGTGCTCGTTGGCCAGCTGGCGCCGCCTGTCCGATGAGCTGGAGCGCGTCCGGGCCGACCTTGCCGACCGCATCAACGAGTCGCTTGCCGATGCCTCGGACTCAATGCTCGAACGTATTCCCGATTCGGCGATCGACTCGGTGGCGCAGACGCATATCCGCGGTCGCGCCGTTAACGCGTGGCTGGCCGAGCTGGGTGACGCCGCGCTTGATGCCCTGCGTGAGAAGGCTTCGATGCCGACGTTTATCTCGGATGGTGCTCGCGGCCTGGCGCTCGCTGCCCGCCGCGTGGCCGATGCCGCGCCGAGCATGCCGCGTCCGTCGCTCAGTCGTCGCCTTGCCGGCAAGCGCATAAGCCGTCCGGTGCCGAGCGTGTCACTCAGCCGCCGCGACCTACGCTTCTTTAACGCCTTCCCGCGTCTGCGCATCAATCGCTACGAGGGCGTCATCCGAGCTACCGACCTCCGCGACCGAGCCCGCGAGCTGTTCCGGCGCTAGCCAGAGCGGGGCCAAGCGCGCCCTTCTCGTTCGCACGTTTCCCGTTCGTTTCGCGTCCGTTGCCGCGCCGTTTCCAAGATTGCGGCACCGTTTCCATTCGACAACGCAGCGTTTAACAACGCCGTATCTGGTCTACACCAGTTGCCCCTCGGCCGCATTATGGGCGCCGACAACGTTCATGCGATCAAGGGGGAGCGAATGTACGATACGGGATCGACAACGTTTATGCTCATCTGCACCATGCTCGTGTTTTTAATGACACCGGGTCTGGCGTTTTTCTATGGCGGCCTGTCCAGGCGCAAAAATGTCATCAACACCATGCTCATGTGCTTTGGCGCCATTGGCCTGGTCGGTGTGCTGTGGATTGTTGCCGGCTGGTCGCTGGCCTATGGCGGCGACGGCTCGAGTCCGTTTATTGGCGGCTTTGACCAGCTGCTGTGCCTGCCGGTGCTCAACCAGGTGCTGCAGGCTGCCGAGGGTACTGCGACGGACGGTGCCGTCTATCCTCAAATCATCAACATCGCCTTCCAGATGGCATTTGCCATGATCACGGCCGCTATCGTCACGGGCAGTCTGGCCGGGCGCGTTAAGTTTGGTGCTATGACGGCATTCCTGGGCATTTGGCTGCTCGTGGTCTACGCGCCGCTCGCCCACATGGTGTGGGGCGGCGAGGGCTCCTTTATCGGTGACATCATCGGCGCGCTCGACTTTGCCGGCGGCGACGTGGTGCACATCTCGTCCGGTCTGACGGGCTTGATTCTCTGCCTGATGCTCGGCCGTCGTCGCGGTTTTGGCATGGTGAGCTATCGCCCGCATAACGTACCGTTTGTAGCGTTGGGCGCCGGCCTGCTTTGGTTTGGCTGGTTTGGCTTTAACGGCGGCAGCGAGTTCAAGGCCGACGCCGTGGCGGCGCTTGCCATCCTCAACACCGTGACGGCCAGCGCGGCGGGCATGGTCTCGTGGCTTGCCGTCGAGCGTGTGCACACCGGTCGTCCCACGCTGGTGGGTGCCAGCACCGGTCTGGTCGCGGGCCTTGTGGTTGTCACGCCGGGCGCGGGCTTTGTCGAGCCGTGGGCGGCGCTGGTCATGGGCTTGATTGTATCGCCCGTCTGCTACCTGGCCATCAGCCATCTTAAGACCAAGTTCGGCTACGACGATGCGCTCGACGCGTTCGGCTGCCACGGCATCGGTGGCATCTTGGGCGGCGTGCTCACGGGCCTGTTCTGCGTGCCGGAGCTTTCGTGGACCGGCAAGGGTGGCTTGTTTTACACGGGCGACATGTCGCTGCTCATCTCGCAGATTTTGGGCATTGTGGTGACGGTCGCTATTGTACTGGTGCTCGATTTGGTGATTGCCGCGGTGGTCAAGATGCTGTTCCACGGCAGCCTGCGTGTGGACGAGGCCGACGAGGCGCTGGGCCTGGATGTGAGTCAACACGGCGAGAGCGCATATCCCTCGTTCTCCGGACTCGATTAGCAGCACGGCTTTCCCAGGCACCCGACCTTGCCCCTCAAACCGTCGCTTGCGTACCGAAGTACGCGGCGCTCCTCTTTCGGGGCAATCTCGGGCACCTGGAAAACCCGTGCCATGTGAATGAGCGGTTCATTTCTATATTAAAGAGAGGAATTCACTATGAAGAAGATTACGGCGGTCGTTCGTGCCGAGAAGCTTGAGGTTCTCAAAGACGCGCTGTTTGCTGCCGATGTTCGCGGCATGACGATTAATCAGGTGCAGGGCTGCGGCGCGCAGCATGGCTGGAAGGAATATGTGCGCGGCAACGAACTGCTCGTCAACACGATTCCTAAGGTACAGTTCACCCTCATTTGCGCCGACGAGCATGTTGACGGCATTGTCGACATCATCTGCAACGCCGCTCGCACCGGTGCCGTTGGAGACGGCAAGATTTGGGTCGGACCGGTCGAGGAAGTTATCCGCATCCGTACCGGCGAACACGGCCCCGCCGCGGTGTAGAACCGACCGTTTGCCATCCGCAACGTTAAAATATCGCAGTGAGGCATAAGGCTTGCGTTGCGGATGGGCGGATTATGGGTCGCAATAAATATCCCGAAGAGACGGTCGCGAAGATTCTAGACGCGGCGCTGGAGCTATTCTGCGCACAGGGTTATGAGGGAACGAGCATCCAGGATATCGTTGACCGTCTCGATGGCATGACCAAGGGCGCTATCTATCATCACTTCAAGAGCAAAGAAGAGATTTTCAACGCCGCGTTTGATCGAGCGATGGCTCCGATTGTTGAACGCCGCCGCGCGACGCTCGGTGCTGGCAATATGACGGGCGCCCAAAAGCTCAAGCGGCTTTATGCGTCTGAGTCTGTCGTACCACAAATTGAGCTTTGGGCGCGCATACATCCTGCGGCGGATCCGGTAAAGAGTTCGCGTCTGCTGGCGATGCAGTATCAGAGTTCGTTTGACGAGTCGGCCGATGGATATCTCTTGCCGGTAATCGAGGAAGGCGTCGCCGACGGCTCCATTGCGTGCGAATGCCCGCGCGAAGCAGCAGAGGCCGTATCGTTGCTAGCGAATCTTTGGCTGCTGCCATTGTTCCGTCCGCTCGAGCCCAAGGAGCGAATGGTCGCTCGCGCGCAATGTTTGACGCAGATGGCGGCCGCAGTGGGTCTCGATTTGGGGGAAGAAGTGCTTCAAACAACGTGCCAAATTTGGGACGTTTGGAACCGTGTCGGGTGGTAATATACATACTAACGGTATATATATTGATGTAAGAGGGTGGCTACGGTCGCCCTTTTCGAGCCGTTAAATACATACCAATAGTATGTATAGGAGGCAAAGCTCTATGGACGGGATGAGAGACTTCGATGCCGTATCAGCATCAAAGACAGCGCTGCCTATAAGACTCGTCGGTCTTCTCGTTGCGCAGCTGTGCGTGTATTCGACGTTGTCGGCGCTGTGCTTTGCGTGCCCGCTTTACTTGCTCGACCGCAGTGGTTCGTCAACGCTATATGGTGCCGTCGCGGCTATAGCGTTTATACCGGGCGTGCTTGCGACTCCGGCTGGCGGAGTATTAGCTGATCGAGAGGGGCATCGCGGCGTTCTAGCAGCTCTCGGTATTGCTTTAATGGTTGCAGCGATGCTATTTGTTCCCATGAAGTGCTCGTTGCCCCTTGCGGCTGTTGTGGCGGTGATGCTGTGCGTCCAATACGCCGTTCAATCTATTCTGAAGCCGATACTTCAAATTGAGACGCTGCACATGGTCGGCAAGGAAAAGGTCGAGCGGGCCACCGCGTTAGTGTCGCAGACGACCATGGCGAGCAATATTCTAGGTCCCGTGGTTGGAACAGCCGTCTACGGATGCTTTGGAATCGACGTCCTTTGCGCGATCGCGGCGGTGGCGTTTGCAATGTCGACGCTGCTGTTTTGGGCCACACTCAAACAAAATGTCCCCTCTGAAATGACGGGGGATAGCTCGACTCGTATGGCATGTCAAAGCGATTTTATGTCAGCGATTCGGTGCCTGCTCCAAAACACCTCGTTGCTCGCCGTGATTTTGCTTGCGGCTGTTTTGAATCTTGCGTTGGTTGGGTTAACGATTGGTGCACCCGTTATTGTTACCAGGCATCTCGGCATGCAATCTTCCTGCATTGGGATTATTGAGGCAGCTATGGGGCTGGGCGGTCTTGCAGGCGGCGGTTTGGTCGGTATTAGGCCGAATCGTTTTTCCTTCAATGACATATGTCGATACGTTGCGATGATCTGTTTTGGAGTCGTGCCGATTACTGTCACGCTGCTGAGCGGCGCTGGCCAAATTGTGTTTGCTGCGCTTGCGGTCGGTTCGGCATGGGTCATGGTGTGGGCGAGTATTGCGTCGGTCGAAATCGTTGCATTCGTTCAGCGGGCGGCGCCGGCGGAACTCTGCGGAAAGGTGCTTTCGGTCGTATATATGGCTCTTTCCTGCGCAACGCCTATTGGCCAATTGACATACGGATTTGCATATGATCGATGGGCGCCGGCGGCTGTGTTCGCAGCTATGCTGGTGGTACTGGTGCTGACGACGGTGCTGTTTTATCGCTTGAAAAGTCGCTCACCACAAACAATGTGACGTTCGCAGTGCAGCGGTTTAACAGAAACGATTGCTGCGGCGTGGAACGCCCATACGAGAACGAGCCTCTCCTTCGCCTACAATATCGTGCAGACGAAGGAAAGGCATGCCCATGATCAAGATGTTTGCGAGCGACTTAGACGGAACGCTGCTCAACGCCCTGCACGAGGCGGATGGGACCATCCGCCATGCCATTCGCGAGCTGACCGAGGCTGGCTTGCATGTGGTTCCCGCGACCGGGCGCTCGACGCTGCCGATTGGTGAGCATGGCTTTACGGGCCTGGCGCTTGACGCCTGCTGCTCCAATGGATCAATCGTGCGCGACAGCCATGGCGAGGTGCTCAAGACCTGGACCATCGACCCACAGATCACCGAGGAGCTGCTCAAGGAGTTTCCGGATATTTGCTTCGACTGCTCCACGCCCGATGGCATGTTCTCGAGCGGCTCGTTCGAGATGCATCAGGCGGGCTTTAAAAAGGACAGTCCTATCAAGCGCATCGTGATGCGCGGCATGCGTGCGCGTGGCGGCTATCACGAGGAGCAGTATTTCGACCAGTCGATCGGCGACATCTTGCGCCACGATGTGTGCAAGATCAACTGCCGCGTGACCTCGCCCGAGCTGGAGCGCGACCTAAAGGCGTATTTGGCCGAGCGCTCGGACCGCGTGGTCAACGCACCGTTCGATCCGGTGATGTTCGAGATCACGGACGTGGCGTGCAACAAGGGCGAGAGCGTGGCCTGGCTGGCGGGCTACTACGGTATTGCCGAGGACGAGGTCGCGGTCTATGGCGATGGCGGCAACGATATCGCCATGCTCAAGCGTTTCCGTCACAGCTACGCGACCAAAAACGCTAGCGATGCAGCTAAAGCCGCCGCGAGCGCAACTATCGGCAGCTGCATGATCCACGCCGTCCCCAAACACATGCTCGCCACCATGCACAAGCAAAACTCCCGCACCATCATCGAATAATGTGACAAAGGGACAGCTCTTTTGTCACAGAGGTCTGTGTGCTTGGAATACGAACATATATTCGTATATATAACTAGGCTCTGGTAGAATCGGTATCGTTGACGGCAGTTCCATGTGCCGGGCAGCGCCCTCCATCTGATGGGAGGTGATGCCCATGACCGATCTGATTGATTTCGTGAGACTTCTGACCGCTTTGGTCTCGTTCTTCACGGCGCTTGTCGGCCTTTCCGAGGCACTCAAGCAGCGTTCGAAGCGCAACAGACGATATGAGAAAGCCATTGGGGTCGCCTCCCCCGCGTTGCAGTTTCTTTCCGCGGGCTCGGGGTGCCACAATGGGCTTTGAGTATCGGCCCGTGCGGTAGCCCTTACCGCACCTGCGG
>CAJKFS010000031.1 GCA_905199225.1 uncultured Collinsella sp. | reverse complement strand
AAGAAGGAGTAACATCGGGACTTGCAGCGACGGACCTCAGGACACTCTTACACCACGTCTGCGCGCGCGACCGAAGCTGCTTCTGAATTCGCCTTTTCTCTTCTATAAACCTTCTGAGCACAAACTGTCTCAGGTCCTCTTGCATGATTTGAAAGTCTTTTGGTAGACGCGAGGGGCGTACGCCCTCTTTCCGCTGGATTGCTTCCATGACCCTAACGAAAGAGCTGGCATGCATAAAGGAATAACGGCTGACGGTGATGATTCCGTATCCCATGGACGCAAGCGCATTCTTGCGTTCCTCATCGATGGCGCGGTCTTCTTCCGCGTCATGATAAAAACCGTTGTATTCAATGTCTGTGCGAGATTTCTTTAGATACGCATCCATAAAGAACTTTTTGCGTCTCGTGAGATTCTTTGCGGCGGCGGTGACCTGCACCTCGTAATCGGTCTCAATTCCCTTAATACCAAGCCCTCCTTCGCTTTTGGGCAGCGTTAGCATCATGACAAATGCCGTTTCCATGGGAGACCGGCATCCGTCGCGTACACATTGGATCGCCTTTCGGGCAAGGGCCAAACCGTCGCATCTGGTAATGGAATTAAAGAACTGCTTTAACCTCTCGGTCGAGGTGAGCGCGAAACGCTCGTTATAAGAGGTGGAAGAGCCGGTTCCAAGGGAGTAAGCGCTGCACAATTCAAAGTAGTACTCCACCAGTTCGCGAAAAGGGAGATAGGTGGCGGCTTGAAGTGCGCAAAGCTCAACGCCAACAATGAAGATGCCATCTTCAAGCTCTATAAAGCGTGAGTTCGAGAATCGTTTTGACGAAACGTGGCATTGACAGTTCATTGCATAGCGCGCATTCCTGCGATCAAACACCATCACCTCGAGGGAATCATTTGCGCCGAGGGAAACATCATGTTTGGCGAGCCATTCTGCGGCTGCGTCGAGGAGTGCTCCGCTGGGGCATGATCCGTAAATTGTGGCAGGACTACAGGGCTCGGTGTCTTTCGCAGATACCGAATGCGCGGTCTGGTAGACCGTTTTCGCCGTGGTATGTGACAATACGATACTCATGGTATATATTGTGTCAGCTAATGCCGTGTTGATGGCGCTGAGTGGAAAAGTCGTTTTAGAGGTCTAACCGAATGCTGTCCAAAAGCTTGACGCAATTATGGGTTGGTATGCCCTAAATAAAAGTTTTCGCAGCTTAGCTATGGCATATAAATACTCAATTGCTGCACATTTGATATCGATGCATTACCATCCGATAACGAATTACGTGTCGGGAATTGGTCGAAATCGTTCAAAATGAGGGTTCAGAATTTGTGATGGCAGATCTATCTGTGGAACGTAGGGCGGCCCCGCTGCGGGGTTTCCCGCTGCTGGGCCGCTCGTGAACGGGGCCATGCTTGTCGTAGACGTTTCTACTTGGCAAACAGGTTCTTGAGGTTGAACTCGGCTTGGACGGTGCGGAGCATGAGGTCGGTGTCGTCGAGGCCCAGATGCTGCTCGTTGGCGTCGGCGGCGAGGGTTCCACGGCGGCGCGCCCAGTTCTCGAGCGCGGCGGGCGTGGACTCGCGGGGGAGCGAGCGCACGTCGGCATCCAGGCTGCGGCAGATCTGGCGCGAGTCGATGACGATGATCTTGCCGGCGCGGCGTGCCTCGGCGTAACCGTCCAGGTGGATCTTGAACCAACTGTCCTCAAAGGCGGCGTTGTGCGCCATGTACGGGTACTTCTTCATAAGCTTGAGCAGCTGCTTCTGCAGTTCCTTGTTCTCGCGGAACGGCTTTTTGCCGTCGATGTCGTCCCAGGTGATGTGGTGGATATTCGACAACGGCACATCCTCGCCGCGGTAGATATCGGGCAGGCCGCAGTAGTGTGCCTCGGCGTCGTGCGGGACGGCGTCGCTGGTGAGCTCCATGATTTCCCAACCCACATTGATGATATAACCGCGCTCGGGTGCACGGCCGGTGGTCTCGATGTCGATACCGAGCACGGTGCCCTGGATGGGCTTGCGGGCGTAGGCCACGCCGAGCGCGTCGCGGTCGCCGCGGATCTCGCGCATGACCGACGCGGCGGTGCGCTTTTGCATCTTACCGATGGCGGTGCAGGTGTCGGCATCGGACAGGCCGCGCGAAAGCGTCGCGGGCGTCACGTTGCGCAGGCGCGCCTCGCCAATCTGGTCGCACAGGTCGCGGTTGCGGTCAGCCAGGTCGCGCACGGTGGCAAAGTCGAAGCTGGGGTCGCCCTCGGCGGTAAAGTACTCGGTTTCGAGCACCTTAAGGGCCTCCTCGCCCTTCTGGCGCTCGGATTCCATGGCGCCGTGATCGCCATAGATAAACATGGGAATAAACGGCTGGCGCTCGTATTCGAGTGCTTGTGAAACGTTCATATAACTGCTCCTTGGATGGGCCGCGTCGTGCGGTTCAGGGTCATTAAGATGTGGCGAGATGATAGTTTACCATGGGCAACTATTGGCATCGCGCCTAGGACAACTACAATACCCTAGTTGACCGCTAGGACTTTTACAATGCTGCCGAAAGACATGAAAGGTTCCATCCGTCATGGATTTGCTGATTGATATTCTGCTCGACGCCGGCAAGGACACGCTCTCGCTGGCGCCGTTTTTGTTGGTGACGTATCTTGCTCTCGAGACACTTGAGCACGTTGCGGGCGACCGCGTCAACGGCGCTATCAAGCGCGCCGGCGCTGCGGGTCCCGTGGCTGGCTCGCTGCTGGGCATTGTGCCGCAGTGCGGATTTTCGGCCATGGCAGCAACGCTGTACGCCGGCCGTGTCGTGACGCTGGGCACGCTGGTCGCCGTGTTCCTCTCGACCTCCGATGAGATGCTGCCGCTGTTGCTCGCCGAGCAGGTGCCCGTGCAGACCATGGCGATGCTTTTGGCTTCGAAGGCACTGATCGCGCTGGTCACGGGCTTTATCGTGGACGCGGCTATCCGCGGCCTTCGTCGTAATGCCCGCGCGCATGCGGCGATTCGCCGTACCGTGCTGGGGACCGCTGCCAATCCGGCTCATGTGAACTGCGCGCACGACGACCATACCGGGGGCGACATCATTGATGAAGTGGCCGAGGCGGGCGTGAGCGCCGACCACATCCACGAGTTGTGCGAGCGCGACCATTGCGGTTGCGATGATGATGAAGATGAACACGAGCGCGACCACGGACACGGCCATGACCACGGTCACGCAGGCGAGCATGAGCACCACCACGGCCATGGGCACGACCACGGTCACTCCCACGAAGGTGCGCCCGTCCTGTCGATTATCCGCAGCGCGATCTCGCACACCGTACAGGTTTCGGTTTTTATTTTCCTGGTGACGCTGATTCTAGTTGCCGTGCTCGAGACCTTCGGAGAGTCCGCGATCGAGCAGTTCCTGCGTGGCAACGAGACGCTCGCCGTCTTGGGCTCGGCACTCGTCGGCCTGATCCCCAACTGCTCGGCCAGCGTGGTCATTACGCAGCTGTACCTGGAGGGCGCGCTACAGCTGGCGCCGATGCTCGCCGGCACGCTCATTTCCGCCGGCGTGGGCTATCTTGTCCTGTTCCGCACCAACCGCAGCGCTCGTGAAAACGCCGTGTTCCTGGTCATGATGTACGTCATCGGCGCCGGCTGGGGCCTTATCCTATCCGCCTTCGGCCTCTAAGTAGGCTTAAAAAATGGGCTTCAAATAGCCATGCTCGGCGCCTGCGCAATGCGGCGACGCATGGCATTTTGAAGCCCGTTTTTTGTTGAGCCATGGATTCCGAGCGCTCACACCGCTCAAAACAAAAAGGTAGATTTCCGGGCATGTCCCGAAAATCTACCTTGGTTAGCGCAGCAGCTCGGTGAGGTTGCGCTTAAAGCGGGCACGGTCTTCGCTGGTAAATGCCGCCGGACCGCGAGTGCGACCGCCGGCGCGGCGCACCTTCTTTTCCTCGTGGCGAATAAACAGTTGCATGTCGATGGTCGCCTTATCGTAGACGCGCCCGCGTACGCCGATGGCGGCGGCATCGCGCCCGAGCACCATGCTCGCCAAGCCAATGTCCTGCGTCACGACTACGTCGCCCGCCTGCAGGCGTTCGACAATGGCAAAGTCGGCGCTGTCGGCGCCCACGCTCACATCGAGCGTCGTGACCCAAAATCCGCGTCGCGCATGCTCGACGTCGCGCGGATCGTCGCGGCGAATGTGGCGTTCCAGGTTCTGTGTGCTGTTGCCGGCGATAACGACGGCGACGCCCGCCCGCCGCGCGCAGTCAATCGACTCGCGCGTGACCGGGCAGGCGTCTGCATCAATAAAGAGCGTTCGCGGCATCTAGTGCACCAGTTTGCCAAATTGAATAGCGCGAACAATCAGCGTTACGCCAAACACCAGCAGTGCGGCGCCGCTAAAGATGACGAGCATCTTGGCCGACCACAGCGGATAGATAAACACGAACATGCCGGCGATGATGGAGAGCGCGCCGCTCAGGATGGCGAGGGCACGGTTGGACGAAAGCTCGGACTCCAGAATGGACATGACACCTTCGACGATCCAGCCAAAGCCGGCCACGATAACCACCATCGTGGTGAGCGTCGCGGTCGAGAAGGCCTGGTTGCGCAGGATTATGACGCCGCCCAAGATAATGAGTAGGTTGGAGATGATGCTCGTCACGCGCCAGCCGGTGGGCAGCAGTGGCTCGAAAACAGCGGTAAACAGCCTGATCGCGGCCGTGATCACAAAGTAGAAGCCCAAGACGGTCGTTAAGAAGACGAGGGACTTGGCGGGCGCAAACAGCAGTGCGATGCCGGCGACGAGCGCCAAGACGCCCGTGATGGCGTAAATCCAGCGCACGGCCTTGACGGCCTTGCCTGCCATGCTTTTCTCGTCAAATCCAAACTGGCTCGATTTTTGGTCATCATTCTTAAAGATGCCCATAATGTCTCCTTTCCGTGCGGCGTAAGCCTTGATCGTTACGACCAGTATCGCCTAAAGGCGCTGACGTATGGGTCGGGGAGGGTGAAACGTAACCCAAAGGCCCCGAATTGTTTCCGTTGTTCCCCACGTCGCGATTTTCTATTCAACAGGTGTAGAACATTGCAGCCCTGTTCGTTATTGCCTACGTTTTAGGATAGATTTTCCTAAGGACAATTGGCTTGTATTGGGGGTCCCTATGAACGAAGCAGTTCCCGAGGCACCGTCGAGTGTCGAATCGATGGCAGAGCAGGGTTGCGAAAAGCTCGGCTTGGACGCGTTTGATGCGTTGGTTCGCCGCGCCCGCACGTGCCGCCGTTTTGACGAGTCCATGCGCGTGCCGCGCGAGTTTTTGCTCGAGCTGGCGGAGCTGGCGCACCTGACCCCGTGTGGTGCCAATGCTCAGCGTCTTCGTCTTCATGTGGTGAGCGGTGCCGAGGATTGCGCGCGTGTATTTGACGAGCTCGCATGGGCCGGCGCACTTAAGGATTGGCCGGGTCCTGCCGAGGGCGAGCGCCCGACCGGCTACATCGCGATTCTGGCCGAGCGCGCCGTTCCGGGCAAGCCCGCCGCTCCCATTACCGATGTCGACACAGGCATTGCCGCGCAGACGATGATGCTCGCCGCCCGCAGCGCCACGCCCGAGGTGGCAGCCTGCATGTTCAAGGCCTTTACGCCCCATGCGATCGATGCCATGGGGCTCGATAACGACAAGTATGAGCTCAAGCTGATCATGGCCTTTGGCGTTCCGGCCGAGACACAGGTGATCGATGCGATCGATTCCAACCCCGACGGCTCCATCAATTATTGGCGCGACGAGGCGCGGGTGCACCACGTACCCAAGCGTCCGCTTGCCGACGTGCTGCTGTAGTTGTGCGTCGTTGCGGTGCAATCCGGCGGCAAAATCACCACAAAGGCTCCTGTCCCCTTTGTGGTGGTACGAGGGGAGGGTGTGTGGCAGATCTGTATTTGGTGCGGCATGGGCAGACTGAGCTCAATGTGCAGAGCATTTTGCAGGGCTGGCACGATTCGCCGCTTACGGCGCGCGGGCGCGAGCAGGCGCTGACGGCGCGTACGGCGTTTGCGGCGCGTGGCGTGGCCTTTGATCATGTGTATTCCTCGCCGTTGGGCCGGGCGCGGCATACGGCCGAGCTTATCGTTGGCGAGGGCCGTTCCATTGAGCTGGTCGATGACCTGCGTGAGTGGCATTTTGGCTCGCTGGAGGGCACATCAAATCGCGATATGCCGCCGCAGCCCTGGGGTGATTATCCGGTGGCCTTTGGTGGCGAGTCTGAAGGCGAGCTACGGGCGCGCATGGTCGCGGCGCTGTCCCGCATCATGGCCAGGCCGCAGCACGACTGCGTGCTGGCGGTTTCCCACGGCTCAGCCTGCCAGGAGTTTCTTGAGTATGTGACTGGCGGGGGAGAGCTGCCCGACAACGGTGCCGTGCTTCATTTTGGCTATTGCGACGGGGCGTTTTCGCTCTTGGGTTGGTAACGAACGAAAGGACCCCTATGAATAAAGATCTGTATCTGGTCCGTCATGGACAGACGATATTCAACCTTAAGCGTATCATTCAGGGGTGGAGTGACTCGCCGCTTACGCAGTTGGGTTGCGACCAGGCGGCGCGCGCCGGCATGTTTTTACGTGCGCGCGGCATTGAGCCCGATCATGCCTACACCTCCACGCTTCATCGCACCGAGCAGACTATCGCCAACTTGTGGCCGGGCTTGGCGTACGAGCGCCTGGACGGCCTGCGTGAGTGGTTCTTTGGCGACTTTGAGGCCGAGCGCGTGATGCTTATGCCCGAGCGCCCGTGGCGCGATTTCTATCGTCAATTTGGCGGCGAGGGTCAGATCCAGGTGCGCGAGCGCATGGTGGCGACGCTGACCGAACTCATGCAGCGTCCGGACCATACGTGCGTGCTCGCGGTAAGCCATGGCTCGGCTATCAAGGAGTTTTTGGACCACGTGAGGGGTGCGGCGGCTGACGAGCGCGATCGCGTGCCGGGCAACTGCTCGGTGCTGCATTTCGTATTTGACGACGAGGCCGGTACGTTTGAACTGGTTGAGATTTTTACGCAGGAGGACTACGCGCGCGAGCTGGGGCTTGAACCGCTCGTGGCTACTGCGGGTCCGCAGCGCGGATAACGCGAGCGTGGCGGCACGGGTCGCCGGCATAACTTCTCGACGCAAAAGGGGCGGAGATGCATGTACCTGCTGCATCTCCGCCCCCTGTTTGTTGGGCTGCCGATTTTTGTGCCGGGCGGTTTGGTCTTGCTAGAACCGTGCGACCTGGTGCGTGAGCAGACCCGTTGGAACCTGCGGCGCGGCGCCGCTGACCTGCGCGGCGGGGAAGAGCACGGCAACGGTAAAGTTGAACGGCTCCTTGCCGGTGTACGTTCCGGCGGCACGGGCCTCATCGGCCAGCAGCTGCGACGCTCCGGTCAGAGCGGCGGCGTAGGCGGGGTCATCGGCCAGTGCCGGCTCCGGCGCCTGGTCGAGCATGGCGCGAATGGCGCCGACAGCGTCCTCGCGCTTGACCTCCCACACGCGGTGCGTAATGCCCGCGGGGTCGGTGACGGCGTAGAGCGACGCGCCCTCTTTGGCGGCGCCCAGGATGATGTCCATGACGGGCGATGCCTCGTAGGAGAGCGACACGGGGCGCGGCTGAACTTTGAGTTCGGCGATCGCGCGCGCGGCGGCGGCCACGTCAGCGCTGGCATCGCCCTTGCCGCCCGCAAGTACACTCGTCGGGCAGATCGCCACGACACCCGTCACGCGTCCCGGCTCGCCCGAGCACTCGTACACGTAATACGCCGCACCCGGGTCCTTGAGCATCAGACCATCGGCAATGGCTCCGCGCAGAGCATCGTTGCCGCTCAGGACGCTGCCCATTGCAGGCAGCGCCTCGAGCACGCGGTCCTGAGCCGGGCGGATGCAGGGAAACGGAAGTGCTTTCATGGGCGGTCCTAACGCACGAGTCGGTTTGTTCGCGGCTTATTATGCCCCAACTTGGCCATCCGCGCCCCAGAGCGTGTTATCGGCGAGCGCGATCAGCACCTGCTGGCAGCGAACGATGTCGGCGTGGGTCACATATTCGTTGGGCTTGTGCGCGAGTGCGAGCGACCCGGGACCGTAGCTCATGCAATTGCGGTTGCCTGTCTTGCCGGCAATGACGGCGGTGTCGGTGTAGCCGGTAAAGAAGCCGACGGTCGTGTCCGCGTCCGTCACGTCATCTGCGGCACGCTTGAGCGCTGCTAGAAGGGGAGAGTTCGGGTCGCGCTCGATGGCGGGGCGGTCGCCCGTCACGATGTAGCTACCATGGCAACCGGGAACGGCGGCTTCGGCGACGGCGATGGCCTGCTCTACCATGCGCGTCGCGGCGGCCGTATCGGTCGGCGGGGTCAGGCGCATGTCGACCCAGACTTTGGCGCGGTCGGGTACGACGTAGGGGCGATATCCGCCCTCGATTTGGCCAAACGTGATGGTCGAAGGCCCCAGCTCATCGTGCACGGGCAGCGCCACAAACGCGCGACGGAGCGAACACACGACCTCGGCCATGGCGGCGACGGCATCCGCGCCCTTCCACGGCTGGCTCGCATGCGCTGTCACGCCAGCCATTTCAATCTCGAACCACGTACGCCCCTTGTGCGCCACCTGAATCTGTCCGTCGGTGGGCTCGGTATCCAACACCCATTCGCGCGAACCGACCCAGCCGGCATCGATCGCGGCCTCTGAGCCACGCATAAAGTCTTCCTCGTCGACCGAGCAGATGAGCGAAAAGCCGCGACGCGGCAGCGCGCCATCCGCCACCACGCGCTCGAGCGTATGGACCAGCGCGGCAATGGCGCAGGCCAGGCCACCCTTCATATCGCAGGCACCGCGGCCGTAGAGCTTGCCGTCGCGCACGACCGCCCCGAGCGGCGTAATGTCCGCGTCCCAGCCGTCGCCCAAGGTGACTGTATCCATGTGGCAGATGTAGACGAGCCGTGGCTCGTCGCTCAAACCGGGCACGGTGACCATAAGGTTGCGGCGCCCGGGGAGTACTTCGAGCTCTGCAATCTGCACGGCATCGAGTACCGGATGGCTCAGCTGCGCCAATCGTTCCTCAATCAACGCTTTGATATAGCGTTCAATCTCGCCCTCATACGCACCTGGGTCGGAACTGTCGATCCGCACGAGCCCTTGCGTAAGCCGCCAAGCAAAATCTGTATCAACCATAGGCACCTCACAGATAGTTAGGTCAACATACAGATTGTATGCCAAGAAGCGGCTCGGTGCATTTAATGGAGGGCTCACAAAAACGGGGACGCCTCTCGTGCGAAAGGCGCCCCCGCGGGCATTCAATGTCAGCGACGGGCAGGCCACATGGGGAACTGCCCGTCAGATCAGCCGGCGCTATTTGATCACGCGCACGCGATACATCGACGGAATCTGCTTGAGCGCCTCGATGGTGCTGCTGTCCAGGTGCTCGTCGGTGTCGAACATGGTGTAGGCGTTCTCGCCAGCGGACTCGTTGGTCATACGCTGCACGTTGGCATTGTCCTTGGCCAGGATCGCCGTGATCTGGCCGATCATGTTGGGCACGTTGGCGTGCAGGCAGGCAATGCGGCTTGCGGCGCGCGCCTTGCCCATGCTGCAGGCGGGGTAGTTGACGCTGTGTGCGATGTTGCCGTTCTCCAGGTAATCCTTGAGCTCGCTGATGGCCATGTCGGCGCAGTTGGCCTCGGCCTCGCCAGTGCCGGCGCCCGAGTGCGTGGTGATAAACGTGTTGGGCATCTTGACGGTCTTGGGCGTGGCAAAGTCGCAGCTAAACCAGCTGAGCTTGCCCTCGCGCAGGGCAGCGTCGACGGCATCCTCGTCAATGATGGTTTCGCGCGCGTAGTTGATGAGCACGGCGTCGGGTGCCAGCAGGTTAATCTGCTCGGTGCTAATCATACCGATGGTGTCTGCCTTGCTGGGCACGTGCACGGTGAGGTAGTCGCAGCCGCGGCATAGATCCTCGAGCGTGCCCACGCGCTGCACCTCGCGGCTCAGCACCCACGCGTGCTCGACGGAAATGAACGGGTCGTAGCCGTAGACATCCATGCCCAGGTCGACGCAGGCGTTGGCGACCTTGGAGCCTACGTTGCCCAGACCGATGACGCCGATGCGCTTGCCTTTAAGCTCGCGGCCCACAAAGGCCTTCTTGGCCTTTTCGGCATCGACCTGAATCTCGGGGTCGTCGGCGTTGTCGCGCACCCAGTTCATCGACTGTACTACGCCGCGGCTCGAGAGCACCAGCATGCCCAGGACGAGCTCCTTGACGGCATTGCTATTGGCGCCAGGGGAGTTAAAGACGACGACGCCCTTCTTGGCGTACTCCTCGACGGGGATGTTGTTGACGCCGGCGCCGCAGCGGGCGATGGCGCGGATGCCCTCGGGCAGCTCGTAGCCGTGCAGGTCGGTCGAGCGCATCAGGATCGCGTCGGCCTCCTCGGCGGTGCTTACAAATTCGTAGCCTTCGCCAAACTCGACTTTGCCGTCTTTGGTGATGTCGTCGATGGTCTTAATCTTGCGCATGAAAAACTCCTTAGCTGGTTTGTTTAAAACAAGTGGTTTGAAGTGGCTGATCGGCCCGCGTGCTGCGGGCTAGTTAGATCGCTGGCTCAAACCGTGCTGCGCTTCGAAGTCCTTCATGTACGTGGCCAGTGCCTGCACGTCTTCCATGGTTACGGCGTTGTAGACGCTGGCGCGCATGCCGCCCACCAGGCGATGACCCTTGACGTTTTGAATCTGGTGCTCGGCCGCACCTGCGACAAAGGCCGCGTCGAGCTCGGCGTCGTCGGTGCGGAAGGTGACGTTGGCGATGGAGCGGCTGTCGGCCTGTGTGGTGCCATGAAACAGCATGCTGTGCTCGAGCAGGTTGTAGAGCAGGTTGGCCTTGGCCCAGTTGCGCTCGGCCATGGCGGCAAGTCCGCCGGTCTCCTCGACCCACCGGAACACCTTGCCGCACACGTAGATGCCAAAGGTGTTGGGCGTGTTGAGCATGGAGCCCTTGGCGGCCTGGGCCTTAAGGTCCATGTACTGCGGCGTCTGCGCAAAGGCGGGGCCGTCGGCGATGAGGTCGTCGCGCACGATAACCACGGTCACGCCCGCGGCGCCGGCGTTTTTCTGCGCGCCGGCGTAGATGAGCCCGTAGCGCTCAACATCGAGCGGCTGCGACAAAAAGCAGCTCGAGACATCTGCGACCAGCGGTACGTCGCCGCAAGCGGGCAGCTCGTGGTACATGGTGCCAAAGATGGTGTTGTTCTGGCAGATGTAAACGTAGTCGAGCCCGTCGCTCGCGGCCTCGGCGGCAATGCGAGCGTTGATGTCGGCCATGTCGGGGATGCGGTCGAAGTTGGTGTCCTCGGAGCTCGCGAGCAGCACGGCCTCGCCGTACTTGTCGGCTTCTTTGTATGCCTTGTTGGCAAAGTTGCCGGTCACGATGTAGCCGGCGCGGCCGCGGCGCATGAGGTTCATGGGGATGCCCGCAAACTGCAGCGTGGCGCCGCCCTGCAAAAACAGGACGCGGTAGTTGTTGGGGATGCTCAGCAGGCGACGCAGGGTTACCTCGGCGTCGTCGATGATCTGTTGGTACATGCTAGATCGATGGCTCATCTCGAGCACGGACATGCCGCAACCGCGGTAGTCCATCATCTCGTCGGCGATCTCGGCGAGCACGCTTGTAGGCAGTGCGGCCGGGCCAGCTGAGAAGTTGTGCACACGTGCCATCTTCTAGTTCCCCCTCGTAGTCGTTTGAACGTTCGGGATACTTTAGCACAGTGCAGCGTCAGGCGCGACCGCATCACAGCAAAACCCGAGCGCGCCGCTATGATTTACAGGATGGTTACATGGGGGAGGGCTTATCTCGAGGCTCGCATCCGATCCGCCTCGGCCTTCGCTTGTTTCCAGGGGCGCACACGACCGTTGGTGAGGTCGTCGTAACCATGAGCGATGGTACGTTGAATGTGATCTTCGCGTTCCTGAATGGTAGTTAGCGCGCGCGTCTGATCAGAAATAGGCTTTACGACAGGCATACGAAACTCCTTACATAGAAGCATATGTATAACTCTATGTTGAATATAGCGGAGGATGGCGTTGGGCGTGTGCGTGCCTGCATTCGTAAGCGCGTTTATCTGGCAAGTGTGATTTGGGGCGACCTCGTCAAAGCTTCTGAGCTGCGAAAATGACCGTTAACCGGATTTAATTTTGTTGCTCAACATTTGACACTCTGGGCGTGGTAACTTTTTTACCAACAGGTATGATTATTGTCATGTGCGCCGCGCCTGCCTGCCGGGTTGCGGCGCACTTGTGACAGCCTTTGACACCCTTGGAGCGTGTACTGTGGATGTAACCACAAAAAGCGTTCGGGGGGGGGGTGCTCACCCGCGAGCAATTCCTCCCGCATGAGATGCGCATCGTCGCTGCCCTTCGTATGCAGGGCGCAAGCGACGAGCAGGTCATTGTACGCGTAAAGAGCGAGAACCTCTTTCAATATCCCACGGAGCGCATGGTCGCCAACCGCGCAACCGTGTGCCTTCGCCGCCTTGACGCCATGGTGCCCACGGACGCCGTATGCGCCGCGCGCGGCATCGACCCCAAAACCGCCGTCGAGGCTGCGTCATCCCTAACCAGGCTCATGGCATCCGGCACTCCCACGCAGGCGGACCAGGCCATCTTCTACAGCATGATCTGCCGCTACGATATCGTGCGCGAGCTCGTGCTCGTCGAGGTAGGGGAGCGCCTACAAAACTTCGATTATGCCTTTACGGCGGTTGACCTCAACGCCTTTATGACACGCTTTACCACGGAGTATCCGGACGCGGCCCGCTGGACTGAGACCACGGTCAAGCGCATTAAGGGCTCGCTCCGCCAGACGCTCCGCCATGCCGGCCTTATCGGCGAGGGCCAGGGCCCGGAGTCCGAGCGCCTGTCACCACTCTTCCTCGATTCCGATGTCGAGCGAGCCTTGGTTCAGCTGGGCGAGCAGTCGCTTATCGCGGCCCTTACCGGCAGGGCGGTGATGTAGCGTGGCTCCCGTCAAAAGCGCCGTCGACCCTGTTATCACCCCGGCGACCGATCTCACCACCAATATCGGCATCCATTCCCGCAAGAGCGTCGTGGCGGCGCATGCCCGCTCCGAGCGCGCCTGTCAGGAATTTGAGCGCCGTGCGCAGCTTCTGCGCGAGTGTCTGTGCAGCGAGGACTTTTTGGCCAACAAGGGCATAGGCAATGAGATCGGCTTCCACACTTTTTGCTATGACCCCGCGCTGGAGTTTGAGGCGCGTGCATTATTTGACGCCCTTTCACGCGATGCCGAGGCCGACAAGCTTCCGTGCACGCTCAAGGTCGTGAACCTTTACGACGCCGTGCTGGCAATTCTCGAAAAGCGCCGTGTCCTCAAGGCTATCCCGCACCAAGAGGAGCGCCGCGGTACCCAGCGCGTGCTCGAGGACGTGGCCAAGTTCGCCTCGCCCGAGAAAGTCGCTGCGTACATCCTTGAGCAGACCGAGCCGCACGCGCCTGGAGACGTCGTTTTCCTCACCGGCGCGGGCGAGGTTTTCCCGTTCTTTCGCATACATACGCTTCTCCACTGCATGCTTGCGGATTTTGATGAGGTGCCTGTGGTCGCCGCCTATCCGGGCAGTTTCAACGGCTCTTCTTTCCAGCTCTTTAACCGTCTGCCGGCCGACAACTACTACCGCGCCATCGATATCTCGTAAGCACGGCTCCCCGCAGGCAAGTCCCTGCCGCCGGTAACAACCCTTTGCCATAACGTTCCCAAACCCAAAGGAGCACCCATGGACAACACGATCATTCGCGACCTCTTTGCTAAAGACATCAACCGCTCCATCAACGGCGTGGTCAAGGTCCAGGATTCAAAAGATGGGTCCATCCGCCAGGAGCTTGACGAGTACGTGGTGACGCGCGAGTTGCAGAGGCACTTTGCCACGTTCTTCAAGGCCTACGGCGATGCCATCGATGTGCCCACCGACAAGATCGGCGTGTGGGTCAGTGGTTTCTTCGGTTCAGGTAAATCGCACTTCCTCAAGATGCTGAGCTACCTGCTCGAGAATCGCCAGATCGGCGGTAAGAGCGCCATCCGCTACTTTGACGGCAAGATCGTCGACCCCATGGTCGAGGCTGCCATGGAGCGCGCCTGCTCGGTGTCCACGCAGGCCATCCTCTTTAACATCGATAGCAAGGCGGGCCAGTGGAAGCAGGGCGATACGGCTCCCACGGCGCTGCTTCGCGGCTTTGAGCGCATGTTCTACGAGGCGCGCGGCTTCTATGGCGAGGACCTAAAGCTTGCAAAGCTCGAGGAACACATCGATTCCCTGGGCAAGACCCAGGAGTTCCGCGAGGCCTTTGAGCGCGTCAACGGCGAGTCCTGGCTCCAGACCCGCGACACCTACAGCTACTTTGAGGACGACGTCGTCGAGGTGCTGCAGAGCGTGCTCGGCATGAGCGAAAAGGCCGCATGGAACTGGCTTGAGGGTTCTGAGGACGAGGTTTTGGCCCCCGATGTCTTTGCCAAAAAGGTCAAGGACTACGTAGACGCTCAGGCAGCGGCCCACGGCGGCAACTTCCGTTTGCTCTTTATGGTCGACGAGGTGGGTCAGTTTATTACAAACGACAAGGACCCAAGCCTTATGCTGAGCCTTCAGACCATCGTCGAGGAGCTGGGCGCCGCCTGCGGTGGCCGCGTGTGGGTGATGGTCACGAGCCAGGAGGCCATCGACAACCTGAGCCTGCCCGTGGGCAACGACTTTTCTAAGATCCAAGGCCGCTTCAATACCCGCCTTTCGCTCTCCAGCTCCAGCGTGGACGAGGTTATCCAGCGCCGTGTGCTCGAGAAAACCGCGCCGGCGGCCGATATGCTTGCACAGGTCTACGAGCAAGACGCCGCCGTCCTCAAAAACAACTTTACCTTTGAGGGTGGCTCGCGCTCCGACCTTGCCGGTTTCGCCAACTCCAAGGATTTTGTGGCCAGCTACCCGTTTGTGGGCTACCAGTTTAAGCTTCTGCCCGACGTGATGACCGAGGTACGCAAGCACGGTGTTAAGGCCAAGCACATGTCCACGGGCGAGCGCTCCATGCTGAGCGCGTTTCAGGAGAGCGCTCAGGCCATCCAGCATGACCAGACTGGTGCACTCGTGCCGTTCTGGCGCTTCTTCGACACAATCTCCAAGGATTTGGAGCACGGCATCATTCAGGTCGTCGTCTGTGCGGAGCGCGCGGCTGAAAACGCAGAGGGTCTTGAGAGCTACGATGTCCGGGTGCTTAAGCTCCTGTACTTGATCCGCTACATCGGCTACGTCAAGGCCACGGTCGAGAACATCTCCATCCTTATGATCGATAGCCTGGACGTGGACAAGCGCGCCCTTAAGGACCGCGTCAAGGAATCTCTCGCCCGCTTGGAGCGCGAGAGCTACGTGGCACGCCAGGGCGATACCTATAGCTTCCTCACCGACGAGGAGCAGGAGATAGCGCAGGAGATCGCACGCACCCCGATCGACAACGCGAAGGTGATTGAGTACATCAAGAAGCGCCTGTTCGAAAGCATCTACACTGCGCGCAAACTCAACCGCGGGGCCAACGACTTTCCGTTTGACCGCTATGTGGACGGCTCAATCCACGGTACCAGCATGGGCGGCATGGAACTTTCCGTGGTGACCATGGCCAGCGATCTGGGCCGTTCGGACGATGCCGAGCTGGCATTGAAATCCGTGGATAAGGCCATCGTGGCCTTGAGCGACGAGGTGGATTATTGGGCCCCACTCGTCAACGCCGCTAAGATTCGCAAGTACGCCCAGACGCGCAATCTGCAGGAGCTACCGCCGAGTACCCGCCAGATTGTCGAGGCCAAAATGCGCGAGAAGGACTTTAACGAGAAAGAGGCTGACGCCCTTTTGGCTGAGGCGGTGCTCCATGCACGATGCGCCGTCAACGGGCGCATGATTGAGATCCGTGCTGCCAAACCCGCTCAGGTCTTTGAGCAGGTGCTGGCGCAGCTGTGCGATGTGGTCTTTGAAAAGGCCGACTATATCGGCGCGCCGGTCACGAGCGATTCCGATATTCGCTCTACTCTGGTGGGCAACGTTCAAGTGGGGCTCGCTGGCATGGACGCGGGCAATACGCGTGCGCTCAAAGAGGTCGAGGACTACCTCAAAGTGCAGCACCAGCGCCACCTGGATACCGCTATGGGCGATATCCAGCGCCAGTACCAGCAAAGGCCCTTTGGCTGGCGCGAGGTCGACATCGCAAATGTGGTGGCGCAGCTTGTGGTGGAGCAGCGCGCGCAGGTGCTGTTTGGCGGTCAGACGGTTCAAGCTAACGACAGCCGCATGGTGGCGCTCCTGCGCAAGGATGCCGATAAGGCCCAGGTGCGCTTGCGCATGCGCATGAGCGACCGGTTGCTACGCGCCACGGACGAACTCATGTGTGACCTGTTTGATCTCAAGACCGTGCCCTCCAACGAGGATAAGCTCGTGGCCGAGCTCAAGGAGCGCCTTGAGGGCTTGCGCGAGGCGTGCCTCGCCATGGCACGCGACTACTACACGGGCATCAAGCCGGCCTACCCGTATCCCGGTGAGGACGAGTGCGAGAAGATGCGCTCGGAGGTGGCCGACGTCCTTAAGGACCAGAACGAGGCCGAGGCGTTCTTGACCACGTTCACCAAGCATGAGGAGCGTTTGCTCGATGCCAAGGAAGACTTTGACAAGGTGGTTGAGTTCTTCGAGTCCAATCAACGAACAGCGTTTGACCACGCCAGGGATTTCTTGAACCGCACCGAGGGTATCGAGTATGCCTCCGATGACATTCCCGGTGCGGTGGAGAACGTGGCAACGGTTCGTGAGATCCTCAAAGATCCCAAGCCCTACGGCCGTATTAAAGACCTGCAGCCGCTTATGGATCCCGTCGAGGATGACATGAAAAAGCTGTTGGGCATCCGCCGCAATGAGTTTTTGTGTCGCATCGAGAGCGATCTGCAAGACCTGCGGGCGCAGGCCGAGAGTCAAAAGGGCTTTGTCAATCAGGCCAAGGACGCCATAGCAGACGCCGGCACTAAATACGAGTCGTTCAAAAACCGTGCCCACAGCGCTCAAAGTCTCAACGAACTGAGCGTTGTTGCAACTAACTGGGGCGACTGGCTCAGTGCGGCGGCCAACGAGATGTACGACGCTGTGGATGAGGCCCGCGTGCGTATGGACAACGAGCGCCGCACCACCGAGGTCATGAGTACGGGCGAGGTGGTCAAGAAGGTCTCCAACAAGGGCGTCGCATCGTCTGCTCCCGTGCCCGCGCCCAAGCCCCAGCGCAAGATCAAGACTGTGCGCCGCGCCGATCTGGTCAAGCCGAGTCGTCTCTTGTCCGCAGAGGACGTGGAGCGCTACGTGGACGACCTGCGCTCCCGCCTTATGCAGGCGCTCGCTGCAAACGACGAGATCCGTATCAACTAACCCGCGGAGCCACCGGTGCCAAAGCGCGCACCGGTGGCTTATGGCGTTTAGAAAGGCTCATCAACCATGAACGATTCTGCTCTTAAGAGCTTCTGCACCTGGGCCCGTACGGAGCTCATCAAAGGCGTGGAGGCGCAGATGGTGCGCTACGGCATCACCGAACCTGCACCCGCGCCCGTTGGGTCCGAGACCGTCAACGGCCTGCCCCTAAGTCCGGCTGAGATTGAGCAACGCGACGAACTGCTGCGCATGCAGGCAGAGGTGGGTCACGAGGCGCTGCACGACCGTGCGGCCTACACCTGGTTCAACCGCATCGTGGCCATTCGCTTCATGGATGCATGCGGATGGCTTCCCAGCCGTATGCGCATGCTAAGTCGCGCGGACGGCAGCCATGGCAGCGAGGCCGTGGAGAACGCACTGGACGTGGAAATAACGACGGCCGATACCGATCGCATAGCCGAGCTCAAGATGGCGGGCTTGGATGAACCGTTGTGGCGCTACCTGTTTGTTGCTCAGTGCGAGGAGCTTGCCGATTGCCTGCCGGGCGTCTTTGAACGCGTGGGCGGAGCCATGGAGCTGCTGTTGCCCCAGGGCCTCATGATGGCTGACAGTGTGGTGGGCAAACTCAATGCCGTCCTCACTGACGAGGACTGGCGCGAGGGCGTAACCGTTCTGGGCTGGATGTATCAGTACTACAATGCCGACGTTAAAGACGAGTTCTTCAAGTCCAAGCGCAAGGCAGCAGCGGCGGACATCGCGACCGCCACGCAGCTCTTCACCCCCGAGTGGATCGTGCGCTATATGGTCGAGAACTCGCTCGGCCGTCTGTGGATGCTCAACAATCCGGGGAGTTTGCTACGCGAGCGCATGGAGTATTACATCGAGCCCGATGCTGAGCACGAGGACTTCATTCGCATTTCGAGTCCCGAGGAGATAACCCTCTGCGACCCCGCATGCGGCTCGGGCCATATCTTGGTCTATGCGTTTGAGCTGCTCTTCCATATGTACGAGGAGCGCGGCTATCGTGAGCGCGAGATTCCCGAGCTCATTCTTACTAAAAACCTTGCAGGTATGGAAATCGAT
The DNA here is from genome assembly GCA_905199225.1 of uncultured Collinsella sp. Taxonomy (GTDB): domain Bacteria; phylum Actinomycetota; class Coriobacteriia; order Coriobacteriales; family Coriobacteriaceae; genus Collinsella. The sequence goes on along the minus strand of CAJKFS010000031.1, from coordinate 10,073 downwards.
TCCCGCGCGGCACAGATCGCGGAGCTGGCGCTTGCCATGTGCGCCCGCGAGCACGACCGTCGCTTCTTTAGGCGTGGCATTCGCGCCGACGTTACCGTGCTCTCGAGCATCCCGCTAGGGGAGGACGAGCTGCCGGGTAACAAGAAGCTCGCCGAGGAGCTGAGTCATTTGGGCGAGATCGGTTCGCTGCTCAATCCCTCAGAGGACGAGATCGACGAGCTCAAGGCTGCCGCCGCGAGTTGTTCCGATGACCTTTTTGCCGCTACGGCCAAAACTAAGCTCGAAAGCGCTGCCGCCATCTGCGAGAAGCTGTCCCGTCGTTTTACCTGCACCGTTGCGAATCCTCCGTATATGGGCAGCAGCAGCTTTAATCCATTCATGAGCAAGTGGATCAAGAAGAACTACCCCGACGTGAAGAGCGACCTCTGCACGTGCTTTATCGAGCGCGGTTTTAACCTTGTCGAGGATAAGGGCTACGCCGCAATGGTTACCATGCAGAGTTGGATGTTCCTGGGCAGCTTTGAGAAGATGCGCGCCAAGGTTATCGACAACAAGACAATCGTTTCCATGGCCCATCTGGGACCTCGCGCGTTCGATGCCATCGGTGGTGAGGTCGTCAATGTGACTGCCGATGTCATCTACAATGGCCGCGCGGCATGCGAGGGTGCCTATGTTCGCCTCGTCGACATCAACGGCAGCGAGGCGAAGCGTCTCAAGTTGCTCGAGGCGATCCGAAACCCCGACTGCGGCTGGTTCTATCGCCGCGACGCCGACACCTTCAAGCAAATCCCCGGCACCCCCATAGCCTACTGGGCCAGTGACGCTCTTCTGGATGCGTTTGGAAACGCAAAACAGCTCAGTGAGTATGGCAAGCCGCGCCAAGGGCTTGCTACTGGCGAGAACGCTCGTTTCGTTCGCGAGTGGTGGGAAGTCGATGATTGCAAGAGCGTCTATTCCTGTGGATCTATTCAAGAGTCGATTGAAAGCGCTTGCAAGTGGTTCCCCTACAACAAGGGCGGCGATTTCCGCAAATGGTACGGAAATAATAGCTCAGTTGTTAACTGGGAGAATGACGGACAGGAGATCCGTAATTACAAAGACCAGAATGGTAGATTGCTTTCCAGGCCACAGAATACAAACTGCTTCTTTAGCCCATCGATTACCTGGTCGAAGATTTCAAGCGGGTCCATTGCGTTTCGTTTTAAGCCTGCTGGGCATATCTTTGATGTGGCGGGCACGAGCGTTTTTAGCGACGAGGAGTCACTCAAGTATCTCCAGGGAGCTTGTAACAGCTCCGTGATCATGCGTGTCGCAAGCATGCTCTCGCCGACGCTTAATTTCGAGGTAGGCCAAATCGCAACCTACCCGATCATTCAGAACGAGGAACAGGAGCCGTTGGTCAACGACATGGTCGACTCGTGCCGCGAACTATCAAAAACCGATTGGGATTCGTTTGAAACCTCTTGGGATTTCAAACATAACCCTTTGGTGTAGGTGCTGGTTATGGACAAAGCCTGTATATCTTCATTTCATATGTCTCTGCATGAATCTAGCTATTGGACTCCGGATGAGATTTCTTCTATTTGGGATTTCTTTGTGACTAAATCTGTAGCTAACTCTGCCTCTCAAAGAAGAACCGCCTCTGATTATGGATTGAAACAATTGCCATTCGATACTCTTCTTGAGTATGAAGGGGTGCCTTCCGGGAAGCGTGAATTACTTATGGCTGATAATCTTGGAGATGTGATTGAGGAATATGGATTTAAAACAACTGTAAATCAAAAGTCGGCTGATGGAGTTAAACAAGAGATTGAAGCTCCGATTGATATCGTTAGTCCGAGGGTCCTCTGTATTCAACCTTATACAATCTCTGGTCGCAAGGGTCCCGAACCTAAAGACTCAGGTAAAGGAATGACTTTACTAACTCATATCCGCAATTCACTTGCACATGGGTGTACGTATTACTTCCCTAATGGAATGATGCTTCTCGAGGATAAAGCTGGTGGTTCAAGTGGAAAAACGACTGCCATGATGCTTCTGCCTCAAAAGGCGTTTACCGACTGGATAAAGGCGATTGATATTGACGCTCGTTTTTATTTTAAGGACGCTAGCAGAGGCGAATTTGAAAAGCTCATTCATAGAAAGAGCAACAAACACTAGGGAATTAATAAACGACGCGCTTTAATCCGTAAAGAATTTAAATCTGATAATTGTTTAGCTGGCTAGCGCAAATTTTAAATTTGCATAGCCGCACTTTTCAACAAAGAAAGGGCGGTCTGTCATGGCCACTTTACTTCAAGATAAATACGAGGCTCGTAAGGCCGAGGTCAATGCTCGCTTCGAGCAGCTTCGCACTAACGAGGAAGAGCTCAACCGAATCTTTGCCAAGATCTACAACATGGAGGGCGAGGTGCCTATCGAGGTCGAGGATAAGTACGTCTCGGTGGCGCGCATCTTCGACACCGCCGACGAGATTCCCGAGAGCTATAAGGGTAACAAATACGTGCGTACCAAGCGCGACGAGATCACCTCGCTCATTAGCTATGCCGTGGGCTGCATGTTTGGCCGCTATTCGCTGGATGTGGACGGGCTGGTCCTGGCCGATCAGGGCGCCACAGTCGATGACTATCTGGCCAAGATGCCCAACTCTGACCATGTGACCTTTATGCCCGATAGCGATAACGTGCTGCCCATTACCGATGACGAGTACTTTGATGATGACATCGTGCGCTACTTTATCGACTTTGTGCGCACCGTGTATGGCGAGGAGACGCTTGAGCAGAACCTGGCCTTTATTGCCGAGGCACTCGGCGGCAAGGGTACCCCGCGCGAGGTAATCCGCACCTACTTTTTGAAGGACTTCTTTAAGGACCACTGCCAGACCTATAAGAAGCGCCCCATCTACTGGTTGTTCGACAGCGGCAAGAAGAACGGCTTCAAGTGCCTTGTTTACATGCATCGCTACCAGCCTGACCTGTTGGCTCGTATCCGCACCGACTATGTGCATGAGCAGCAGGAGCGCTACCGTGCCCAGATCGGGTATGCCAACGATGCCCTTGTCAGTGCCGAGCGCGGCGAGCGCGTGCGCTTGGATAAGCGCATCAAAAAGCTCAACGACCAGCTCAAAGAGACCATTGCCTACGAGGAGAAACTGCACCACTTGGCAGACCAGATGATTAAGATCGACCTGGATGACGGCGTCAAGGTCAACTACGCCAAGTTTCAGGATGTGCTGGCGAAGATTAAGTAACTGCAGATACGGTAAGGATATTCATGCCCAAGATCGATGTAGAAGAACAGCTCAAGCTGCGATTTTTGCAGCCGTTGTCCTCATGCGCGCCGCGCCGTGTTGTGGTTTGGCACGATGCGGACGGCGAGTTTGCTCCTGAGTTTGAGCGATTGGCTGCCGAGGGTTTCGACGGCGTGGGGGCCGATGCCGGCGTAATGCCTGCTCACGGTGACTTTGAGCGCCCGGTGCGCTTTGTTGAGGCCTGCGAGGGCCGTATGTTTGCCGTCAAGAAGCTCATCAACCGCGATGACCTTGCGAGCGATATCTTGCTGTATCGCCGTTGCCCGCGCGGCAGGCTTGAAGGTGATTGGCTTGCCGATGTTGAGCTGTATGCCGATCAGTTCCAGGCTGACTATCTTTCGCTTTTGGCCGATCAGCTGGGCATCGAGAATATCGACGCCGTGCGCGAGAGCCTGCGCGAGCACAAGACGTTCTTTGATGCCAAGACCCGCTGCGCTAAGTTTGCCGCGTGTGTTCCGCATGCCTCGGGCGCATCCGATATCGAACTCGGCATCCTTACGGTGATTTTTGGCGGTAAAGAGCCTGGTGACGCGCGCCCCGCGTTTGTGCTGCGTGGCTGTATGACCATGCTGCTGCACGAGGGTCCCGAGGCGCTGGCCGAGTTGGTGGACAAGTACTGCGTGCGTGATGTGCTCTCTGCCTTCATCGTGCGTTGCTATGGGTTTGATGGGCCGCTTTACGAGCGTGACTCATTGCTTATGCTTGCATCCCATGTGCTTCTTACGGCGGCATCCACCGCGCTTCCCGAGGGAGCGCTCAAGGGGCTTGAGAGCCATGTGGCTCCCGCCTATGGGCCCTATTGCCTTGAGGCGGTGCGTACGTGGGACCAGGCCGCCGATACCCAGGCATCGAGCGAGGACCTATTTGAGATTTGCCGTTTGGTTGAGGACGCCCGCGGACTCTTTGCACGGTTCGAGACCTTGCCGATCGATGTGCTGACCTCGCTTGATGTGTTTCCGTGCGTCAATGAGGCTGTGCTCTCGCAGCTGTTCTGCTCGTTTGCGCAAGGTGCAGACCGTGTTGAGGATGCGCGTGCCTTTGCTGCGCGCCGTTGCGACCTAAGCTGGTACCGTCGTGTCGAGAGCTACTTTGACCTGCTTGCCGCTGTGGCCGATATGTGTGCGTTTAGGCAGGCGCACGCGGGCGGGTTCCATCTGGCGCAGCCCCAGCAGGTGTGGGATGCCTACACGTCCGATTGGTATGCCATGGATGCCGCCTATCGTCATATGTGCACCGCGTATCTGCGGGCGCGCTCCGTCGAGTGCGATGTGCTCGAGGAGCCCACCCGCGCTGTGGCGGACTGGGCGGAGAATCTCTACAGCAACTGGTTCTTGGCGGATGCCAATGCCTGCTGGACATCCGCTGCGCAAGGGGAGTGGGCCGATTGCGGCTACATCGAGGGTCCCGAACGGCAGGATGAGTTCTACTGGCATGTGCTGCCCACCTTTGTGGGCTCTGCTAAAACGACGGTCGTTATCGTGAGCGACGCGCTGCGCTATGAGGTGGCCTGCGACGTCGCGGCGCTGCTCGAGCGCGAGCGCGGCGGCAACGTCAAGGTTTCTAGCATGCAGGCGGTCTTTCCCTCCATTACAGAGGTGGGCATGCCCGCGCTGCTGCCGCATCAGGCGCTTGGGCTTGCAGCGGATGGTTCGTTTGTGCTGGCTGACGGCAAGCCCACCGCAACGACTCCGCAACGCGAGGCCGTGCTTACCCATGTTGAGCCTACGGCCCGCGCTTTGCGCTCGAGCGCATACCTCAACATGGCGGGAACCGAGCGTAAGGCGCTGCTCAAGGACTCAAGACTTGTTTACCTCTACCACAACAAGATCGATGCCACGGGCGAGAAGGCCGCTACGCAGGATGACGTCTTCGGTGCCTGTGCGGACACCGTGGAGGAACTTGCTGCGTTGGCGCGCCGCGTGTGCACCGACGCCCCGGGCGCGCGTGTTGTTATGACGGCGGATCACGGCTTCATCTACACGCGTCGTGAGCTCAACGAGTGCCAGATGCTCGGCAAGCCAGATCTTCCCTTCCTTGACGCTCCTGTCATGCACGGCAAGCGTCATCTGGTGGTGCCCAACGAGGCCGTGGCCAAGCTTTCGGAAGAGGCATGTGAGGTGTTTGTTAATGTTAACATGGGACGTTTGGGCGCCGGTTTTGAGGGGTTTGCCCCGCGCGAGAACGTGCACTTCAAGCGTCCCGGCGGCACTAACAACTACGTCCACGGCGGCATGAGCCTGCAGGAGCTCTGCGTGCCCGTTATCGGTTTTTGGCGTGCGCGCTCGGGTTCCAAGGACTTTGTCGACACGCGCGCGGCGACGCTGCGCGTACTAAGTGAGGGACGCCGAGTGACCAACTCGCTCTTCTCAGTCAACTTGATCCAGGAAGAACCTGCCCAAGGTAAGGTCTTGCCGTGCGAGTACGAGCTGGTGTTTATCGATGCAAGTGGCAACGAGGTGAGCGATACGGTCAAGGCGCATGCCAACAAGATTTCTGTTAACTCGCAGGAGCGCGTGGTGCATGCCAAGTTTGCGTTGCATGCAGCGGATGGATTCTCGGCCAAGGGTCCGTACTATCTGGTCTGCCGCGAGCGCGAGACGGGCAAGATCGTTTGGCGCGAGACGTACACCATCGCTGTTTCGTTTGCCCCTGTTGCTGACTTTGGTTTTTAGGAGTGTGCCCTATGTTTGATAGCCATGACGAAGATTTGTGGGAAGTTCCCTCGATTGATGTGGATGTGCCCGAGCAGGCTGCGGTGCCTGCAGGGGTGGCCGTGCCTGCTGCGGAGGCTGAGACTGCCGCGCCCGTTGAGGCTGCTGTGCCCGCCGAGGACGAATCCTCGACCGATGGCTATGACCAGGCCGTGGACGAGGCCCCCGAGGACGACGGCTACGACATGGATGGGCTGGACGGCAAACTGCTCGAGCACTTTGCTGGCAAGATCGTGCGCAAGGACCTGACGGCCCTTATGAAGCGCGGCGCCAACGTGCCCACCTTTGTACTGGAGTATCTGCTGGGCATGTACTGCTCAACTGATGACGAGGATGCCGTGGCAGAGGGTTTGGAGCGCATCCGCAGGATCCTCACCGATAACTACGTGCGTCCCGATGAGTCCGAGCGCATTAAGTCCAAGATTCGCGAGCTGGGTCGTTTTACCATCATCGATAAGGTGACGGCCAAGCTCGACGAGTACAAAGATATCTACGTGGCGTCGTTTGCCAACTTGACCATCGAGCCGTTTGTGATGCCGGCTGAGTACGTGCGCGACTATTCCAAGATTCTGCAGGGCGGCATTTGGTGCATCATGAGCATCGAGTATCGTCACCCCTTGGATGAGGAAGACGAGTTTGGCATGGAGGTCTTTGGCGACGATGCACCGCGCCGCTCCAAGGCCAAGCGCAAAAAGCGCGGACCCGAGGACTCTCCGTTTAGCGTGGCGTCGCTCACGCCCATCCAGATGCCCAATCTGGACCTGGATGCCATGGTCGACGAGCGCCAGTACTTTACGCGCGACGAGTGGCTCAACATGCTGCTGCGCTCCGCTGGCTATGAGCCTAGCGAGCTTTCCGAGAAAGAGCGCCTGCACTTTATCGAGCGTATGGTGCCGCTTATCGAGCGCAACTACAACCTGTGCGAGCTGGGTCCCCGCGGTACCGGTAAGAGCCACATCTACAAAGAGGTCTCGCCCTACGCCATTTTGCTTTCGGGCGGCCAGACCACCACGGCCAACCTGTTCGGCCGTATGAACTCCATGCGAGCCGACCGCGTGGGCCTGGTGGGACACTGGGATTGCGTGACGTTTGACGAGGTCGCCGGCATGCGTTTTAAGGATACCAATGCCGTGCAGATCATGAAGGACTACATGGCGAGTGGTAGCTACGCGCGCGGCCGCGACCAGATCAACGCCGATGCCTCCATGGTCTTTGAGGGCAACATCAACGACACCGTGCAAAATGTCCTTAAGACCACGCACCTGTTTGATCCGTTCCCGCCGGAGTTTAACAACGATTCGGCCTTCTTCGACCGTATCCACTATTACCTGCCGGGCTGGGAGATTCCCAAGATGCGCTCGAGCCTGCTGACCGGGCATTACGGCCTGATCACCGACTGCCTGTCGGAGTTTTGCAAAGAGATGCGCCGAAAGGACTTTACGCACCATATCGACCGGTATTTCCGCTTTAACAGCGACTTTAACAAGCGTGACGAGATCGCCGTGCGCAAGACCTTTAGCGGCCTTGCAAAGCTGCTGTTCCCCGACGAGGCCATGGACAAGGACGACGTGCGCTGGCTGCTGGACTACGCCATCGAGGGCCGTCGCCGCGTAAAGGAGCAGCTCAAGATTATGGCGGGCGTTGAGTTTATCGACGTTAACCTGGGCTATATGGATGCCGACAACCCGCAGGACGTGCATGTGGTGCGCGTGCCCGAGCAGAGCGAGGACACACTGATTCCCGACGGGCCGCTGCTGTCCGGTCACGTGTTTGGCGTGGGCAGGTCGCAGGGCGGTGAGGTTGCCGTGTACAAGCTGGAGAACAAGGCCGTTGCCGGCGAGTGCAAGTTTAAGCACGAGGGCGTGGCCTTTAACAAGCCGGTGCGCGATACGCTGGAGGCCGCGTTCGACAACTTTGTGAACCTGGCGAACCGCGTGGCGCCGGGCATGCACATTGGCTCCAAGGATTACCTGCTGTTCTATAACGACCTGCAGAGCAAGGGGCTGTCCGAGGAAGTTTCGCTCGCCGAGTTTGTGGGCCTCTGCTCTGCGGCATGCAACCGTCCGGTGATGCCCGCGCTGGCGATTCCGGGAATCTTGCGCATGTCGGGTTCTATGGACGAGATCCGCGGGCTCGAGGACATTATGCGCGTGGCCAAAAACGCCGGCGCCAAGCGCGTGATTTTGCCGCTGAGCGCCATCGCGGGCTTGCAGAGCGTGTCGTCCGAGATTATCTCGGGCTTGAGCCCGGTGTTCTACATGGATGGCGACCCGGTCGACGCCGCGAAGAAGGCACTGGATCTGTAGGAGTGCGGGCGAGCGGGCTTGCGTGCGCGTAGACCCGCGGGCGTGTTGGTGCGTAGTGCGTGAGGGGGTCTGCCATGGCGGGCGAGCGTTCTGTTGGCGAGTTGCTCGACGAGCTGTTTGGCTTTGAGTTGGTGGCCAAGCGCAAGGCGGCGCTTGAGCAGTACGATCGCGGGGAGTTGGTGCGCGAGGCGCGCTCCCGCGAGCTGTTGGGCGTGCTTAGGGGCGTCGAGGCTGCCGAGCGCGCTGCGCGCGACTCTGCCGTGCAAGCTGTTGATACGTACGTGCGCCGTGTTGAGAGTGCGGCCCTTGCGCGCGCTCGCAAGCAGGCGGGCGTTGTGGGTCCGCTGCAGATGGAGCGGCGCTATGCTGCCTTTTTGCGCATGGAGGACAAGGCCGAGCTGCTGACGCGCCTGGAGCAAACGCTTTCGTTTATCGAGGTAAAGCTGCGGGCTAATACGGCGGACAAGGTGCGCGCGGCGTACGATGCTGCTGGGGCTATGGTGCTGCAGGACGTGGCGCGCTTGAGTGACGTGCGCGTTGTGGACGCCGTGCCCCTGGATGCCGACCTGCTGTGTACGCAGCTGGAACAGTTGCGTTGTGCCGCCGATGCGACGGACCTTGCGGGCATGATTATAGCGACGTTTGAGTCTGAGCTGAGTGCGACGGGGTCGCAGGGCACTGACGGGTTTACGGGCGATTTGGCTGGCGATGTTGCTGGCGACGTGGCGTTGGAGCGTGAACTTACGAACGTGCGCGGCGCTGCGCAGCGAGCGCGCTTGGCGGCGCAGGCGTATCGGGCCGAGCGCGCCGCCCGCGTTGCGGGGAGCACGCTGGAGCCGGTATCGTTGCCCGAGTCTGCGTGCGTTGCGTGCGAGACGGCGTGCGATGTCGGGGAGCTTTCCGAGTTGCTCGCTCAGGTTAAGAAGTCGTTTGAGACCTACCGTTGTGTTGTTGCCGACGGCGGGTTATTCTGCGCGTTTGGCACGGGCTCCCCGCACGGCATTTGTTGTGGCACGAGCTATTTGGACTACGATTCTCGGCTTGATGAGGACGTGCTGGTGGGCGAGTACGATGGTGCAACCAGGCATACTGTTCGGCGTGAGGTTGCGATTCCCGAGCTGGTGGATGAGGCTTCGGCCGAGGGCGGCGACTCGCTCGAGGTTGCCGTGGCGCGCATACAGGAGTTTAACGGACGCCGTTACGATGGCGTGCTGGATGAGGATCCCGCGCGTCATGTGAATGCGTTTTGGTATGGACTCAAAAAGCTCGGCCAGTATTGCGAGGCCGCCGTGTGTGTGGATGAGCGTGCTTGGGATTGCTTTATCGATAAGGTACAGTTCGCCTACGATGAACCCGTGGGGCGTTTGGCTGCACAGATGGACGACAAGCAGGTTGCGGCTTTTGTTGCTGCTGTTGACGCGCTCGGTGCTGGTGAGTAGGGGCTTGGCTCGATAGGAGGTTTCACCATGAAGATCGAAGTTGACGCAGATCAGCTACGCGAGAGCCTGCTCGACCGTGCGGGGAGTGCAGCCGGCGTGGGCTTTCCGGCCGCCATGCTCGACGTGATGGATATCGAGGACGAGTTGCCGCAAGAGCTCCTAGCCCGAGCCGAACGCGAAGGCCTCAACCTCCGCGACTTTGCCGTTGACGATGACGCTGAATGATTGCCATCTTTGCTATTGACGAACATAGGTTGATTTCCGATCTCAGCCGAACACATTGAGCGGATAGGACGTTCCCGCAGCT
>CAJKFS010000030.1 GCA_905199225.1 uncultured Collinsella sp. | reverse complement strand
GCCCGTGGGTTATACCCTAAGAGCAAACCACCCTTTTTAAGGGTGGTTCTGATTTTTCACGTCACCTTGTCTCAAATGCGGCCCGCTCGCTGCCGTTGCCAAAACATCGGCGTCGCCTTGCTTCGGGAATGCGGCAGATAGAGACGTTCCTTTTTTGCCGGCAGTTTGGGACACTCCTTACGGGGCGCCCCCTCCACAGCGCCTATGCCAGCTTGTCGATTTGCCCAATCTCCCAGAGCGGAATATTGACGAGCGTGCCTTCGTCTCTATATGCCGCTAACGATGTTCTCACGCAGCGCTCGAGCTTGAACTTCTCGCAGGCAATCCTCAGGCTCTTTGCTTTGAGATTCTCTGCCGCCTTGACCTCGAGCGGAAGCACGGTCCCCGCATGGTCGACGGCAAAGTCAGTCTCTGCATTGCCGGAGGAGGATGACCAATACGCGGGGGTATTGCCTTGGAGCAAAAGCTCCTGTGCGACGTATTGCTCGGTCAGCGAGCCTTTGAACTCCGTAAAAACAGCGGGCCCGTTCAGAACAATGGCTGGCGAGAGGCCGGAGAGTGCTCCGAGGATGCCGGTGTCGATGCAGAACAGCTTGAAGCCCGAGAGATCCTCGTAGCTTGTGAGCGGTGCTCTTAGGGCGGAAACACGTGGTACCTTATGAACGATTCCGTAGTCCATGAGCCACTGGAGGCTTTCCTCAAAATCGCGTGCGCGCGCCCCGGGACGAAGCGCGCCGTAGACGAACTTCTTGTTTTCCTTTGCGAGCTGGCCGGGAAGGGATTTCCAAACCAGCCTCATGCGCTCGACGATGCGGGCTGGCGCATGCTTGCCAAAATCGGATTCATAAGCTTCGATGATTTGCTGCTGAAGCCTGCGGGCCTCGATGAAATCGTGGGAGGCGGCGAAAGCGGAGACAACTTCTGGCATGCCACCGACAACGAGGTATTCCTTGAGCAGGCGCTCGAGCTTTTCGGAAACATTCGCCAGCAGGTCCATGTCTGCGGCAAGGATGGCATCTGCGAGCGGATCGCCATCGACGGCACGAACGAACTCGACAAACCCCATGGGGCGCATGGTAAGCTGGTCGATCTTGCCGACGGGGAACGACTCGTTTTCGCGTCGGAGCGCGAGCCCCATATAGGAGCCGGCTGCCATGATATGGTATTCCGGCGCCAGCTCGTTGAAGTATTTGAGCGAGGTGATGCCACGCGGTGCCTCTTGGATTTCGTCGAAGATGATGAGCGTGTCTGTCGGCGTTATGGTCTGGCCGCGCAGGAGCTCTATCTGGGAGATGATGCGTTTGGGGTCAAGGCTTCCGTCGAACAGCGAACGTGCGCCCGGTTCGAGCATAAAGTCAAAACGGATGACGTTTTGATACTGCTGGCCTGCGAATTCGTTGAGAAGCCAGGTTTTTCCCGTCTGGCGGGCCCCCTTAAGCAGGAGGGGCTTGCGGTTTGCCCTAGATTTCCAAGCGATGAGTTCGTCCATTAGCTGTCGCTGCATACTGCCCCCTAACGATCATGGTTAGTATAAGACCGTTTCGGTCTTTCCATCGAAAAATGTGGGAGTAAACCACGTTTTTCCATCGAATAATGTGTGAGGCAACCACGTTTTTCCATCGAATAATGTGGGAGTTTAGGTCGGCACCTGGGGACGTTCCTTCTCTGCCGGCAGTTTGGAACACTCCTTGTTTTGGTGCAAATTAGCTACCCTTGCATCAGAAAACGGCGCCCGTCGGCGATGTTGCCGGCGGGCGCCGTGGTCGTGTAGGCGCTATTTGTTAAGTGCGTGCGTTCGAGCTCGCGTGCTACAGCGAGTCGATAAAGCGCTGCTGGGCGGCGCGTCCTGCCTCGTCCCATTTAAAGACGCCGGCGTTGTCGAGCACGTGGCCAAACACCACGCCCACCTCCTCGTGCAGGATATCGATGGCGTTGTCGGTCGTAAGTTCATCGGCGCGGCGTGCAAAGACATCCTCGGCCCATGCGGCGTGGCTGCGGCAAAGGTCGTCGCCCTCGAGTGCGGCGCCAAGATCGTAGCTGGCATCGACCTTGGCTGCCAGCAGATGCTCACGGACAGCGCCAAGCTCGGGAACCAGGCGCGGCGGCAGAATGGCCAGGCCCATGACCTCGATCAGGCCGATGTTCTCCTTCTTAATGTGGTGGTACTCGGCATGCGGGTGGAAAACGCCTAGCGGGTGCTCGTCGGTCGTGATATTGCAGCGAAGCGCCAGGTAGGCCTCGTAGATTTCGCCGCCGGCATTTCCGCGAGAGTCGACGCGGCGGATGACGGGCGTCACGGTGTTGTGCGCCACGCCATCGGCTGTGTACGCGATGACGCCCACAGACTCATCGGTCCACTCGCGCCAGGCGAGGATAATCTTCTCGGCAGCGTCGAGCAGCTGGGCGCGGTCATGCGAGCGCAGGCGCAGCACCGAGAGCGGCCACTGCAGCACGGTACCGCTAACCTGATCAAATCCGGGCACGCTAAACTGCGAGATCTCGGCGGCGTGCATCATGGGGAACTCGTGCGCGCCGCCCTGGAAGTGGTCGTGCGACAAGATCGAGCCGCCCACGATAGGCAGGTCGGCGTTGGAGCCAATAAAGTAGTGCGGGAACAGGTCGACAAAGTCAAGCAGACAGGTCAAACTCTTGCGGTCCACGTGCATCGGGCGATGCTCGGAGCTCATAGCAATGCAGTGCTCGTTAAAATACGCATACGGGCTGTACTGGAAACCCCAGCGCTCGCCGTCGAGCTGGATGGGAATAACGCGCAGGTTCTGACGGGCGGGATGAGCGCCGCCGTCGGCTGCGGCGGAGCGTCCGGGGTAGCCCTCGTTTTCGATGCAGAGCTGGCAGGCGGGATACTTCTCGCCCGTGTTCTTGGCTACACCTGCCGCGGCGATATCGCGCGGGTCCTTCTCAGGCTTGGACAGGTTGATAGTGATCTCAAGATCGCCCCAGTTGGTGGGGGTGCTCCATTTGATGTTGCGCGCGATGGCGGCACGGCGCACGTAGCCGGCGTCGCAGCACAGACCGTAGAACCAGTCGGTCGCGGCGCGGGGCTCGTTGACGCCCATACGTCCGTTGAACTCCTCGTTTACAACCGAAGGCCTTGGCATGAGCGCGCCCATGATGCGCATAGCGATGCGGTCGCGGCCCGACGCCGTGTCCTCGGCAGCGCCGTTGGCAACGGCGGCCTCGGAAAGTACGGCGAGCGTGCCCTCAAGGTCAAAGTCGGGGAGTGTGTCAGGGTGCAGAAGCGAAATCTTCTCGGTCTGCAGCGCCCAGGCCATGTCGAGCGCGGGGCCCGTGGCGCCAATGCACTCAAGAATGGTGTTGTAGGCCCAGATACGGTCGTCCTGCCCAATCATGGATCGGTGGATGGCGTACTCAATCAGGTTCTGCGCAGCTTCGCGCACGTCGGTCGTTACAGCCATGCCGCGTAAGCCCCCTTGTCAGAAATTGCGTAGTGACGGGCAGAGCCCTCGCCCAGCCAGCCGTTCATCTTGGTAATAAAGGTGTCGACTAGGTCGAGCGGCACGAAGGCCTGGATGGTGCCACCAAAGCCGCCGCCGTGGATGCGGACGGCGCCGCGGCCGTCGAGCACATGCTCGGCAAGGGCCAGCGCATACATGGAGGGCTGCTCGGAGCCCAACTTGGCAACGACATTCTGCAGGTACATGGCAGAGCTGGCGCCGGACTCGCGCGTCAGGACCAGGAACTGGTCGATGTCGCCGGCGTTAAGAGCTGCCCAGCGCTTGTCGACCAGGCCGTTCTCGTACCAGTAGTGAACGGCGCGCAGACAAGCGCGGTCGCCCAGTTTGGCGCGCAGCTCGGGGAGCTTGGCGTCAAAGTCGGCAACGTCGACCTCGCACAGGCGTGTCTTGCCAAACTCGGCAGCAACGTCCTGCATCTCGCGCGGTACGGCGGCGTAGTCGTCGGTGGCTGCCACGTGGTCGGCACCCACCTTAACGAGCACGAGCGCATAGCCGTGATCCTCAAAGTTGAGCTCGAGCTTCTGAGTCTTGGGGCTTGCCTGATCCTCAAAATCCATGTAGGCGAGGCCGCCCAGGCACACGGCGGCCTGGTCCATCAAGCCGCAGGGCTTGCCGTAGTAGTTGTTCTCGGTGCGCTGGCTCATCTGCGCAAGCGCGACGGGCTCAATGGCGGGTGCGCCCCAGAGCGTCTCCATGGCGCGGCCGTATGCGGCCTCGACGGCAGCGGAGCTGGAAAGACCGCCGCCCGAGGGGACGGAGCAGGTGAAGGCAAAGTCGAAGCCGCGGGGCTCAACGCCCAGGGCAGCGACCTCGTGGGCCATGCCGCGGACGAGGCTCGCGGACGTGCCCTTCTCGGCCTCCTGAACATCCAGCGTGTCGAGCGTAATCTCAAAGGTGGGGTAGCCCTCGTCGGCAACGCGAACCTTGTTGGTGTCGGTCGCCACGGCGATGCCGTCGACGGCGACATCGAGCGAGCCGGCGATGACGTGGCCGCCCTCGTGGTCGGTATGGTTGCCGCTGATTTCGGAGCGGCCGGGCGCGTGCACATAGAGCACCTGTCGGTCGCCGATGGGGCCAAACTCCTCCTCAAACAGCTTGGTGAGCGTGGCGAGCGTCTTTTCGTCGGGGGTGGTCATGGGGGTCCTTTCCTTGGCGCGTACGGACGATTTTTTGCGTCGTTATGAGTACGTTAACAATTTGAAGCGGCATGAACCAAGTGTTCACGATACCGCATGTTACAGGCTATGTTAACGTACTCATAACACATCGCTTATCACTTTTTGGGAATCTGGTAATCGGTAGAAATTCAGCCGTGAACGGTACTGCCGTATGGACTTATAAAGCAGAAGAGATGCAGATAGAAAAAGTAGAGTACGTTAACATGCGTCCGACGATAGCGGGCCTCGGCGCGGGATGTATTTCTGCCCGGGCCGGCATTCACGCTATTCAGATCTCGCAAGGGTGAAGGTGATCCTGTGGCAAGGCGCCCGTCCAACGATACAGGTACGCGTCCGGTCTCCATGGCCGACGTCGCCCGCGCTGCTGGCGTTTCGCAGCAGACGGTTTCGCGCGTCGCCAACGGCTTGCCCAACGTTAACGAGCAGACGCGCCAGCGCGTGCAGGCCGCTATGCAAGAGCTCGGCTTTCGTCCGAGTTATGCTGGTCGCTCGCTGCGCGACGGCCGTTACCATTCGGTCGGCCTGTGCGTCAACGATGTCACCAAGTTTGGCAACCTCTCAATGATCGATGGCATCGCCAGCGCTGCTCGCGAGCATAATTGCGCCATCACGCTGGTCGAGATGTCCAAGACCGAGGAATTCTCGCTTGCCGAGGCCACGCGTCGTATGGCCGCATTGCCGGTGGACGGCATCATCATCGGTATGAGTCGCATGGCGCCCGATTTTGAGACGTTCGATCCACTGCCGGGCATTGGCACGGTCATCGTTACCATGTATGCGCACCCGCGGGTGACCACGGTCGATTCCGACCATTACGGCTGCTCGCTGTTGCTTATGGATCACCTGTTTGAGCTGGGGCACGAGCAGATTCGTTATATTGGCGGCCCGTCGTTCTCGGTCGACGAACAATTTCGCCGCGCCGGTTGGCAGGATGCGCTCGAGCGTAAACACATCGAGCCGGCAGAGCCGCTCGAGGGCGACTGGTCTGCCAACAGCGGCTACGAGGCCGGCAGGTACCTGGCCGAGCACGACCGCACCATGACGGCGATCTATGCGGCAAACGATCAGATGGCAAATGGCGCGATTGCCGCGCTGCGCGATAGCGGTCTGCGCGTGCCCGAGGACGTAAGCGTGGTGGGCGTCGACGATTCGCTCGATGATTTTGTCGCACACAACGAGCTCACGACCGTGCGATTCGATCTACATCAGCGCGGACGCGAGGTGTTTGAGCATGCGGTTCCCGAGGCGGGTACGGCGGGCAAAACCGTTGCCATTCGTATTCCCGGCCAACTCATCATTCGACATAGCACGGCGATACCGCGCGCATAGTTTGTGCAGGTAAACGGCGGTATATTCCGCCTCAAAAACAATCGGTAAGGATGCTGACAGATAGCCGTGGCTATGAAGGCGAGTGCTATGATAGACGGGCTCTTTTGTCTATCTAGGAGGCTTTGCCTGATGGAGATCACCAAGGATATCCGCTACATTGGCGTCGACGATCACGACATTGACCTGTTCGAGGGCCAGTACGACGTGTCCGAGAACGGTATGGCATACAACAGCTACGTTATCTTGGGCGACAAGATCGCCGTCGCCGATTCGGTTGACGCTGACTTTGTCGACGAGTGGCTCGGCAACCTCGAGGCCGTGCTCGATGGTCGTACGCCCGATTACCTGGTCGTCCATCACATGGAGCCCGATCACTCCGCTGGTATCGCCGCCTTTATGGAGCGCTATCCCCAGGCCCAGATTGTGGCTAGCATGGGCGCCTTCCGCATGATGGTCAACTACTTTGGCACCGACTACCCCGAGCGCAAGATGGTCGTCAAAGAGGGCGATGTGCTCGACCTGGGCGGCCACAGCCTGACCTTTATCGGCGCCCCCAACGTTCACTGGCCCGAGGTGATCTTCTCCTACGAGTCCACCGACAAGGTGCTCTTTAGTGCCGACGGCTTTGGCAAGTTTGGCGCCAACGACATCGAGGATCCGGAAGGGTGGGCTTGTGAGGCTCGCCGCTACTACTTTGGCATCGTCGGTAAGTTCGGCAAGTTCGTGCAGGCCGTCCTCAAGAAGGCCGCCGATCTGGATATCCAGATCATCTGTCCGCTCCACGGCCCCGTACTGACCGAGAACCTGGGCTATTACCTCGACACCTATAACACCTGGTCGAGCTACCAGCCCGAGGACAAGGGCATCACGATTGCCTATGCGAGCGTGTACGGCCATCTGAAGGCCGCCGTTGAGGAGCTTGCATCTGCGCTCGAGGCCCGCGGCCAGAAGGTTTCCGTCTTTGACTTGGCTCGCGACGACATGGCCGAGGCCGTTGAGGATGCGTTCCGCTACGACCGTCTGGTGCTCGCCTCCATCACCTATCAGGGCGAGATCTTCCCGTGCATGAGCACCTTCATCCATACGCTCGCCGAGCACGCCTACCAGAACCGTACGGTGGCGCTCGTCGAGGCCGGCTCTTGGGCGCCTGCAGCTGCCAAGGTTATGACCAAGGAGCTCGAGGGCATGAAGGACATCACCCTGACGCAGAACAAGGTGACCGTGCTGGGCTCGCTCAACGACGCCTCGCGCGCTCAGATTGAGGCCCTTGCCGACGAGCTGTCCAAGTAGCGACACTTTCACTTTTGACGCTCAAACCACCACAAAGGGGACAGGCACCTTTGTGGTGGTTTTTGTTTTTAGATGCGGGCGATGACGAGGGCTGGGCGTGAGCTGTCAGTGGCCTCGGCGATTGAGGTGGCGACGGCATGGTCGGGGTCACGGTCCATCACGATGGAGTCGACATCGGCAAGCTCGGCAAAGCGGTACATGCCGCGTCCGTTAACCTTGCTGGCGTCCATGAGGGCGACGCTTTGATGGGCCGCGGCGATCATAGCCGTTTTGGTCTCGGCCATCTGGGGATAGTCGGTCGTAAAGCCGCAGCTGGGGACAAAGGCGCCGGGGCACATGACGGCCAGATCGGCATGGACCATTTGGAGCGCCTGCATAGTGAGCGGTCCGTACAAATAACGATGGCCTTTGCGCAGCGCCCCGCCCAGCATGACGACATCGACTGAGGGCATGCTCTCGTCGATGTAATCGGCAATGGTAATGTCGGCCGTGATGACGGTGATACCGTCGCGCTGATCGAGGAGCCGGACGAACTCGAGCGCCGTGGTGCCCGAGTCGACGAGCAGCGTGTCGCCGTCATTGACGAGCTCGATGGCGCTTTGCGCGATGGCCTGCTTGGCGGCGACGTTGACATTGATGCGGCGATCCTGCGTGGAAACGGTTAGGCGTTTGTGGAGCGATACGGCACCACCATGTGTGCGGCGCAGCTTGCCTGCTTCGGCGAGCGCGTCAAGGTCGGCGCGGGCGGTGACGGAGGACACGCCAAAGGTCTGGGCGATTTCTGCTACCTGCACCGAGGCATTATGATCGAGCATTTCCAAAATGGCGGTACGGCGTTCGTCGGCAAAGGCACGGTTGGTGGCTTGGGCCATGCTTGCTCCATTCTCGGCTAAATTTGCAGGAATTGTGTTGACTCTATTTTCGTTCATTTTCTTTTTGAGTAAGAAAACACCTTTCGATTACTTATCTTTTCTATAAAAGAAAGACGCTGAACGCCCAAAATTCAATATCGAACATGTCCACTCGGCTCAAATTCCTTCCGTTTACTTTTCAAAAACGACTGTATTGACCTGCATGGGCTCAATATCTCGCGCGTGTAAAGCCGCTGAATTTCATACAATGAGCGCAGCAAAACGCAAGGTAAACGCCTTGTGAACAACTACGCCCGATGTCCAGATGCGGGCGAGGGAGAGGAGCAAACGCTCATGGCACTTGTTACCACCGAAAAGATGCTCAAGGACGCTCAGGCCGGCCACTACGCTGTTGGCGCTTTCAACGTCGAGAACCTCGAGTTTGTTATGGCCGTTCTGGCCGCTGCCGAGGAGACCAAGTCCCCCGTCATCATGCAGACCACCCCGGGCACCATCAAGACCGCTGGTCTGGACTACTTCTACGGCATGGTCAAGGCTGCCGCCGAGCGCGCTTCCGTGCCCGTCGCTCTGCACCTCGATCACGGCGATGGCTATGACCGCTGCATGCAGGCTTTCCGCACGGGCTACACCTCTGTCATGATTGACGGTTCGCACGAGTCCTTCGAGGACAACATCGCCCTGACCAAGTCCGTCGCCGACGCTGGCCGCGCCATGGGCGTGCCCGTCGAGGCTGAGCTCGGCAAGGTTGGCGGCAAGGAGGACGACGGTCCCGCGGTTGAGGGCGAGAGCCCCTACACCGACCCTGCCGAGGCCAAGGAGTTCGTCGAGCGTACCGGCTGCACCTCCCTCGCAATTGGCGTTGGCACCAGCCACGGTGTGTACACGAGCGATCCGCACATCGAGCAGTCCGTGGTCAAGGCTATCCGCGACGCCGTCGACGTGCCGCTGGTTCTGCACGGCACCTCCGGTGTGCCCGATGAGCAGGTTGCCGAGGCTGTGAAGAACGGCATCTGCAAGGTTAACTACGCCACCGAGCTGCGTCAGGCCTACACCAAGGGCTTCATGGCCTACATGGCCGAGAACCCTGCCTGCTTCGACCCCAAGAAGCCGGCCAAGGAGGGCATGCGTGAGATCACCGAGCTGGTTAAGATTCGCATGACCAACCTCAACTCTGTGGGCAAAGCAGAGTAACAGCAAGGGTACTCCGACTCGCTACATATCCCGGGGAGGGACGAGGGCTTAGTTCCCCAATCTTTCCACAGGGGGCAAAAAGCCTCGCCGCACGAAGTGCGCAGCGAGGCTTTTTGCATGCCCGAGGACGATTGGGGAACTAAGCCCTCGTCCCTCCCAAGTTGACCTTCTCGAGGTCGTCGCCCTTGTGGCGTTAGGACTGCGAATTTGGGATGGGAGGGTTACTTGGTTGTTAGGGTTAGCAGGTCGTTGGGGGTTTTGAGGTTGTAGGTGGCGTTTGGGATGTCTTGGTGTGATCCCCATGCCGCTCTGGCAAAACTGACCCCTGCCGAAGTTGCGCATTGTTCGTCGTAGACGGTGTCGCCAACGTAGACGACGTTGCCAGGATTCGCGCCCGTACGCCGGAGATATTCGAGCATGGGAGCGGGTGCGGGTTTATGTTCGGTTGTGTCTTCGACAAGGATGATGTGTTCAAAAAACTTATCGAAGCCAAGGGGTGCAATTTCGTCTGTGTATTCGTCGCGCGCACGTGAGGAGACGATGCCAAGTTTGCAGCCGTTGTTGGCGAGTGTTGCGATAACTTCGTGCAAGCCGGGAAACACGCTGATGGTGCTTTTAAAGCTGGCAGCAACTTGGCACCAGCGATCCAACGTTGTCTGCGAGTAGATCCCAAGTTTCTCAAGGGCATTCTTGCCGGGTATGCCGAGGGCAAATTCAAGCTCGTTTCGGGGGAGCGTTTTGCCTGTCTCTTCTTGGACAATCTGGGCAAGCGATGACAGCACGCTTTCTTCTGTATCTGCCAATGTTCCATCAACGTCAAACACGATATGGTCAAAGTGCTTCATATGGTTGCTCCTATCTGTTGCTTGCCTGCAAGTTTGATGAAGTGACAGAAGAAGGACTAGTGGGATTTCTGCCTGGTACTATCGAGATTCTGCCTCACTGCTCGATAGCTCGAAGGGGTGCATCCCATTTGTTCTTTAAATACCTGGCCAAGATGGCTTGCTGTCGCAAATCCGCATTGGCGCGCGACCGTCTGTACCGTTCGCGTGGTGTGTGCCAAAAGCTCGCAAGCACGGTTTATACGGTATGCGCGTAGATATGCCGCCGGGGTCGTTCCTGCGCAAGCTTCGATAATGCGGTAACACTCTCTTTCGCTTACGCCGGCTGCAGATGCCATCTGGGGCACATCTATAGCGGCTGCATAGTTTGCGCGGATAAAGTCCAGGATTGCCTTGAACTGTACGTCGCGGCCGGTCATCCAAGAGGCGCCGTCGGAGGAAAAGAGCGGTTCGGCCTTGGCGTAAATCTGAATCCAGAGCTCTGACAGGCTATTTCGAAGCGCCATCTCGTTCTGCGGCTGTTGAAGATCGTGGTTAAAGGAGCTCTTCAGCAAATCGATAAAGGGCATATCGCCGGGGTTGGTGGGCGACCATTTGAGCATATCGACGCCTCGACATTGCAGTAAAGGATTGATGTAGCGCTTTTGAAGGCGTCCCGCGGGATCGCCGAGCATTGACGGTTGAAAGATATGCAGCATTTGAATGGCCGGTGCCGAATTGGGTGATTGCAGCGTGCTGTGCAAAACGCCGCCGTTGATAAAGCCGGCGGACCCTTCCTCAAAGCGCACGTGTTCATGAGCCGCGCGCGTTCGATAGTCAATCGCTCCCTGCTCCATGTAGAAAAGCTCGACTTCGGAATGCCAGTGCCAGGGGACGGAATTGCCCGGATAGCGAGCGAATTCTGCGCGTTCGGCAATATAGGGCCAGTCTTCGGCGGTCTCGGGAAACGCTTCCTCGCGTCCTCCGCGGTGCAATTCTATGTGATCCATGTTTCGCATGGCATCAGTATAAAGCGCGATGGGCTTAGATTGCTCTTGCCTGTTCGGGGAACGCCTTGTCTAGAGATGCTTGGAGCTTTTCGAACGATGCTCGCAAGTTGTGGCTCTGGTTTGTTGAGCGTTTGGCTTTTGTGGCGGGGGAGTCGAAGAGACCGTCTCTCTGTGTCGGGGGGAAGGAGAAAAGGTCCGCATGTTTTAGGGATGGCTGTGCTGCGTCATTGGAAGAATGCATGCGTGCGGCCTCCTCGATGTCCACCAAAAGGTTGCGCACGGGTGTGCTGCTAGGTCCCGTGCGTTGGCAGCATTATGCCGCGGTCGTTGCAAAGAAGCGCTAAAGAAAGGCTTAATGAGGTTTGCAATTACAATGAAATCGCAGGTCAGGGGTACTGAGTAACACTCTTGAAAGATTTTGAGCTTAAGGGCTTTCTAAGGTTTGTGGCGCGGATGTGGCGCGGGCGTGCGGGACCTGTGAATGCTTGTCTTTAGCGCTGCGGCTCTGCGGCCCGCACCTGTTCGATGACCTTTTCCATCGTGGTGTCGATGCGGTCCTTTTTGAGTTCGCATTCCCAGATGGTTATGGGTGTCCAGCCCATTTGAGTGAGTGCTGCCACGGCAGCGCGGTCGCGCTCGACGTTGCGACGGAACTTTGCCTCCCAAAACTCAACGTTGCGCTTGGGCTGGCTAGGGTTGCACTTGGGGCAGCGGTGCCAAAAGCAGCCGTTGACGAAGATGGCAATCTTGCGCCCAGGAAAGGCGATGTCGGGCTTGCCGGGAACCTTCCATTCCAGGCGATAGCCGGTGAGGCCCGCTGCGCGCAGGCGCTGGCGAACGAGCAGCTCTGGCTTGGTATTGGCGCGCTTGTTGCCCTTCATGGACTTTTTGATGGCGGCGCGACGGCGGACCAGTTCGCGCTCGTCAGCGGAGAGGTCCGAGGTATCGATGCCGTCGAGCAGACCGGGCTTGGGACGCTTCTTGCTGCGGCGCTTAGGTGCGCGCTTGGGTTTGGTGGCGGGTTTGTCGGCTGTGTTGGGCACGGCGTCATCGGCGGAGCTTGTCTCGAGTCGGTCTTCCTTCAGCTCAATCAGGGCATCGATAAGCCCCTTGTCGGCGGGCATCCATTCCACCGTGGCAAGCGAGGCGCGCGGAATCCAGCGGATATCGAGCTGGCGGTCGTGCTTCTGGGGTTCATCGGATTCATCGGCGAGCGAGCAGTAGTAGCACTCCATGGAGAGATGGAAATCGGGGTAGTCATACTCAACGGTATAGAAATCGCGCAGGTTGGTGACTTTTACCTGCAGCTCTTCCATGAGCTCGCGGCGTACGGCGTCCTCGGGCGTCTCGCCGCGCATGAGCTTGCCACCGGGGAACTCCCAAAGTCCCAGCATGTCGCCATAGCCGCGCCGCACGGCAAGCAGCTCATCGGATCCTTCTTTGCGAATGATCCCAGCGGCAACATGAACAGTCTTCAACAGGAGTCCTCTCTCAACATCAACACGCGGCAGGGTAGCTAATTTGGGACGGGGCTATTTTGACTACCCCCATACGGCAGCTGATATTTGTCCCGACCTCAAATTAGTCGCTGGCAGTCAAAGGGTAGTCAAAATAGCCCCGTCCCAAATTAGCTACCCGTACCTTACACAACGGTAAGGCAAGCGTAAGCCATATCGATGGTAGCCGACTCGTCTTCTTGCGACTATAGATGCCGTAGACTAATCGCAAGAAAGGACTCGGTATGCAAACCACGCACATGGCGACCCCGGTACTGGAGGTCGCGCATCTCGAAAAGGTATATGGAGCGCTGGGCAACGTGACCCGTGCGCTCAACGACGTCAGCTTTACCGTCAACCGCGGCGAATTTGTTGGCATCATGGGCGCTTCGGGCTCGGGAAAGTCGACGCTGCTCAACTGCGTGTCGACCATCGACAGCGCCACAAGTGGCACGATCCGCATCAACGGGCAGGACGTGACGCGCATGAAGCAGGCTAAGCTTTCGCAGTTCCGCCGCGAGGAGCTCGGCTTTATCTTCCAGGACTCCAACCTGCTCGATACGCTCACGGCACGCGAGAACATCGCCCTGCCGCTCACCATCGCCCGCACAAACTCGGCAGAGATCTCGACCCGCGTGCAGGATGTGGCAGCGCGCCTGTCCATCAGTCAGGTGCTCGACAAGTATCCCTACCAGATGTCCGGCGGCCAGCAGCAGCGCGTTGCCGCGGCTCGCGCGCTCGTCACCGACCCCACCATGATCATGGCCGACGAGCCCACCGGCGCCCTCGATTCTAAAAGCGCTCGTCTGCTGCTCGAGAGCCTGGAGGCCCTCAATCGCCGCCTGCGCGCCACCGTGCTCATGGTCACGCATGACAGCTTTGCCGCCAGCTACACGAGCCGCGTGTTGTTTATCCGCGACGGCAAGATCTTCACCGAGCTCCGCCGCGGCGACACCGACCGCCGAGAGTTCTTCGACCGCATTATGGAGGTCGTTGCCATGATGGGCGGTGAGGGCTCCGATGCTCTGTAAACTCGCTTGGGGCAACGTCCGCCGCGCCGGCCGCGACTACCTCGTCTACCTTTTGACGCTCACCCTGGGCGTCACGGTCTTCTATGCCTTTAACACCATCTCGATGCAGGTCGACATCGCCGGAATCGATGAAGAGGGCTTGGCGCAGGTTATGGGCAGCATGCTCGGCGACCTGACGTACTTTTTGGCCGGTGTCATGGCCTTTTTGATGGTGTATGCCAATAACTTCATCATGAAACGCCGCAAGAAGGAGTTTGGCCTGTACCAGGTGCTCGGCATGGGGCGCGGGCGCGTCGCCACGATCATGGCGCTCGAGACCGTGATCGTCTCGGTCGTGGCCTTTGTCGCCGGCATTGTGCTGGGTATGGGACTCTCCCAGCTCATGACGTTCTTTACGGCCTCGCTCTTTAAGACACAGATTGCCAATTTCCACTTCTTTTTCTCGGTGCATGCGTTCAATCTGACCCTTGCCTGCATGCTCGTAATGTTTGTGCTCACGCTACTGCTGAACCTTCGCGCCGTGCGTCGTACCAAACTCATCGAGCTTATGGGTGCCGAGCGTCGCAACGAGAGCATCAAGACACGCAACCCCTGGATTGCGATTGCCATCTTTGCCGTGGGCGTGGCGCTTGTGGGCGTGGCCTATTACCGTCTGCTACGTGATGGGTTCCCGCTAACCGCGACGGACAGCAAGCTGCAAGAGGCCATGAACCAGTTTGGTATTACGACCGCTATGGTTACCGTGGGCACCTTTGCCCTGTTCTGGGGACTCTCGGGCATGCTCATCAAGCTGCTGCAGAGCCTGCGCGGCGTGTATTGGCGCGGCCTCAACATGTTTACCGTGCGCCAGCTTGCGGCCAAGGTCAACACGGTGTGCTTTTCGATGGGCGTCATCGCGATGCTCCTGTTTTTGGCCATCACCGCGGTGACGTGCGGTATGTCGATTGCCAATGTGATGAACGAAAACCTGGAGCGCTATAACCCTGTTGACGTGTCTCAGACGTATGTCTATTACACGCCCGATACGCTCGACTACTACAAAGAATATGTCAATCCGTCTGAAGCCGACCGCATGGTGCTAGCCGATACAACGGTCGATTTGTACTCCGCATGGCACGGCAAGGGCAAGTCGGCGGACAACAACGACGAGACCGGCAAGAAGGTCAATATCGCCGATGTTGCCGGTGAGCATGTTCAGATCGATTCGTATCTGAGTTACCCGTTTGGCGGTTCGAATCCTTCGGTGTCTGCGGGTGAGATGTGCAAGACCATGGGCGAAAAGCTCCCCAAGGCGCTCGGGGGTAGCAATGCCGATACGATGGGTCTGTTTGTGACGCCGGCGAGCCAGTACAACAAACTGCGCCAGATGATGGGCGAGGAGCCGGTGAGCATTGGCCGCGACCAGTACCTGCTTACGTGTGATATGGGCGGTGAGCTGGGCGACCTGTACACCAAGTACATGGCCGGCGGCCATACCCTCACCTTGGGCGGGCATGAGCTCAAGCCCGCAACCGATAAGTCGGACAAGGACACGGCGGCCATCGCCAACTCGGCGATGGGCAGTAATCCGGGTACCGTCGTCGTTGCCGACGAGCTGTTGTCCCAACTTAATCTGCAGCCGTATTCCAGTAGCCTGCTCGTTAATTACAAACAGGGGATGGATACGACCGAGGCAGACGAGAGCATTAAATACACTTTGCTCGACAATCTGCTCGTTGACGGCAAGGAGCCAGGGTCATGGGGAATCTTCATCACACGCTCCGAGATGTACACGCAAGCAGCGCAAATGAACGGCATGATTAGCTATCTGGCCATCTACATTGGCTTTGTACTGGTCGTTGCGTGCGCGGCGATACTGTCGATCCAGCAGCTCTCCAATGTGGCCGACGGCAGCCGCAGCTATCGTGTGCTGGCGCAGATCGGCTGTGACGACCGCCAGATTCGCCATTCGGTGATGGCGCAGCAAGCGGTATTCTTCTTGTTCCCGCTGGCAGTGGGCCTGGCGCACTCCTTTGTGGCGCTCAAGGTGATTATCGAGCTGGTGAGTACGTTTGGCGACATGAGCATCGGCGGCACGGTGGGTCTCACCTGCGCGATCTTCCTGGCAGCCTACGGCGGCTACTTCCTGGTGACCTACCTCATGAGCGCCGGAATGGTACAAGCTGCCATCGCCACCCGTTACAGCGAATAGCCGACTCAAAGCAAAACAATCGCAGGTTGAGCATAAGTCAGCGAAAGCGCCCCTAGACGAGCAAGGTGACGTGAAAGAGGAGGGAAGCGTACTTCGGTACGCGACCGACGATTGAACGTCAGATTGCCGCCTAGGGGCGCTTGCAGCGTCGAGCCGTTACGCGGTTTGGCATAACCGCGTAACTTCATCGTAGAAGCGCGTTTGCGGGCGGCGGATGCTCGTCTCCTGTCGCCCGCTCACCGAGGCTTGGCAATTGTCTTAATATCTTAAGGGTCTCGATTTGTCCAAGACTGAGCGAAGGAGCTCATCATGAGCGACGGAAAGAAGAAGCTTTCCTTCTTGACGGTCATTTCGACCATCATCTGCGTCGTCTTCGTTTGCGAGGCCGCCGCTCCCGCTGCTGCCATTGGCAACCAGCAGTTCTTCTGGTGGATCTTCCTGATCCTGACCTTCCTGCTCCCTTATGGCATGGTCGTTGCCGAGCTCGGCACCACCTATGACGACGAGGGCGGCATTTACGACTGGGTACGTGATGGCCTGGGCGACAAGTGGGGCGCCCGCATCTCGTACTACTACTGGGTTAACTACCCGCTGTGGATCGCCTCGCTGGCTACCATGTTCCCCGACATTCTGGGCATGGTCTTTGGCGTCGAGTTCAATCTGATCGCCAAGTTGGGTATCGATCTTGCCTTTGTGTGGATCGTCTACCTCATGGGTCGCTCCAAGGCGGCCGACTCCGAGTGGGTCCTGAACGGCGGCGCCATCATCAAGGTTGCCGTTGCCGTTATCGTCGGCGCTTTGGGTATTTGGTATGCCATGGAGAACGGTTTTGCGAACGACATGTCCGCTACCACCTTCCTGCCCGAGCTCACCAACACCAACGCGCTCGGCTACCTGTCGATCATCATCTTTAACTTCATGGGCTTCGAGGTCATCTGCACCATGACCGACGATATGGCCGATCCCGCTCGCGATATCCCCAAGGCTATCATCGTTGGCGGCCTGTCTATCGCCGTGATCTACCTGTTCGCTGGTTTTGGCATCGGCGCTGCTGTGCCGGCCGATTCCATCGATCCCGACTACGGCATGATCTACGCTGTCCAGACCATGGTGGGCGACTCCATGATCTTTAAGATCATCTGCATCGCCTTCCTGATCACCCTGTTTGCCAACATGGCTGCTTGGTCCTTTGGTGTCAACTCCGTTGCTCGCTACGCTGCCGAGCACGGCAACATGCCCAAGGTCTTTGCCTCGATGATCTCGGATGACGATATGCCCAACGGCGCCAACCTGGTCAACGCCATCGTTGCCTCCCTGGTGCTGTGCCTGCAGCTGGTTCCCATTGACGCCATCTCCAACGGTGTTTTCTGGATGCTCTTCGGCACCTCCGTCGTCTTTCTGCTGCTCACTTATATCCCGATGTTCCCGGCGTTCCTCAACCTTCGCAAGAACGACCCGAACCGCGAGCGCATCTTCACGTTCCCGTTTAAGGGTGCCATGATGAAGGTCATGCTGGCTATTCCCTGCATCGAGCTGATTCTGGCTATCGTTGCAACGCTGATTCCGTTCTCTGTCGATGAGATTGGCGATAAGGTCCCGATGATCGTTATCTTCATCGTGCTTTTGCTTATTGGCGAGGTTGTCCGCGTCGTCAGTGCTAAGGGTCGCGAGACCGAGTACAAGGGTCTCACCCCCGAGCTGGCTGCTCAGCGTCTCGCTGAGGAGGCCGCCGAGGCCGAAGAGGACTAGAGCACCCGGATTCGGGGCTCCAACCCTCCTCGCTACTTGACCATTCCCCGGGGTGGGTGTGAACGATAGCTCTGGTAACCACCGCCCGCCCCAATCTCTCTTCCGTATCCTTCGTGCGTTTTGTCTCCGCGCGCCAGGTTACGTCGTCGCTTGCCGGTGCGACTCCGTGAAAACCGGCGCCGGGCGCCCCGACCTTTGCCGGGGAACGGGCGTCCGCCACCTCTTGGTTTTAGGCTGCGGGTAACCCGCCTGCAGCAAGCGATCGTTCGATTTGGAGGAAATCTTATGCGTACGATCACCGAGTCCGAGTCCACCCCTAAGGCCGACGGCTACTTTATGCCTGCTGAGTTCGCTCCGCAGGATCGCGTGTGGATGGGCTGGCCCCATCGCACCGATACCTGGGCCCATGGCGCCAAGCCGGCTCAGAAGCAGTATGCCGCCATCGCTCGCGCTATTGCCGAGTTCACTCCGGTTACCATATGCGTCAATCAGGCCGACTACGCCAACTGCAAGGCCGTCTTTGAGGAAGACGAGAACGTTACCGTTATCGAGATGACCACCGACGACGCTTGGTTCCGCGACACCGCTGCCACTTTTGTTATCAACGGCAAGGGCGATAAGCGCGCCAACCACTGGCACTTCAACGCTTATGGCGGTCTTGTCGACGGCCTGTACTTCCCGTGGGACAAGGACGAGCAGATCGCCCTTAAGATGGCTGAGCTTTCCGGCTGTCGTCGTTATCGTCCCGATGACATGATCCTCGAGGGCGGTTCCATCACCGTCGACGGCGAAGGTACCGTGGTCGTGACCGACCAGTGCCTGCTTTCCCCGGGCCGCACCTGCTCTGCGGTTCTGGAGGAGGAAGAGGATCCCGAGTCCATCTGGCCCAAGTTCAAGAGGAAGTTCGAGCCCTGGAGCGAGGAACTTCGCGCCTATATGGACGAACACCTCAAGGATTATCTGGGTGTCGAGAAGGTCATCTGGGTCAAGGAGGGCATCGACCCCGAGGAGACCAACGGTCACATCGATGACGTCGCCACGTTCATCGCTCCGGGCGTCATGGCCTGCATCTGGACTGACGATCCCGAGTATCCGTTCTACGAGCAGTGCCATGCTGTCTACGAGACCCTTTCCAACGCCGTTGACGCCAAGGGCCGCAAGATGAAGGTCTACAAGCTCTGCATGCCTGTGAACCCGCTGTTCATGGACCAGGCTTCCTGCGACACCATCGACGCCGACGAGAACGCCGAGCCGCGCGTTGCCGACGAGCCGCTGATCGCCTCCTACATGAACTACCTGGTCACCAACCACGGCGTTATCGTCCCGCAGTACGGCGACGAGAACGATCAGCTTGCCGTTGACACGCTCCAGAAGATCTACGACGAGGTCTGGGGCGAGGGCGTCTACAAGTGCGTCGGCGTTCAGTCCGAGCAGGTCGTCTTCGGTGGTGGAAATATCCACTGCATTACGCAGCAGGAACCGTCCGCTTAATCGTCCGGCTTCCCGAGGCACCCCATCTCGCCGCTCAAACCGTCGCTCGCGTACCAAAGTACGCTTCGCTCCTCTCTCGCGGCGACCTGGGGCACCTCGGAAACCCAGCCGGTCAAGCGGACCGACGTAGCTAGTTACCGCATTAGTCATTGGTGCCAACCTTGGCAACAATGCAGGTCGAAAAAACGTCAGCGAAAACCCGCCAGAGCGAGCAAGGTGCCTTGAAACGAGGCGGCATCGATCTTTTGATCATGCCGCCGAAGTTGAAAGGCAGATTGCCGCCCTGGCGGGTTTGCAGCGTCGAGCCGTTACGCGGTTTGGTAAAACCGCGTAACTAAATACGTTCCGCGATTTCGTGGATGAGGTAGTCGGTCTTTTCCCAGCCCAGGCACGGGTCGGTGATCGACTTGCCAAAGACACCGCCGTCGACCGGCTGGTTGCCGTCCTCCAGGTAGGACTCGATCATAAAGCCCTTGACCAGCTTGGAGATGGACTCGTTGCGGCGGCAGCTGTCGAGTACCTCCTTGCAAATGCGATACTGCTCCAGCGGACGCTTGCCCGAGTTGTCGTGGTTGCAGTCGATGACCGCCGCCGGATTGGCATAGCCGGCGTGCTCGGTATAGCGCTCGGCCAGACGTTCCAGGTGTTCGTAGTGGTAGTTGGGGTAGGTGCGCCCATCGAGACCGATGTAGCCACGCATAACGGCGTGCGCGAGCGGATTGCCGTCGCACTCGACCTCCCAGTTGCGGAAGATGAAGCTCTGGTGCGCCTGGGCGGCGTAAATGGAGTTGAGCATAACGGTGGTAGAGCCGGCAGTGGGATTCTTCATGCCGACGGGTACCGAAATGCCGCTCGACACCAGGCGATGCTCCTGGTTTTCGACCGAGCGTGCGCCCACGGCAACATAGCTCAGCAGGTCAACGAGGTATTGGTAGTTGGACGGGTAGAGCATCTCATCGGCGGTGAAGAAGCCGGTCTCCTCGATGACGCGCAGGTGCATGTGGCGGATGGCCTTGACGCCCTCGAGCAGGTCGTCGGGAGCCTCGGGGTTGGGGTTGTGCAGAAGACCCTTGTAGCCGGTGCCCTTGGTGCGCGGCTTATTGGTGTAGACGCGCGGAATGATGATGAGCTTGTCCTTGACCTCTTCGGCGGTCTTGGCCAGTCGGTTCATATACTCGAGCACCGAATCCTCGCGGTCGGCAGAGCACGGGCCGATGATGAGCACCTTACGTGCGTCCTCGCCGGTAAAGACTTTGGCGACCTCGGCGTCAAATGCCTGCTTTTTGGCGGTAAGCTCGGCAGAAAGTGGCATTTCCTCGCGGATCTCCATGGGGATCGGCAGCCTGCGTTTGAATTCCATGGCCATAGGGGTCTCCTCAATCTATAGAAAGAGCAATAAGCGTATTGTCGAATGCTCGGCATTATCCGCTGTCGCACGCTAAAGTGCAAGCCCTTGTCACCCCGGAACCTACCAAAAAGGGACAGGTTTATTTTGGCAGGTTTTATCTGGGTAAACGTCGGCGGATGCCGGGAGGGAGCGGCGCCGCGCGGGACCCTAAGGCTGTTGTCGGTTCCCTAGGAAATACCCTGTGGGCAAAAAATGCCAAATATGAGTACGGTTGCTATCTTAGTATCATATTGCCTTCGCAAAATAATAGACATAACAGCAAAATATGTTCATTGACGCAAACACATATAAGTCCGCTATGGTGTTGTTTGATCAATTTAGGGACGCGTGTAAGCCGTGGGAGCGGCATTTGAGGCGGTTTTGGCTGTTACTAAAAAGGTAACAGTACTCATATTTGCCCTTTTTTGCCCACGGGGTCTGGAAAGCGCCGTCAGTGAGGTCTCAGGGAAGGCGTTTCGAGGCTCGAAGGATACAAAACGGGGGTGCAGGTTGTCCTGCGCCCCCGTTTTCTTGGCATTGCGGTTGTTTGCCGCCGGTTTTTACGCCGCTTCGTCGAACTGCGAGTTGTACAGGTCGGCGTAGAAGCCGCCCTGGGCGAGCAGCTCGTCGTGCGTGCCCTTCTCGACGATGTCGCCGTCGCGAATCACCAAGATCACGTCGGCGTTGCGGATCGTGGACAGGCGGTGCGCGATGACAAAGCTGGTGCGGCCCTGCATCAGCGCATCCATGGCGCGCTGAATGAGCTCCTCGGTACGGGTATCGACGTTGGAAGTCGCCTCGTCCAGAATCAGTGCCGGGCGGTCGGCCAAAATGGCACGGGCGATGGTCACGAGCTGGCGCTGACCCTGCGACAGGTTGGTGCCCTCCTCGTTGATCATAAAGTCGTAGCCACCGGCGAGCGTATGAATAAAGTGGTCGCAGCGTGCGGCGCGCGCAGCGGCCTCGACCTCGGCATCGCTCGCGTCGGGGCGTCCGTAGCGGATGTTCTCGCGGATGGTGCCGTTAAACAGCCAGGTGTCCTGCAGCACCATGGCAAACTCGCCGCGCAGTGCCGCGCGGTCCCAGTCGCGCACATCGACGCCCTCGACGCGCAGCGAACCGCCGTCCACGTCGTAAAAGCGCTGCAGCAGCTTGATGAGCGTGGTCTTGCCGGCGCCGGTGGGGCCGACGATGGCGATGGTCTGGCCGGGCTGCGCCTCGCAGCTAAAGTCGTGGATGATGGTCTTGTCGGGCGTGTAGCCAAACTTGACACGGTCAAACTCCACGTGGCCGGGGCGCTTCTCGGGAATCTGCGCGTCGGCCTTCTGCTCCTCCTCGGGCGCGGCCAAAAACTCAAACACACGCTCGGTGGCAGCTGCCATCGACTGCATCGTGTTGCTCACGTTGCCCAGCTGCTGCACGGGTTGCGTAAAGTTGCGCACGTACTGGATAAAGCTCTGGATGTCGCCGGGCGTGGCATTGCCGGTCAGCGCGAGCTGCGCGCCCACCACGACAACGCCCACGTAACCCATGTTGCCCACCAGGCTCATAAGCGGCATCATCAGGCCCGACAGGAACTGCGAACGCCAGCCACTAATAAACAGGCGGTCGTTTTGACGGTCGAACTCCTCGATTGAGGCCTCGGCGCGGTCGAACACCTGAATGACGTTCTGGCCGGCAAAGTCCTCCTCGATAATGCCGTTGACGGCGCCCAGGACCTGCTGTTGCTCGCGGAAGTACGGCTGCGAGAAGTGAATCATTACGGTCAAGATAATCGCGGCGGCCGGCAGCGTGAGCACGGTGACGCCGGTAAGCGGCAGGCTGATCGAAAGCATCATGACGAGCACGCCGATAATCTGCGTCACCGACGTGATGAGCTGCGTCACGCTCTGGTTGAGCGACTGGCCGAGCGTATCGACGTCGTTGGTGATGCGGCTGAGCACATCGCCCTTGCTGTGACCGTTAAAGTAGCTCATCGGCACGACGGCAATCTTGGCGGCGATCTCCTTGCGCATGCGGTAGCAGATCTTTTGCGTGACGCCGGTCATGAGCCAGCCCTGGATGAGGCTGCAGATAGAGCTCGCCAGGTACAGGCAGAGCAAAAAGCCGAGCGTCTTGGCGATCCAGTTAAAGTCGACATCGCCGGTACCGTTGACTTTGGCAACCAGGCCCTCAAACAGCTTGGTCGTAACCTGGCCGAGCACCTTGGGCCCCACAATGTTAAAGATGACCGAGCACACGGCAAAGGCGACGGCGGCAAACACGGCAATCTTGTGCTGGCCAATATAGCCGAGCAGCTGCCTCATGGTGCCTTTAAAGTCCTTGGCCTTTTCGCCGCGACGCATGCCGCCCATGCGGCCCATGGGTCCACGCTGACGGGTGGGCTTGGGAATTTGGGTCTTGGTCTCGTCTGCCATTAGCGCTCGCCTCCTTCCATAACGGCTGCAATTTCTTCTTGGGTAAGCCCCAGCTCCTCGGCTGAAAGCTGCGACTGTGCGATTTCCAGGTACGCCGGGCAGCTGCGCAGTAGCTCCTTGTGCGTGCCGGTGCCCACTACGTGACCGTCGTCGAGTACGATGATCTGGTCGGCGTGCATGATGGTCGCGATGCGTTGTGCCACGACCACGAGTGCGGCGTCGGTGACGTTTTTGGCCAGCTCCTCGCGCAGGCGCGCGTCGGTCTTGTAGTCGAGGGCACTAAACGAGTCATCGAACACCACGACCTCGGGCTTTTTGGCCAATGCGCGGGCGATGGCCAGACGCTGGCGCTGACCACCCGAAACATTGGAGCCGCCCTGGCTGATGGGGGAGTCGTAACCGCCCTCACGCTCGGCGATAAAGTCCTCGGCCTGTGCGATGCGCGCGGCCTGGCGCATGTCATCATCGCTCACCATGTCGCCGGCAAACTTGAGGTTGCTCTCGACGGTACCCGAGAACAGGCGCCCCTGCTGCGGGATGTAACCAATACGGCGGCGCAGTTCGGAAAGGGCCATGTCGCGCACGTCGATGCCGTCGAGCGAAATGCTGCCGCCCGTGACGTCGTACAGGCGCGGAATCAACTGCACGAGCGTGGACTTGCCCGAGCCCGTGGAGCCAATAATGCCGAGCATCTGACCGGCATGCGTGGTGAAGTTCACGCCGCTGATGACATCGGCGCGGGCATCGGGATACTGGAAGCTCACGTCGCGGAAGGTGAGCTCACCGCGCGGCGCGCTGGCCGCGGGCAGTTTGGGCGAGACAGGGTCGTTGATGCTCGTGGGGCAAGTGATGACCTCTTCCACACGCTCGGCTGCGACCTCGGCGCGGGGCAGGATAACCGAAACCATGGTGAGGATCATAAACGCCATGACGATCTGCATGGTGTAGGAGATAAACGCCATCATGTTGCCGACCTGCATCACGCCGTCGGACACGCCCTGCGCGCCAAACCAGACGATAAGCACGGTGATGCAGTTCATGACGAGCATCATGAGCGGCATCATAAAGCTCATGGCTCGGTTGGTGTAGAGCTGTGTGGTCATCAGGTCGAGCGAAGCCTTGTCAAAACGCTCGAGCTCATGCTCTTCGCGGTTGAACGAGCGGATGGGCATCAGGCCGTCGAGCAACTCGCGGGCGGTAAGGTTCACGCGGTCCACAAAGCTCTGCATCTTTTTGAACTTGGGCATGGTGAGGCCCATGAGCACGCCGACGACGGCCGAGACCGCGATGATGGCTACGGCGATGGTCCACTCCAGGCCGGTGTGGTTGGCCAGGACGCGCATGACGGCGACGATGCCCATGACGGGGGCCATCAGGCACATGCGGATAAACAGGGTTGCGGCCATCTGGATCTGCTGAATGTCGTTGGTGCAGCGGGTGATGAGCGAGGCCTGGCTAAACTTGCCCACCTCGGCCGGCGAGAAGTGCATAACCTTGTTGAAGGTCTCGCGGCGCAGGTCGCGGGCGATGGAGCAGGCGGTGCGCGAGGCCACGGCGCCGGTCAGGATGGTGGCGACCAGCGAGATCAGACACAGGCCAAACATCGTGGTCGCCATGCGGCTCAGGTAGGCGTTTTGCACGTCGGCGGGGCCGATGCCCTGTGCCTTGTACTCGTCCTGTACATAGCTCACGGCGCGCTGGGTGACGATGGAGCCCGACATGGAGCCCATTTTGTCTGCCATATCGTTGGCGCCCTCGACGAGCTTGCCCTGATCGATAAGACCGCCTTCAACGCCTAGGCGCAGGCTCTTCATGGTGATCTTGCCGCCGTCGGCGTCGATCTGCTTTTGCATGCTCTGCGCGGCTGCGGCCTTCTGCTGCATCTCGGCGAGCTGCTCGGGCGTCATCGCTGCCATCTGCTCGGGGGTGGGCATGGCCTGAGCGGCACCGCCATCGCTTGCCTCGGTGGATGCGCCGGTCATGTCGCCCATGGAGTCGGCGTCAATGCCCTGGTTGAAGGCGAGCACGACGGTCTCAGGCAGGCTCATGATGTCGGCAATCTTGTCGCCGTCGCCGCGCTCCTCCTCGGTGCCCTTGTACGTTCGAATGCCGTTATTGCCCGCCTTGCTAAACACGGCCTCCACAGCTTTGGCGTCCTTGGCGCTCATAAAGAGTTCGAGGTCGTCGAGCGATTCGGCGCGGATGGTGTCGGGCACGGGCGAGGCGATGCCGCCTTGCTGCACGCCCACGTCGACGATGTCGCTCATATAGGTAGGCAGCGCCAGATCGGCGTTGCAGCTGATTACGATAAGCACGATAGCTGCGAACAGTGCCAGGACATGCTTTTTAAAGAGCTTGAGAATCCTCACTCGGCATCTCTCCTTTCTTGATTGCGGTCGATAATTTCGTTGGCACGTCTAAGAAGGCGCACCATCTCTTGGGTATCTGTTTCGCCGAGCTGCTCGAGGAAAGCCGCGGTGCGGGCCTCGAATTCCCGACGTTTGATTTCGAGATCCTGGAATCCTTTGTCGGTCACCGTGACATGTACGCGACGACGGTCGGTCTTTGAGTGCTCGCGCTCGACCCAGCCCTTGGCCTCGAGGGCGCGTAAGATATTGGCGATGCGGGCGCTCGAGACCCAGGCGCGATCAGCGAGTTCGCTCGGCGTGAGCGAACCGCCGGCGAGTATGAGGGCGCGCATGACGGCCATCTCGCCGCCGAGGGCTTTGTCCGCAAAACGCGAAATGCGCTGATGCATGCTGCCGAACTCGGTAAGGAGCTGACGCCCAAGTTCACGGAAATCGGTATCTTCCACCGAAAACCCCTAACACTAGAAACTATTTTCGGTGAAAGATGATACCCTTGCACGCGTGCCCTATGCGGTAGATTTTGGGACATGTCTAGAAAACTACCTTTAGGCGACCTCCGTACACCGTCGGTGCCAGCAAAGTTAGGGGCAGATCGTTAGGCATGTTCCAAAGCCTACTCAGAGGCACTTTACCCTGCTAAAGCTGGCATAACAGCTAGAGTGAACGTCGTACAAAGGCAAGGAAAAAACCAAACAAATCGGTGAACGGTAGTTGTTTGCGCTCGCATTTCCTGCGGATTTGTAAAAAACGCCATTATGATATAAAAAAAGAAACATATAACAGCCCAGATGGAGAGGGTGGCTATGTTATCCTTCTCAGACGGGTGAAATCTTGGGTTTTGGGTTGTAGTTCCAAGGTGGACAAACGTTTTTCCCTGTACCAACGTGTGGTGAAGAACGGAAGAAGCCGGTAGTGCAAGCCGATAATTCAAGAATTCAATAAGCAGCGGTGTGAGAGAGCGCCGCATTACACGTAACTAGGAGCGTGGTTACACAATGCAGGAGGCATGGGAAGGCTTCAAGGAAGGCATTTGGACGGGAGAGGTTGACGTCCGAGACTTCATCCAGAAGAACTACACCCCCTACGAGGGCGACGAGTCGTTCCTCGTAGGTCCGACCGAGCGTACCAAGGAGCTGTGGGGCGAGGTTCTCGACCTGCTGCTTAAGGAGCGCGAGCAGGGTGGTGTCCTCGATATGGACACCAAGACCGTCACGGGTATCGTGAGCCACCCCGCTGGCTACATCGATAATGCCCATCGCGACAAGGAGACCATTGTTGGCCTCCAGACCGACAAGCCGCTCAAGCGCGCGCTGCACGTCAACGGTGGTATCCGCATCGCTTGCCAGGCTGCCAGCCAGCACGGCTACAAGGTCGACGAGAACGTTGTCGAGCGCTACACCTTCGAGCGCAAGACCCACAACGCCGGCGTCTTCGATGTCTACACCCCCGAGATGCGTGCTTGCCGCTCGGCTCACATCATCACCGGTCTGCCCGATGGCTATGGCCGCGGCCGCATCATCGGCGACTACCGTCGTGTTGCCCTGTACGGCGTCGACTACCTGATCAAGGACAAGGAGGCCCAGAAGGCTTCCACCCCGACGGTCATGACCGCCGACAACATCCGCGATCGTGAGGAGCTGCAGGAGCAGATTCGCGCCCTCGGCGAGCTCAAGATGATGGCCGAGACCTATGGTTTCGATATTTCCAACCCTGCTACCAACACGCAGGAGGCCATCCAGTGGATGTACTTCGCCTACCTCGCTGCCGTCAAGGAGCAGAACGGCGCCGCTATGTCCATCGGCCGTACCTCTACGTTCATCGACATCTACGCTGAGCGCGACCTTGCCAACGGCACCTTCACCGAGGAGCAGATCCAGGAGTTCGTGGATCACTTCATCATGAAGCTCCGCATGGTCAAGTTTGCCCGTACCCCCGAGTACCAGGCCCTGTTCACCGGCGATCCGCAGTGGGTCACCGAGTCCATCGGCGGCATGGGCGTTGACGGCCGTACGCTCGTTACCAAGATGAGCTACCGCTACCTGCACACGCTCGAGAACATGGGCACCAGCCCCGAGCCCAACATGACCGTTCTGTGGTCGACCCGTCTGCCCGAGAACTTCAAGAAGTTCTGCGCCAAGACTTCTGTCGCCAGCTCCTCGATCCAGTACGAGAACGACGACCTCATGCGCGTTTACCACGGCGACGACTACGGCATCGCCTGCTGCGTGTCCTCCATGCGCATCGGCAAGGAGATGCAGTTCTTCGGCGCCCGTGCCAACCTGGCCAAGTGCCTGCTCTACGCGCTCAACGGCGGTGTTGACGAGGTCTCCAAGAAGCAGGTCGGCCCCAAGTATCGCGCCGTCGAGGGCGATACGCTCGATTACGACGACGTTGTGGCCAAGTACAACGACATGATGAAGTGGCTCGCTGGCGTGTACGTCAACTCGCTGAACATCATTCACTACATGCACGACAAGTATTGCTACGAGCGCATCCAGATGGCTCTGCACGACAAGCACGTGCACCGCTGGTTCGCTACGGGCATCGCTGGCCTTTCCGTCGTGGCTGACTCCCTGTCCGCCATCAAGTACGCCAAGGTCCACCCCGTCCGTGATGAGAACGGCATCATCGTCGACTTCGAGACCGAGGGCGAGTTCCCCAAGTACGGTAACGACGACGACCGCGTCGACCAGATCGCTCACGACGTTGTGCACCAGTTCATGGAGTACATCCGCATGAACGACACCTACCGCAACTCCGTGCCCACGACCTCGGTTCTGACCATTACCTCCAACGTCGTGTACGGTAAGAAGACCGGTTCCACGCCTGACGGCCGCAAGGCTGGCCAGCCGTTCGCCCCGGGTGCTAACCCCATGCACAAGCGCGATAGCCACGGCGCCATCGCTTCGCTGTCTTCGGTTTCCAAGCTCCCGTTCCGCGATGCTCAGGACGGCATCTCCAACACCTTCTCCATCATCCCGGGTGCGCTCGGCAAGGAGGACCAGGTGTTCTTTGGCGATATCGACCTTGATCAGCTGGGCGAGTAACTATTGTTAGTGCTATACTAACAATAACGATTACTGATTAGCGCGCCGGTTTCGGCCGGTGCCTATCGATCGAAGGAGACACATTATGAAGGTTTCTGAAGTTTCCGAGACTCAGGCCGATAACCTGGTCCACATGCTCGACGCTTACGCCGAGAAGGGTGGCCATCACCTGAACATCAACGTCTTCAACCGTGAGACGTTGCTCGATGCTCAGGCTCACCCCGAGAAGTACCCGCAGCTGACCATCCGCGTTTCCGGCTATGCTGTGAACTTCCACACGCTCACCAAGGAGCAGCAGGACGAGGTCATTTCGCGTACCTTCCACGACAAGTTCTAAAGGGGTTTAACTCCCGCAGGATCGCCGGGCCGCTTTGGGTTACTTTCCAAAACGTCCTCGGACATGCAAAGGGCTCCGCTGCGCGCTTCGCGCGGCAGGGGCTCCTCC